>MHRX01000039.1:0-22472 GCA_001822655.1 Candidatus Taylorbacteria bacterium RIFCSPLOWO2_01_FULL_45_15b
TGTATTGTGAATCAGGAGTTCTTTCGGAAAGTGGTTTCATGGTGGATCAATAATAGTCGAAAGGCTTAATTTTAGAAAGTTTTACTCATTCGGAGGGCTGTGGAAAACAATTTGCATTTCACTTAGATAGGCATAGAATCTTCTCCAGACACCCACTGATGACGAGCTGGGTTCAGAGCTAATTGAGGCATGCCACGCCTCGGGACGACATTGGCACCCGGAGTGCCGACCAAGTCCAAACCTAATAAAGTGCCGCCTGCAGCCTGTTTCCACGAAAGGCTCGCAAGGCGGCCTTTCTTTTTATGCTATGCGGACAGTATGCGGAACGAACGCGGAAAGACGCCGAAACTTTTAATTGACGTAAAGAAATATATATGGTAAAAAGAATCAAACGTTCTTCTGATGATTCATAATATGCAAAAAGAAACATTTCGCGTCCTACGTTCGAGGCGGATAACCGCGGTAAAAAGACAATTTAGAAAATCGAGGCGGCGGGGGCAAATTTATGATGAAATCTGCAGAGCTCAGCTCCAGGAAATTAAGGAGCAGGAGGGCTGCACCCACCTCATCACAGATCACGGACATTTTCGCTTGCCGATCAAAGTAAGTGATTTTCCGAGATTTCCAAAAGGCGAGCCATGTGATCTGCTGCTACGAAAAAATGCCGAAATTGTGGGAATTCGAATCGGCGGGTTCGAGTTTGCGCATACGGAGAAATCTGCAAAAGCGGAGATTGAATGGTTGAGTGAGATGCGTCGAAACATAATTCGAACAATTACACCCGAGGCTCTGTCTCTGCTTCGACGGCATATGAAGTAATTACGGTCGGCTGTGTAGCCGACTTTTTTATAGATAGCGGAAAATTTGGACTTTTTATTTTTACCCTGTTTGCTACAATTCACCCCACTATGATCTGAGGATTCCACATCTCCTATTTTTATTATTTCAACTAATTTTTTCCTATGAAAGACAAACAAATTGAAAAACTCATCAAATCTGAACAAAAGCGCCAAAAAAAAGTAGTGAATCTAATCGCGTCGGAAAATTATGTTTCAAGCGATGTCCTCGCGGCGCTTGGATCAGAACTCACCAATAAATATTCCGAAGGATATCCTGGGGCGCGTTATTACGGCGGGAATGAAATCATGGACATTATTGAAGAGACAGCGCGCGAGCGCGCACTCTCTCTTTTTGGACTTAATCCCTCTGAATGGGGGGTCAATGTGCAGGCGTTATCAGGTTCTCCGGCAAATTTGGCTGTCTACACAGCGCTTATTCCCTTAGGAGAGAAAATAATGGGGATGTCACTTGATCACGGAGGGCATCTTACTCACGGGCACAAAGTCTCGGCTTCGGGAAAGTTCTGGGTGCAGATTGCCTATGGGGTAAGCAAAGAAACCGAGCGGCTTGATTTTGATGAATTGTAAAAAATAGCGCTCCTTCATCAGCCAAAACTCATCGTAGCCGGATTTACCGCATATCCGCGGATCATTGATTGGCAGAAATTCCTAGATATCGCGGATAAATGCGGAGCGCTGCTTATGGTGGATATGTCGCATATTGCGGGGTTGGTCGCCGGAGGTGAATATCCTTCTCCATTTCGCTATGCAGACGTCGTTACAACGACCGTTCACAAGACGCTTCGAGGACCCCGCGCCGCGCTTATTTTTTCGCGAAAAGATGAGCGTGAGCTGGATAAAAAAATAGACAAGGCTGTATTCCCAGGTCTTCAAGGTGGGCCACATTTAAATCAAATTGCGGCGGTAGCGGTCGCGCTTAAAGAGGCCGCGAGTCCGGCGTTTAAAAAATATGCAAAGCAAATAATACGAAATGCGGCGGTACTCGCAGAAGAACTTCAGAAACGAGGCTGGCGTCTTGTCTCTGGCGGAACAAATAGTCATTTGATTCTCGTTGATACTTGGATGGATGGGAAAGGGATTAGTGGTGCGGAGGCAAGCTCTCGACTCGAAAAAGAAGGGATCATTGTAAACAAAAACACCATTCCGTTTGATATGAGAAAGCCATTTGATCCGTCGGGAATTCGTCTTGGTACTGCGGCGGAGACGACTCGCGGCAAAAAAGAAAAAGATATGCGCAAGATTGCAAAGAGAATCGATGAAATATTGAGAAAGAAATAATTTATATGGAAGACTGGGGTAAAGAAGCGTTAAAACGCGAAAAGAGAGAGGAGGAGCTTGTAGTGCGATTGAAGGCGATCGCTGAAGAAACTGGCGACGCTCGGTTGCAGATTTCTGGCGGAAAGGGATTTATCGAATTTGATGACTGGAACGACGCTCTTGCATTTCAGGAAATTTGTACTGAAAAGGGTCTTGTGACTGATTTGCATGATCAGGACGATGTTAAGAGAGGAGCGTGGTATCAGGGAAAAAGATTTCGCGTTTATCCTGACCTCAATCAGAATCTCGAATAATTTTCTGCATTTGCTTACGCAATAAAATCTGTTCTTTTTACAGTGCAGAAACGGCGAGGTATATAACGTATCGGTAAATAAGCTTATTTCAAGCCGAAAAAACCCACAAAGGTTCGACCTTTGTATTTGATGGGAAACTTGCCGCCAGACAACTCGCAACTTGTTCGCGCTATTAAATGCGCTCATGACGCCTGAAAAAGTTGAAACCACCCCTTCGGTGGTTTTTTTTGTGGTTTTTTTGTTGTGCGCAAAGGCGTTATTTGATAGGTTGCAGAAAGAAAGATTTAGCTCCATGAAAAAAATTGTTGTAGTCGGTGGCGGGAGCGGCTCATTCTCCGTCCTTCAGGGACTAAAAGGGTATCCCTATGATATCACTGCGGTTGCGACGACATTTGATTCGGGCATGCATACGGGGGAGATTCGGGATCGATTCGGCACTCTTCCGTCAGGAGATGTGCGCAGGCAAATTCTCGCACTTGCACCGGAGGATCATTCTTCCATTTTGCGCGGCCTGTTCATGTTTCGTTATGAGGAACCAGAGGCTAAGTTTTCAAAGAGTCTGGGGAATCTCATGCTCATGGCCGCTGAAAAAATTACAGGAGACCCTGTTGCTGGAATAAAAGCGATTTCGGAATTGTTCCAAATTCGAGGTCGTGTACTTCCGGTTTCAACTGACGATGCCCATGTCTGTGTCGAATTGAAGGATGGCACGGTGATTCGGGGAGAATCGAATATAGATAAGCCGAAGCATGACGGAAGTATACCCATTGTTTCAGTCTATTTGGAGCCGGAAGCTTTGATCTACCGGGAAACCTATGAGGTTACTCGAGACGCAAACTTACTGGTAGTTTCGCCTGGAGATCTTTATTCCTCTCTATCGCCGATTTTTGTCGTCAATGGGTATACTGATGCAGTTCAAGAGTGCAAAGGAATGAAGGTCTGTGTGGCGAATCTCATGACGAAATGGGGAGAAACTAACGGCTATACGGTTGCAGATTGCGCGCGAGTGCTTACGAAGTACCTCGGTATTCCGAAGTTTGATGCGGTTATTTGCAACTCAAAACCGCTTGATCCCGGACTACTAAAAAAGTACGCTGAGGAAAAAGCATTTCCGATGGCGATAGACGAGGCGATTCTGCGCAATTACGCAGGGAATATCATCAAGGCGCCAATTGCGGATGAGACGGGAGGTATTATTCGTCACAACTCGCGTGAACTCGCTCGGATCTTGAAAGGGTGTGTCCCATGACGAGCGTGTTCTACGACCTTGATGATACCTGTACGAATACCACGGGAATACTCTGCGGTTCTCTTGAAAACGTACAAAAGCTGAGGCCCTTTGAGGGACTTGTTGCAGTCCTCGGGCGTGCTGATTGTCAAAAACATCTTGTCACTTCCGGGGTTGAAAGCGTGCAGAGAGAAAAAATCGCAGTCCTTGGCATCGCTCTCTATTTCAAGTCCATTCGTGTTTGTCCCGAAGCTTCGGATAAGTTGATATTGTTTACCGAGATTAAAAAGAGTATTCCCCCCTGTGATCATCGTTCGATTGTGGTGGTGGGGAATCGAATCGACGCCGAGATCCGGTATGGAAATATGCTGGGCTTTCATACTGTGCGGCTCAAGTACGGTAAGTATGGTTCCCAGAAACCGCGTATAAAAGCAGAAATTCCTGATTACACCTTAAATGATGTGCGGGAACTCGGACCAATTCTCGACCGGATTGGACGATACTAGCAGAACGCCTTCGGGCGTTTTTTTTGACTTTTACATATCCTGGTGTAGAGTCATTTTTAGAATGTTCTCACCAATAAAAATACCAAAAACTCTGATTTTTATCCGTCATCCCGAATCAATTGGAAACGCGATGTCCGAAGATGAGCGTGCTGCTCATCAAGTGCCTAATCATCGATACCACGTGACTCTAAGAGGCAAGACACAGGCGAAATGGGCCGCAGCGTATGTCAGGCGCATGGTAAATGATGCCACACTTCTTCCTCCTGTTGCCTTTTATCAGTCGACATTTCTAAGGACACAGGAACTCATGTCTGACATCCTGCTTGAAATAAGACTTTCACGAAATACGGCAGTTACTGACTCTCGTCTCGATGAAAAATGGGATGGGATCTTCCACGAATTGTCTCGTCGGGAAATTGAGGAGAGGTATCCCGAACAATTGAGAATTCGGGAGCGAGGCGGTTATTATCATTACCGCGCTCCGGGCGGCGAAAACTGTCCGGATGTGGAAATGCGCGTCCGCAGTTTAATGCATGACTGTCATGAACATCACAAAGAAGATACGGTACTTTTTACGGGACACGGCAGATGGTTTTTAATTTTCAAGCGGCTCCTCTATGGTTACTCACTCGATTGGCTTGAAGCGGAGAGAAAAAATGATGACAGCTGTCCCAATGCTTCGGTAACGGTATTCGAGACTGAAAAGGATGGTTATATTCTCCAACACCCGTGTATTGTTCCTTGGAAAGGGGCCGTTTCGGAGACAAAAACCGAATTTGCGTAACTAGTAAAGTTCTAGGCCGAAGAGAAACTTCGGCTTTTTTAATTTCAAAAAAACGCTACAATACAGCGATGATTCATAAGAAACTTCATACAATCATAGGAGATGTGCTGCGCGAAATTGGCGCAGTTGATATTTCCTATAATCTCGAGCATCCCTCCGACCTCGCGAACGGTGATTATGCCACGAACGCAGCGCTCATTGCCGCCAAGAAAAATGGAGAGAATCCTCGCGTGTTTGGAGAGAAGCTAGCAGATGCGATCCGCGCAAAAAATATTCCCGAAATAGCGCGAATAGAAGTTGCCGGAGCGGGATTCGTGAATTTTTATTTATCGAATGATTATTTTGAAAAATCGATTTCTGAAATTGTCGAAGCGGGGGAGAATTTTGGGAGAAATGATTCGCTCAAAGGAAAAAAGATACTCGTCGAATATACGGACCCCAATCCTTTTAAGGAGTTTCATATTGGGCACCTTATGTCGAATGCGATCGGAGAGTCACTTTCAAGAATCGTCGAGTTTCAGGACGCGGAAGTGAAAAGAGCCTGCTATCAAGGGGATGTGGGAATGCATGTGGCGAAAGCGATATGGGCTATCTTACGAGAGAAAGATGAACTTGAAATCGTAAAGAATGAATCATTGACGAAGCGAATGAAATTTTTGGCCAAGTGTTATGCGATGGGTGCTGGAAAGCTAGAGGAAATTATTGGGCAGATGCCAAGTCCACGTGAATTATCTAAAGATATTAATCAAAGTAGAGAGAATAAAGAATTTGAGATAATAAATAAAAAAATTTATGATCACACGGATCCAGAAATAAATAAGATTTATGATTTAGGTAAAAAATGGAGCCTCGAATATTTTGAAACAATTTATAAGCGCTTAGGCACTCAACATAATTCCAAAGATGGAAAAGCCTTTGATTATTACTTCTTTGAATCTGAAACGGGGAAATATGGCAGGGAGGTAGTTGAAGAATTCCTCGGAAAAGGCATATTTGAAAAAAGCGAAGGAGCGGTTGTGTACTCGGAGTCGCGTTCCGGCCTCCATACACGCGTTTTTGTCAATTCTCAAGGCTTGCCTACTTACGAAGCTAAAGAACTCGGTCTCGCAAAAATTAAATATGAGCGGTACCCCTATGACACCTCGATTGTGGTTACCGGAAACGAGGTGAGGGAGTATTTTCAGGTATTGCTTCGCGCAATGCATGAAGTCTTTCCGGAGCTCGCGAAGAGAACGAAACACACTTCACACGGGATGTTGAGGCTTCCTTCGGGAAAAATGTCGTCTCGAACGGGAAATGTAATTACAGCTGAAAGTCTGCTCGACGCAGTTGAAGCGATGGTGCACAAGAAAATTGAGGAGCGCGAATTTGATACGCATGAGAGGAATAAAATCGCCACGGATGTCGCTGTCGGTGCCGTTAAATACTCTATTCTTCGCCAGGCAATTGGAGGCGATATTATTTTCGACCTCGAGAAGTCTGTTTCATTCGAGGGTGATTCGGGGCCTTATCTTCAATATTCACATACACGGGCGCTTTCAGTGTTGGGAAAAGCTGGAGGCGTAAAATTCGCGAACAGAGTGGATAATATGCCGCGCACTATAGAAAAATTACTCTACCGTTTTCCGGAAATTGTGGAAAAGGCGGTCAATGACTACGCACCCCACGCTGTCGCGGGATATTTAATAGAACTTGCCGGCAGTTTTAATCATTTCTATGCTACGGAAAAAATTATCTCTTCGCCGAATGATGCCGGCTATCTCGTGGCGCTCGTCAGGGCATTTGAGATAGTAATGAAAAACGGACTCTGGTTACTCGGTATCAATGTGCCGCGAATCATGTAGTGTTTGACGCTGATTGCTGGTGGGCGCTCTTTTTTTTGGCTTTGAGCCTGTCCGCGATATCAGCGCATTTTAGGCTTTAAAATCAATGCTTGCCGGCCGAAACTCCGAAATTTCGGCTGCAAATCATTCATTCCTCCTCGGCGTATCCCGATATGCCTTGTCGGACTTCATGATTTTCGCTTCGTCTACAGATGCCGACATCTATTCTGTCGGCACAAATTTCGGCCTGTCGGCTCGACATGATATCGCGGACAGGCTCTTATAATGATAAAATTGACTTTCATGGATGAATCTAAGCCAAAAGAGGCGAAAAAAAGTGATGTAGCGCTTCGGGAGGAGCGCATTCTGGAGCAATGGCGCGAGAGGCGAATTTTTGAAAAAAGCGTCGAAAACGCGAAGGGAAAAGAGTTTGTTTTTTATGACGGCCCTCCTTTTGCGACTGGTCAGCCGCACTATGGCCACATTCTTCCCGGGACAATTAAAGATGTAATACCTCGCTATCAGACAATGAAGGGGAGAAAAGTGATCCGCAGGTGGGGATGGGATTGCCACGGATTGCCTGTCGAAAATCTGGTAGAGAAAGAGCTTGGCCTATCGTCAAAAAAAGAAATTCTCGAATATGGTATAGAAAAATTTAATCGTGCGGCCCGCGAGAGCGTATTTCGCTATGCTGATGATTGGAAAAAAATAATTCCGAGGACGGGCAGATGGGTTGATATGGAAAACGACTACCGGACGATGAGCCCGTGGTACACGGAGTCCGTTTGGTGGGCATTTGAAGAATTGTATAAAAAAGGTCTTGCGTATGAAGGGTTTAAGTCAATGCATGTATGTCCCCATTGCGAGACGACGTTATCTAATTTTGAGGTCGGGCTTGGCTATGCAGATATCACGGATATTTCGGCATATGCAAAATTCGAACTTAAAGACGAGCCGAATACATTTCTTTTGGCGTGGACTACGACACCGTGGACGCTTCCGGGGAATGCGGCGTTGGCCGTAAACCCCGCTCTTGTATATGTGAAATTTCAAAGATCATCTGATCCCGACAATTTGTACATTTCGGCCAGGGATCGACTTAATGCTATTCCCAAGAAAGAGGGGGAGACGTTCACGGCCGTCGAAGAAATTTCTAGCAAATCTCTTGTCGGAAAATCCTACAAACCGGTTTTTTCATACTTCGAGAATCAGCCTTTCCCAAATAAAGAAAACGCCTGGAAAATTTATTCTGCGGATTTTGTTATGGCTGAAGACGGCACAGGCATCGTGCATATTGCTCCGGGATTTGGGACGGATGATTACGAACTCTCACTTCGAGAAAAAATTCCCCTTCTTCAACATGTCGGCATGGACGGAAAATTTCTGCCAATGGCAGAAGGCCTTGCGGGCAAGGCGGTAAAGCCGAAAGGGGATCACCAGAGCGGAGATGTCGAGATTATTAAGCTCCTCGCCGTGAAAGACGCGCTTTTTGCAAAAGAGAAATTCACCCATTCCTACCCGCATTGTTGGCGATGCGATACGCCGCTCATTAACTATGCGACGTCAAGTTGGTTTGTTGCCGTGCAGAAAATAAAGAAAAAGCTCGTAAAGGAATACGGCGAGATTTCGTGGATTCCGCAAGCGATCGGCAAAGGACGATTCGGCAATTGGCTTCTCGGCGCAAAGGATTGGGCGGTTTCGCGCTCACGTTTTTGGGGCGCGCCACTTCCTGTATGGCGCTGTAAATCGTGCAGGAAAGCCGAGGTGGTGGGGTCCATTGCGTCGCTCATTCGGCGCTCGGAGGCGAGAAATGATTTTTACCTCATGCGTCACGGCGAAGCGGATAATAATGTGCTTCGAATTGTAAGTTCAGAAAAAAACAATACCCACCATCTTACGGAAAAAGGGAAAATAGATGTTCAAAAGGTCGCAGTGAAACTTCGATCACGCGGCATTGATATTATCATCTCATCTCCTTTTGCTCGCACTCGAGAAACTGCGGATATCGTCGCTCGGGCCGTTGGGATACCCGCCGCCTCGATTATATTTGATGACAGATTAGGTGAAGTAATGACAGGGAGCTTTAATTTGAAGTCTATCGAGGAGTATCACGCGTTTTTCTTCAGTTACGCGGAACGATTTGTGCGCCGACCCAAAGGTGGGGAGAACCAGACTGATGTCCGGCGTCGGATGCTCGCAGTTGTCCGAGATTATAATCGGATCTATGCGGGCAAAAAAATTCTTGTGATCACGCACGATACGCCGGCTTGGCTTCTCGACACCGGCCTAAGGGGTTTTTCAGAACGAGAGACGATGAGAGCTCATGATGGAAAGTCGTTTTATCTTCAAAACGCAGAGACTCGGCAACTTCGTGTCGTTGATTTGCCTCTGAACGAAATGAATGAACTTGATCTTCACCGACCCTATATTGATTCTGTCAGATTTACTTGTTCGTGCGGGGGTAGCATGGAAAGAATCGAATCGGTTTTCGACACATGGTTCGATTCGGGTTCGGTTCCCTTTGCTAAATCGCATTATCCGTTTGAAAACAAAGACGAGTTTAATCCACGCCGGGGATTTTTTCGCCGTCAACGAGGATTTCCGGCTGATTTTATAGCGGAAGGACAGGATCAGACCAGAGGATGGTTTTATACAATGCTCGTCCTCAACACTGCGCTTTTTGGCCAGTCGCCATATAAAAATGTCATCGTGAACGGGCTCGTCCTTGCCGAAGACGGAAAGAAAATGTCGAAGCGACTTAACAATTATCCTGATCTAACGCACGTTTTCGACAAGTACGGCGCCGACGCGGTCCGCTACTATTTAATGGCAAGTCCCCTCGTCAGGGCGGAAGAGATGAGTTTTAGTGAAAAAGCCGTTGACGACGTGTACAAGAAAAATATTGTCAGGCTCGAAAATGTTGCATCGTATCTCACAATGTATTCCACAGATGATAAAAGTCTGATGGTTGATTCTCCGCATGTTCTCGATCGCTGGATTTGCGTGCGCCTTGAGGAGACTCGAAGTGCTGTTTCAGAGGGGTTGGAGAATTACGAAATTGACAAGGCCGCGCGTCCAATCGAAGGATTCATAGAGGATATTTCAACGTGGTACCTGCGGCGCTCGCGCGATCGGTATAAAAACGAAGATCAAGACAAGAAATTGGCGGCGGGCACTTTGCGGTATGTACTCATTGAAACTTCGAGGATTATCGCGCCGTTCATGCCGTTTCTTGCGGAAAAAGTGTATGAAGAAATGGGAGGCGCGCTTCAAAGTATTCATCTTGAAACATGGACTCTACCGAGACAACTTACGAAAGAGGAAAAAGAACTTCTCGAAAAAATGAAGGAAGTGCGACGAATAGTATCGCTCGGACTTGAAGCCAGGGCAAAGGCTAATATAAAAGTGCGCCAGCCGCTTTCACGTATCTCGCACCGCAATACTATTCTCAAAGCGGAAAATGAATTACTACGGCTTATTGCTGATGAAATCAATGTAAAAGAAGTGCGCTATGACGGCACCCTTAAAGAAGAGGTACTGCTTGACCGCGATATCTCTCCGAGCCTCAAAGATGAGGGTGATGTCCGGGAATTGGTGCGGTTTATTCAAGACTTGAGGAAGAAACAAAATCTTTTTCCGTCAGACACAGTAAATCTTCGCGTCAGTGTGTCGGAGAGCGGAAAAGAATTTATTTTTAAACATAAAGATAACGTGTGCAGGCAAACAAATGCTTCGAAGATTGTATTTTCCGAGGATACTGCCGGTGAAGAAATTATGATTGGAGGGAATGCGCTAAAAATATTCGTTGAAAAAAATTAGGTTAGAACCAATCTCAATAATAATGGCCAAGCGGTTTCTTGAATTGTAGGTTACCGGAGGCGACTTCAATCTTGTTCGTACAATAAGCGGTTGTTATTATCCGCCCGCGTCATCCTCGGAGCTCTCTCCGTGATGACGCGGAATGCAGATAATAAACCGAGCACCATTTTTACCAAATAGTAACTTAGAGCAAAATGTACATCTGAACAGCGTGTCTCTCATAAACCGCTTACTTCTCTTTCTTCAAATGGTGCTGGGTTCAACTGCCGCACTCGGCAATATGACGGTCATACCGTAAAGCAAGCTGACGCGGTAGTTGGGCGGTAGTTGATTCGACCCACCACCAATCACCCAAATCCATAACCCATCATCAATATACTATAAGACCGCTATAGCGGACTTATAGTATATTGATCAAAATGCTTTATGACTTCTCGCCAAACTACCCTGTGCTTGCGCAGGGTAGTTCATTTAGATGGGTTCTTTAGATATTAAAAAAGCACCATGTCTTCATGGTGCGTGTAATCGAGCTAGTCAAGGGCAGTTAGCGCCTTGGAGAGTTTGGCGTTTGCCACATTCAAAGACTCGATCTTTTTCTGAAGCGCAGTGATTTCGGCAGTGTTCGCTGAAATTCGTGCCGATATACCTTGCCGAATCGAGATATTTTCATCCGCCTCTGCCTTTTCGGGCACGTCTTTTTTGTGAGGAAGATCGGCTGATTTGGATTGAAGAGTGCATTCGCCTCCGTCTTTTTCAGTCAGTAATCCCGTTCTCTGCAATTGGCGATAATACCCGCCAACTTTATTCTTATTGCCGAGGAAAAGTTTCCCGAGTGTCTTCAAAACATCTTTTCGATTGGTCTTGTGTCCATTCTTTTCGAGAAGACGACGGAAGACATCTCTTGAGGCTTCGAGAGCAATGGCGCGGAGTTTTGTCTCCTTCTCCACGGGCTTGGTCTTGGCGGCCGGGGCGGGTTTTTCAGGCCTCACTTTCATGCTCGCAAAGTTAGTTCCCGTGAGGCATACTTCGGTGCCATCAACGTACTTTAGATAATTGAGACGTATGAGACTCCCGAGAATTTTGCCAGACCGATTCAAAGGAATCATTTGTCCACGGACTTCATTTAAGACTTTAAAAAAATCTGCCCGTGGAACTGGCTCGAGTCCGAACTGCGTACGAAGAGCGGTCAGAATGTCGAAATTTGGCTTGGAAATTTGCGACTGACTAACGCCTTCAACTTCTGCCACCATTCCGAATCTCTCAACCAGAAGCGACTGAACTTTCTTATTTGTCTGCTCGTCTTGCGCCGTGCTCTGAAGCACGCACATCACGATTTTGGAGCCCGATCGACACAGTAGAGACGTCGCCCCTCTTGCGAGGATTTTTCTGACTTTGATAAGCGGTGAGTTAATATCCGCAGTGGCGAGAACTTTTCCTCCTTGCAGAGAATAATTTGATGTTACGCCCGCTTCCTCAAGGATTTTTTGAATTTGGACACCGACCTGCTCCGATACGAGGTGGGTGTTTCCTTTGATAGTTAAGGTCATATTTTGTTTCTGTCATGGTTCATCTGCAAATGATAATAAGGGTATATTCTATATTGTCAAGTGCTTTGATTGACAAATTACACTGATAATATATAGTATTTTCAAAGCACATTAACAACAAAATACGACTAAACTATGGATATCTCTACTTTTAGTGACAGGATTCGACCGGTCTTGCAGGAACTTTTGAAGACAGATGTGAGCACGGTAGGGAAACTTGCTCAATTGTTTGGCTACGGCCGCAAGACTGTAAGCCGTTGGATAAGGGGCGAAAGGTCGCCAGCTGATTATGATGAGATTATTTTGACTGTTTTCATTTCAGAGGGCGGTAAATTACAGTTTGAGCTACCGGAAGAATGGAAAGAACTGTCAGCTCTCCTAACGACTGGTGACAGAAACGCGAGGTATAAGCTGTTTGATCGTCTGAAAAGAAGTCTCAAATCGAAAGATGGTGGATTGCTCACAACTCTGTTCAAAAACCAGGGCCTCCCTGCCGATATGAAGGCGCAGATCAAAAGATTTGTTGAAACATACAAGCCCGAACACGGTGGGCGAGCCACCGAATCGGAGATTGTTATGGGAGGCGCTGTTCGGCAGGATTGGAAGAGTGTTATTGTGGGATCATTTCTCAATTCGGTGAAAACCGTTTCAGGAACTGCGGAATTGCTTTTGTCGGATAAATTCAGCGACGAGGAACGCTACGGCCTTCTCGAGGAGGCAAGAAGAAATAACATAAACCTTTTTGAAGCTTCGGATCGTTTGCGGGCGCTTCTCTCGAGAGAGGCGCGCAAACTCCGGGAACAAAAATTGAAAGGAGGTGTGGCATGAGCCATACAAAACCAACAGTGGAGACAGGCGGCGTGATGGAGATGAAAGTCGATCTCGCGAATGCGATAAAGGCTTTCGCAAATCATTATCAAAAAGTGCACGAAGTAGGTCTGGAACTTGTCCAGAACGCCGTTGACGCAAGGGCAACCATAATTCGGATCAATATTGACTACCGCGACCCGCAAAATCGGTCTGTCGAAGTAACGGATAATGGGACCGGTGCAAGCAAGGAGAGAGTGGCCCTTTTACTCCAATCCATAGGAGTAAGTCTCAAGCTTCAGGATGCGGATAGTTATGGTGAATTCGGCCAGGGTTTCGTTTCGCCCCATGGAAAATGCGAAAGCCATGAATTTACGACTTGCTGGGAGGGAGAAGATGTTACTGCGTATCGCACATGGTTTTTTCCGAAAGTAATTCCAGAAACGGGCATAGAGTGGAAACCGGAGAGGGGACTCATTTATGCTCCTGACAATCGAGTGTTGCCAACGAAACAGCGCTCGCTACAAAAAGTGGATTGGAGAAGTCGTGTGAGGATGAAGCAGGTTACAAAAGACCGCCTCATATCCGCGATCGATATCGATATGCTAGTTTCTGATATCGCCCGGCGTTTTCGCCACAAAATACGAGAGCGGAATATCGACATCCGTATTAAGTATTTCAACAAGAAGGGCGAAAAAGAATTGACGCGGCGCGTGATCGTGGAAGAGTTTACGGGCAGTGCGCTCGATGTTTGCACTTTTTCGCATCAGGATGCCGGCCTCACGGAATTTCGGCTCTATCTCGCCAATAAAGGAACGGGCGGAAGAAAGGGCGAGGTCAGGTTTCTGACCAGGTCTCAAAAGGGAATTCCGCAGCCCATTTCTTGCAAGGAGTTTTTTTCTTCAATTGACCGACATGAAATTCCCGTCGAAGCATCTGTTCGCCAGGCAATTACATCCGGTATTTTTGAAGGAGAGATCGTCTTCGAGAAGTTGGTTCTTAGCGAAGACCGGAAAAGTTTCGTTTTCAGCAACGCTCTTTGGGGTGGGTGCGACACGATTGAGCAGTGGTATAAGAGCGTGGGTTCCCAGCATTACGATAAAGTAATGCGAGAGAATCAGGATTACCGCTATGAAAAAATCTGCAAGGGGATTTCCGACTACATCGCGCGGGTGTCAAAACTTTTCCCGGGATTACTGGCGGGAATCGAGTTGATTCAAAAAGGGAAATTGTTGGGGGGCGATGAGAAAAAAGACGAACCGCCCGGTCCTACCGAAAAGCCACTCCCTCCTGATCCGCCCAAGCCAAAATCCGATAAGCCGAAAAAACCGCGCAAGCCGCGGAGCCCTCGGACAAGGACGAAATACGGATTCGATATCCAAATTTCGGAACTCGACGATACGCTGACCACCCACGAGTTTGATTCTGACGAAGGCGTGTTGCATGTGAATGCGATCAACCCGTGTTTCAGCGCATGCGACGTTGGCCCGGGCGACAAGAAAATGCAGTGGTATGTCGCCACGGTCGTTAATGCCGCGCTCGTCGAACTGCGGTACAAGCGATTGCATGCGACGACAGCAGAAGGCATGGCTCGCGATTTGATCAGGTTAAATTCGATGGTTATCCTCAACAGCACGAATCTTGACGGTAGCTCCGGAATATTCCGAGAGATTCAGTTCTAAAGTCATAACTCCTCCATGCGAGGAGTTTTTTTATTCGTCGTTTCGCGGAAAATCTACCTTTCGTTTCTGCCGGGTGAAAAAGACTGTAGATAAAAATCCCCGCAGATGCGCCGACGAAACGTTGCCGGCATGCCTCTGCAAGGATGAAGCTTTTCAAGAGACTATGCCATTGGTGAGCGCGCCACTCTGTCAACGAGTGCTATAATTTACGCTGATGCATCATGTATACGATACACCTTCGATTATTTTGTCTACACAAAAAAAGGGCGACAAGGATTTATTGTGCGAAATTTTTTCGAGGGATTTTGGAAAAATCCATGCGGTGGCGATAGGCGCGAAAACTGTTCACTCTAAACTTCGCGCTTCACTGCGTCCGTATTCGATAACGAGAACTTCATTGGTTCGCGGTAAAGCGGGATGGCGCATTACGGGGTCCATGCTTGGTGTCTGCCTGTCTGATCAATTGCGGGAACAAAGGGAGGTTCTTGAGGCGGCGGCGCGTGTTATCGGGCTTATTTCCCGTCTCGTGGTTGACGAACAGGAATCTCACGCTGTGTATGATGTTTTGGTTTCGTATCTGGAAAAGTTAGTTCAACGGAACATTTTCGATGATAAAGACTCATTAGAGGTGATGGCGGTCGCATCGATTCTTGCGACGCTCGGTTATTTGCCGCATTCTCTTATTCCAAAGGAGGGTGAGGTAGAATTGAATGTCGGGCGCTTTCAGTCGTCTCGAAAATCCGAGCTCATAATCGCAGTCAATCGCGCTCTTCGGGATAGTCATTTGTGATGCTTTACTGCCCCTCACCGATCTCCCCAGCGCAAAAACTGCCCGCTTCGCCCCCGGGCCTTCTGCTTCGGCAAAAATACTCCTTACTGTAATCATATTACAGCGCGTCGTATTTTTGCCTCCAACTCGTCGGCGGAAACAAATCGGACTATTTTTGCGATGCTAGGGAGTTTCGAGAGGGTCAGTAGATTTTTCAGAAATTAGAAAATCGGATATCTGGGGCAATCATCCTCAAGTGCTAAAACATCGATAAATCAGCCCTGGGGTCGTATCGCAATCCAGAGGACTCGCCTCGGAAGCCAATACCTCTTATAATAAGCCGATGAACGATGAGGATTTTGGGAATATAGAGCGCATGGAGGAGGACTTATACTCTAGAAAGTCGCCCAAAAAAATTGAGCATCGCGATACTCGCGTACATGGTGAGCATGAAGAGATTCGGGGGGATTGGGAAGTCTCGGCTAAAGAGAGCAGTCCATTTATTCTGGCACCTAACGCCGAATCATCAATTATGAAAAAAATATTTATTTTTGCCCTACTCTTTTTTGGCGCATCACTCTTGCTTGCGGCGCTTATTTTTTTTAGGGGAACAAACTTTGTCTCCGCGAATAATATTTCGATCGTGGCCAAGGGACCGGTGGCCGTCGCCGCGGGCGAGACGGTGTCGTTTGAAATTACCATCGCGAATGAAAATACGAGTATGCTGGATAATGCGGAATTAAAGATTGTCTATCCCGAAGGCTCTGAAGATCCGACTCGCCCGGGAGAGGGGCATTCGAGAGAAACCATAAGTCTTGGTTCAGTTCCAGCTGGCGGCAAGAAAATTCAAAAAATAGAAACGATACTTTTTGGCGAGGAGCAGAGCAAGAAAACGATAGAGGTCGCTGTTGAATATCGCGTTGCCGGCTCGAATGCAATCTTTGAGAAGAAAAAAATCATCGAGGTAGCTATTTCTTCGACACCGCTCTCACTCATTATAAAAGCGCTTGACGAGGTTAACTCCGACCAGGAAGTGGTGCTTGAAATCGAGGTCGCTTCTAATACAACAAATACAATTCAAGACGTCCTTCTTAAAGCCGAGTACCCATTCGGGTTTATTTTTGCAACCTCGGAACCAAAGGCCGGGTCTCGAAATTTAACATGGAAACTCGGGGACATTCCTTCGGGTTCCAAAAAAAAGGTTTTAATAAAAGGCACGATGCAGGGCCAGCAAGGAGAAGTGAGAACATTCAGATTTTCAGTTGGAAATGAAAGCAAAAAAAATCCGGGAGAAGTATCGCCTGTGTTTTTGACAACAAGCCATGAAATGAATATCAAACGGCCGTTTGTCGGCGTGGATATTTTAGTCAACGGGAAGTCCGCGTCCGTCGTAAATGTGGTTCCTCTCGGCACAGATGCGAGAGTTGACCTATCATACGTCAATAATTTGCCGGTCGGAATCGCTGATGTTGAGATTGTGGCGATTTTATCGGGAAGCATCATCAACCGACAGGGAATTCGGGCCGAGCGCGGTTTTTATAATTCATCAGATAATTCAATTCGATGGGATAAGACTACCAACCAGTCATTGTCAAACCTCGAATCCGGCGCGTCCGGACGGTTGTCATTCACGATCCCGTTTCTCGGCGTAAGTGAAGCCCTTCAGCAGAAAATTCAAGATTTGAAGGTAAATTTAGCCGTTTCAGTACAGGCGCGACGCGCCGAAGAAGGAAATGTTCCTGAAAAAATCTTGGCCGCAACCTCGGAGATAAAAGCGGTTTCTCCCGCTCTTGTGGCACAGCGGCTTTTATTTTCTGAAGGGCCGTTTACGAATAACGGACCTGTGCCTCCGAAGGCCGACGTCTCGACCACGTATACGGTTACTTGGACGGCATCGAGCGCTCTTGGCGATATCGGTCAGGCGCTCGTTACCGCCCAGCTACCAACGTATGTTTCTTGGCTTGGAATAAAAAATCCTTTAGACGAAGACTTAACATTCAACAAGACTCAAGGGAAGGTTACGTGGAATGTCGGGAAGATTCCAGCTGGCGCCGGATATTCGTCGAGTCCCAGAAGCGTCTCATTCCAGATTTCTCTGCTCCCGAGCTTGAGTCAGGTTGGCCAGTCTCCGATCGTCGTTCACGAGGCAGTGCTTACCGGCAGAGATATATTCGCGAATGTGGAAGTGAGTGCGCAAGGTTCGGCTATTACCACGAAGCTGTCGAGCGATCCGCAGTTTAGGGACGGGGACGATAGAGTGAGGAATTAGGTTTATTTGCGCGAAATGCGTTGAAGTGGATAATTGGCTTTATGCAACACGAGAATACTATGGAAAAAATAATATCGCTCGCGAAAAGGCGCGGTTTTATTTTTCAGGGATCCGAGATATACGGCGGGCTTGCCGGAACGTGGGATTACGGCCCGCTTGGCGTTGCGCTAAAAAATAATATAAAAAAACTATGGTGGAAGCGATTTGTCGAAGCGCGGTCCGACATGTACGGAATGGACGCCGCAATTTTAATGCGTCAGGAAGTGTGGCAAGCCTCGGGGCACGTTTCGGGTTTTTCTGATCCGCTTGTGGAATGCACAAAATGCAAACGCCGCTTTCGTGCCGATCATCTTGAAGATAAAAAGAAATGTCCCGAGTGCGGGGGATTGCTGGGAGATGAAAAGCAATTCAACATGATGTTTAAAACCCATGTGGGGGCCGCGGAGGACGCGTCGGCAATTTCGTATCTCCGGCCCGAGACGGCCCAAGGAATGTTCGTCAATTTCAAAAATGTGCTCGACACTTTTCATCCGAAGCTGCCGTTTGGCATGGCGCAGATAGGTAAGGCGTTTAGAAATGAGATAGCTCCGAGGGATTTTCTTTTTCGCACACGAGAATTCGAGCAGATGGAAATAGAATATTTTGTTACGCCGGGGGAGTGGAAAGAGAAATTCGAGCATTTCCGGACTGAAGTATGGAATTTTACGAAAGACATAGGTCTTTCGCAGGAAAAAATCCACGAGCTTGAGGTATCGGATGCCGACAGGGCCCATTATTCGAAACGGACTATTGATTTTGAGTTCGACTATCCGTTTGGAAAAAAAGAATTGTACGGCCTCGCGTATCGAACTGATTTCGATCTGAAAAGCCATTCCGAAAAAAGCGGCCAAGATTTGTCGTATTTTGATGAAACAACTAAAGAGCGATTTCTAGCGCATTGCATAGAGCCGTCATTTGGTGTGGATAGGACTTTTCTCGCGGTGCTTACCGACGCGTACCATGAAGACGAACTTGGGCTAAAACCATCTTCTAACGAAGATGGTTCGCCCGAGGCCGGCGAGAAGCGCGTGTATTTGAAACTATCACCCGAAGTTGCTCCGATTAAAGTTGCCGTTTTTCCGCTTTTGAAAAATAAACCGACACTTGTCGAAAAGGCGCGCGAAGTCTTCGAGGTATTCCGGAAGCAGGGAGGTGCTGTGGCGTTTGATGATAATGGGAATATCGGGAAGAGATATCGTCGTCAGGATGAAATCGGAACTGTTCTCACGATCACTATTGATTTTCAGACCTTGGAAGATAATAGCGTGACTGTGAGAGATAGAGATACCATGAAACAAATCAGGGTAAGTGGCGAAAATCTTGAAAGAAGAGTAAGCGAGGTTCTTGCTGGGGTAAAGATATTTGATTCATTCTAAATAACCTCAACAATATCTCTATTTATATTTTCTATACCGCGCGAAATTAATTCAAACTTAAGACCAAGTATTAAACACATGTTTTTTAGGACAGAAATAGGGATCCTGTTTTTTCTTTTTCGCCATGCCGAGAATGTTCCGGGCGGTTTATTTATTGCGAGTGCCATATTTTTATCTTTAACAAATAGTTCTCTAACCTTATTAAAGAGGAGAGTATGAATTGGGATTGATGGGGATGGTGCGCGGTTTCATCAACTGCGACGCTGACCCCGAGATTCCCGATTGGGCAGATCAGGTGAATCCAATCCTGAAGCATATTAAACGCGGTGTCATTGATGATCCGTCGAGGATTACGGCAGAAAGCGTCTTCAGGGACGGTGACGGCGATTCTCTCGACGGCGAAGAATTCATCCGCCGAGCGCAAGCACTTCCTTCATCCGCGAATGCTTGTGCGTTCGATTTCTACACCAAACCCGAGAATTGGGATTATCTTCCGAAAGACGTTGATGTTATTGTCTTTCCTCAAACAGAGTTCCGCTACTACTCGGACGGCAGCCGTGGCGTGTGGTATCTCTATCGCCGCGGCGCGAAGTGGCGTCGGCACTACGTCTGGGTCGGCAACCAGTTCGGGCGCACCTATCGGGTGGCTGTTTTTAGGCCTCCGAAATGATAAAAAGTTTGATATATTCAAACACCCCAGGTCTTTCATCTCTCACACCGACAAATTGTCGGTGTTTTTTTTAAAGTAAATTCATGTGGTACACTCGAGTGATGAAATTTAATCGTCGAATTTTGCCAAATGGAATTCGTGTTATAACCGTGCCGATGGCTGATCATCCTACAGTTACCGTCCTTGTTGCGGTCGAGGCCGGGTCGAATAACGAATCAACAGAGCAAAACGGAATATCACATTTTCTTGAACACATGTGTTTTAAGGGGACGCTAAAGCGTCCAACGAGTCTTGCAATATCACGCGAGTTTGACAGGATCGGCGCAGAAAACAATGCGTACACGTCTCATGAGAACACGGCATTTTATGCCAAGTCTGACCGCCGTCATGTCTCTCTAATTTTAGAAATAATCGCCGACATTTACCAAAATTCCACTTTGCCGGAGATTGAGCTTGAAAAGGAGAAGGGTGTCATTATTGACGAAATGCGCTCGTATGAGGACATGCCTTCACGGGATATCCATGACGTTTTGGCAAAACTTCTCTACGGCAAACAGCCGGCTGGCCGGCCGATAATCGGCACTACGTCGACGCTCGGGGTCTTAACGCGAAATGACCTCGTCGCTTATCGCGAAAAATTTTACCGGACGGAGGGGACCGTTGTAGTTGTTGCGGGCGGGTTTGACGAATCAAAGATATTTGAAGAAATAATTCAACACTTTGGGACTGTTGAACGGAAATCGGGGCGCGAAAAAATTGCACCACCCGAACTTTCGGCAGAAAGAGTCGCTCTTAAGAAGAAGTCAACCGATCAGGCGCATATTGCTCTCGCTCTGCCTGCTTTTCCTGTTTTTCATCCTCTTGCTCGAGCGCTCAAGGTCGTCATGACAATTCTTGGGGGAGGAATGAGCTCTCGACTTTTTCAAAAGATTCGTGAAGAAATGGGATTGGGATATTATGTCTATGCGACAGCCGATCTCTACATGAGCCATGGGTACGGACTCATTGGAACTGGGGTGGATCCAAAACGCGTTCGAGAGGTAATTGAAGTTATTCTCGGGGAAATGAAAAAAATAGTTCGCGAGGGTATTTCACAGGGCGAATTTGACATGGCAAAAGATCATCTTACCGGAGCCTTGTTTTTAGAGCTTGAGACATCGGACGCGGTTGCGGAATTTTTTGTCAATCAGGAATTAAAATCACTTCCTTTAGAAACACCCAATGAGCGCGCTGAAAAATATAAAAAGTTATCTCAAAATGATATTCGAGAGGCGGCAGAGATCCTCTTTTCACCGGAAAAAATACGACTCGCTCTGATCGGTCCATTTGAAAATACTGGCGAATTTCAGCCCCTATTGGATTCCGCAACTGTCGGGGTATCTTAAAAAGTATATACTTAGCTTATGAGCGTTGAGAAAAATTTACGCCCCGTATCAATAAGCATCACTGGAGGCTCGATTACGAAGGGTATTCTTGTCGGACTGCTTTTTTATGTCCTCTATTTGATGAGAGACTTGGTGCTTGTCGTGCTGACTGCAGTTGTGGTCGCGTCTGCAATTGAGCCTCTTACCAAATGGTTTGCGCGCCACAGAATAAAACGCGTGCCTGCGGTGCTTGCTCTGTATGTTATCTTGGGTGTAATTTTTGTCGGGGTTGTTTACTTTTTCCTGCCTCTTCTTGTTTCTGAAGTATCCCAATTTATGACAGAATTTCCGCGTTATGCAGACTACGCGCGACTCTGGTTTCCACTCGGCGGCCCCGGTTCTCTTGCCGATTCGGCAAATTTCGGTGCGGTTACAAGCGATGCGCCGTTGACTGTTCGAAGCCTGATTACAAACTTAAGTACGATTTTTTCTGATGCGTCTGAAGGATTGCTTCGTACGGTAAGCGCGGTGTTCGGAGGAGTATTGAGCTTCATCTTGATTGTGGTGCTTTCTTTTTATCTTGCCGTTCAAGAAGATGGTATTGGTAATTTCTTGCGCCTTATTACACCGAATCGTCATGAGGAATATATTATAAATCTCTGGCGTCGTTCCCAGCTCAAAATCGGTCTGTGGATGCAGGGACAGCTTCTCCTCGGACTGATCGTCGGAGTTCTTGTTTTTCTAGGACTGCTATTGCTCGGGGTTAAACAAGCCCTTTTTCTCGCAGTGCTTGCGGCCCTCTTTGAACTGATACCTTTGTTTGGCCCGATACTTTCTGCAATTCCTGCAATTCTTATCGCTCTTACCGACGGCGGGGTAGGGAGCGCTCTTCTTGTCGCCGGACTTTATCTAATTATTCAGCAGTTTGAAAATCACCTCATTTACCCGCAGGTGGTTAAAAATATTGTCGGCGTTTCACCCATCATCGTTATCATTGCGCTCATCGTGGGGGGGAAGTTGGCCGGGTTTCTCGGAGTTATCTTATCGGTTCCCGTTGCTTCTGCGTTCATGGAATATCTTGGAGACGTCGAGCGCGGCAAGCATCAGAATATTCCCGATCCGCAGTGAGTGAAAATTGCTATGAAAGAGAGAATCTATATCACGACGACATTGCCTTATGTAAACGCCGAACCGCACATAGGTTTTGCTATGGAAATTATTTATGCGGATATTTACGCTCGCTACAAAAAAATGCAGGGATACGAAGTATTTTTCAATACCGGCACCGATGAGCACGGCCAAAAAATATATGAAAAAGCTCTCGAATCTGGAAAGCCAGTCCAGACATATGTAGATGA
>MHRX01000039.1:22553-24681 GCA_001822655.1 Candidatus Taylorbacteria bacterium RIFCSPLOWO2_01_FULL_45_15b
TCATACGGAGGCGGCTCGCGAATTCTGGCTTCGATGTAAAGCGTCGGATGATATTTATAAAAAAAAGTACGTTGTTCGCTATTGCGTCGGGTGTGAGCTCGAAAAGACTGATTCGGAGCTCGAGAGCGGCAGGTGCCCGCTTCATCCGGATAAGAAGCTTCAGTTTATTGAAGAGGAGAATTATTTTTTCCGATTTTCAAAATATGGCGGTAGATTATTGAAGTTGTATGAAGCGAATCCCGATTTTGTTGTGCCTGCATTTAGACTGAATGAGATGAAATCATTTATAGAGCGCGGTCTTGAAGATTTTAGCGTTTCTCGTCTGAAGAGCAAAATGCCGTGGGGGGTCGATGTTCCGGATGATCCGGAGCATGTCATGTATGTTTGGTTTGATGCGCTTGCGAGTTACATCTCTGCGATTGGATGGCCGGATGATGAAAAAAAATTCAAATCGTGGTGGCCGGTTGTCCAATTTGCCGGCAAGGACCAAGTTCGTCAGCAGGCCGCTATGTGGCAAGCAATGCTCATGTCTGCGCAACTACCCCCATCGAAACAGATCGTTATTCATGGTTTTATCACTGTCGGAGGACAAAAGATGTCAAAAAGTCTTGGGAACGTCATTCGCCCCCAGGATATTGTTTCAGAATACGGAGCGGAAGCCTTGCGGTATTATATTGCTCGTGAAATGAGTCCGTTTGAGGATAGTGATTTTACGATTGAAAAGTTTAAGTCTTCGTATAATGCAAATTTGGCAAATGGCATTGGCAACATCACACAGCGCATTTTGACGCTTGCGGAAAAGTATCTATCAAAAAGTGAGACGATCGAAGTAAATGAGCCCGTCATATCTAAAGAAATCGCGGTTTTTTTTGAAATTTTTGAATTTCAAAAGGCCGCAGATGCTCTGTGGAGGCTTGTCGCGAAGCTTGATCAAGATATTTCCGCGCGCGCGCCTTATAAACTTGTGAAGACCGATCCAGAAGGCGCGAAAATAATGCTGAAAGAAATGCTGTTCTCACTTTCTTCAATCGCTGTGGCACTCTATCCGTTTATGCCGGAA
Organism: Candidatus Taylorbacteria bacterium RIFCSPLOWO2_01_FULL_45_15b; assembly: GCA_001822655.1. Lineage (GTDB taxonomy): Bacteria > Patescibacteriota > Minisyncoccia > Phycocordibacterales > 01-FULL-45-15b > 01-FULL-45-15b. The sequence goes on from MHRX01000039.1 coordinate 23,614, forward strand.
ACGAGCAAAAACATTTCCCGGGCCATTCATACGAATACGAAGCCTGCTGTCCCTCTTTTTCCTCGAAAAGATTAAGAGCCTATCCACTATCTCGTGGCGCTGACAGGGGGAAGATAGTGAATAGGCTCTAAGGTGATTTTCGAACATCGGACATTTATCATTTCTTATCCCCACAAATTCGCCTGACTATCCATTCTACGGCATATAATAAGAGTATCTCGTGGAAAAAAAAGAAATAGACGGAAAAGAATATATACCTTCTCGGCATGCTGCGAAATTGGGCGGCTATTCACCGGATTATATCGGACAGCTTTGTCGCGCCGGTAAAATCGAGGCAAAGAAAATTGACCGTGTATGGTATGTGCTCCCAGAGTCTTTAAAGAAACACGAAGAGACAGCCGCCTGGCTTGAAGCGGTGCGCAGGGAAGAAGCTCGACGTTCTGCTCTTGCTACGCTGAATGGCGAGTATTCGGCACCGATTCCTTCCGGCCAAGCCTATTCAGGCGAATTTGTATATACAAAAATACACCGACTTGATATTTTTCCCTCGCCGACTAAAGTCGCTCGAGCGGCGGGGCGAGATAGTTTTTTTGTATTGCCAAATGCCAAGCGAGCTCTTGTGGCGAGCTTCATGGCTCTTATGTTCAGCGCCACACTTCTTTCTTCGACTTTTTTTGAAAAAGATTTGCGCCAGGCGTTATTTCTAGATTTTTCAGGCATGTTCGCCTCGGTATTCGATGTTATGCCGATTTTTTCAAATCGATTGAATGATTTTTCCGACGCGTCGATAATCGATAGTCAGAAAGATACAGACCAACTGTTTTTCGAGAATGAGAGCATATATTTTTTTCCGTATGAAGATGGTCGGTCTGGTGTTCTAAAATAGGTCTCATGGTGGTAAGTCGTGACAGACAATTAGCAGTGCACGGCGCGACACGCTGTATCAAAGAAGCCAATTTTAAGCTATAAACGCAAACACGCGCATTAGATAATAAATAGATGGTACCAAGATCGCGTTAATTGATGTACTCGCATTTTCTCACATTTTAGCTCCTCGGAACAATTCGG
>MHRX01000040.1:0-2410 GCA_001822655.1 Candidatus Taylorbacteria bacterium RIFCSPLOWO2_01_FULL_45_15b
AAGATAGACTCCAAAATAATCAAATTCACTCTGAAACAGCCTTACGCACCGTTTGCAGAAGTAATGACGCTGGGAATCTTGCCCAAACATATTTGGAACCAAATACCAGCAGAGGAATACTCATTCAAAGAACCGAACAGTGAGACTGTGGGATCAGGCCCATATAAAATTACCAAACTGCGCAAGAACACCGAAGGAATAGCGACAAGCATCGAACTTGTTTCATTCGACAAGTATGCCCGCGGCGCTCCATATATCTCAAAGATTGTACTGAAATTTTACGCATCGGACGCGGCGGCAATAACTGCTTACAAAAAAAATGAAGTTGAGTCGTTCGCTTCATTTTCTTCTTCATCATCAAAAATACTCATCGAGAGCGCGGAGAAGAAAAGCGCTAAAATTTTTGAATCATCTCTGCCGCGTCTATTCGGCATATTTTTTAATCAGAGCCACAAGCCAATCTTCGCGCAGAGTGAAGTTCGAGAAGCATTATCCCTCGCGACCGACAGGCGGACCATTGTGGAGGGCCTATTCGACGGAAGAGCAACTGCGATCGTAGGTCCGCTTCCTGCCTCAATTGCCTCTGCCACATCGACCGATTTGTACGATCTTGATGAGGCAATAAGGCTCCTTGAGAGAAAAGGGTGGAAAAAAAACGCGGACGGGATATATGAAAAAAAAATAGGATCTTCTCTCGAAACGCTTACTTTTTCACTGGCAACGTCAAACGTTGCCGAGCTTGCCGAGACGGCCGACCTTATCAAGGCATCATGGGAAAAGCTCGGCGCAAAAATTGAAGTTAAAAAATTCGATACAAGCGACCTAAACCAAAACGTAATCCGCCCTCGGCAGTATGACGCGCTTCTCTTTGGCGAGGCCATCGGTCGAGACCTGGATCTCTACGCCTTCTGGCATTCTCACGAGCGAAACGACCCCGGACTCAACATTTCTCTCTATACAAACAGGACTGCTGACGAGCTGTTGGAGAAATCACGTTCTCTGGCAACAATCGAGGAGCGACGACTCTCTCTCAAAAAATTCGCCGAGATTGTCATCCAAGAGAAACCTGCGATTTTCCTTTTTTCGCCAAACATTTCTTATGTACTTCCGGCAAAAATCGAGAATGCCTCGCTCGATGAAATATGGAATGCGTCGGACAGATTTCATAATATTCAAAATTGGTATATACAGACTGATTCCGTGTGGAAAATATTTGCAAGAACGTGAGACCGGCTTTAGTAACATTAATAAATAATTCACAAAAAACCGAATGAAACCAGACGGGCATCGCGCTGTTAGGTGTAAATATCAAATAAAAAAAATGAAATTAAGCGAAACCATTATAAATAACCGAGCAGAGAGCATGACTTTATCGCTTACTGTCTGCTCCAAATAAAATGAACCCAGTGAACCCGAATAGAAGTAGACGATTCCCTCAAAGAAGTCCACGACCACCGCTTGTGCGAACGGGAGAGCGATCTCCAGCACCGCAGAGATCCGCAGAAACGCGAACATCTTCGGACGCGCCGGCCACCGAAAGGCCTCGAACCAGGACGACGCACAATCATCGAGAACGCTCTCACGGCGGAGGTGGAAATCACCGCAATAACAGAGGCGGTTCTCGGGACAATCTTCCTCGCATGGCAGAGAGAAAACCGGATTACAATATACCCGACCTTGCACCTGACACTATACGCATCATCCCTCTCGGTGGTGTCGAGCAAATAGGCCAAAACATGACCATGATCGAGTTTAACGACGACATTGTGGTTATTGATGCAGGATTTCAATTCCGCGAGGAATATACGCCGGGAATCGATTACATACTTCCCAACACGAAATATCTCGAGGATAGAAAGCACAAAATTCGCGCGCTTGTCGTGACCCACGGCCACTTAGATCACATAGGAGCAATTCCCTATATCATGGATCGTATCGGCAATCCGCCACTTTACTCAAGAAATCTAACGACGGTGATGATAAAAAAACGTCAGGAGGAATTTCCTCATCTTGCCCCATTAGACATTCGGATCGTTGAAAAAGACGAAACAATTCTCATAGGAAAATTTAAACTGCGATTTTTCTCGGTTACTCATACCATTCCGGACGCGATGGGAGTAATCGTTGAAACTCCCTACGGCAGTATTGTCCACACAGGAGACCTCAAGCTTGATCATGATGAGGGCGTTCCGACCGAGAGTGAAGTCGAGGAATTCAAAAAATTCGAAAAGGAAAAAGTTCTCCTGCTAATGGCAGACTCGACAAATGTCGAGTTGCCCGGCTTTTCCATCCCAGAGAAAGTCGTGCACAAAAATATCGAGCAAATCATCAAAAATGCCGAGGGACGCCTCATCATCGGAACATTTGCGTCGCTTCTCGAGCGCATCATGAAAATTATCGAGTTCGCCGA
>MHRX01000040.1:2467-16678 GCA_001822655.1 Candidatus Taylorbacteria bacterium RIFCSPLOWO2_01_FULL_45_15b
AAGATACCATCATCACTTCAGACGAAATGGATAATTACCCGCCTTCCAAGATCGTGGCAGTGGCGACAGGTGCGCAAGGAGACGAATTTGCCGCTCTCATGAGAATGGCCACCAAAGAACACAAATACTTCAAGATAAATAAAAACGACACAATTCTCCTCTCGTCTTCTATCATTCCGGGAAACGAGCGTTCGGTGCAAAAGCTGAAAGATAATCTTTCGCGCCAGGGGGCAAAGATAATCCACTACCGAATCTCTGACGTCCACTCATCCGGACACGCAAACCGAGATGAGACTGCTTGGATTCACAAACAAATAAAACCGAGATTTTTTATGCCCGTCCATGGATACCATTATATGCTTCGAGTACACGCCGATATTTCGATGTCCGTAGGCACACCCGAAAGCCACATCGTCGTACCGGACAATGGCTCGATTGTAGAAATACGGGAAAAAGGAGAGAAGATGATCGTCCTTAAGGAAAAAGCGCCTTCAAATATTGTCATGGTTGACGGATTCGCCATCGGTGAAATTCAAGAAGTCGTCATACGCGACCGCCAAATGCTCTCACAAGACGGAATGTTTGTAATTATTGCGACAGTAAATGCTACAACTGGAAAATTGAAAAAATCCCCGGATATTATTTCTCGAGGATTCGTGTACCTGCGGGAATCGCAAGAACTCCTTCGTCAAGCGCGGTACATCATAAAAAAAACAGTTGAAGAGAGTACCGAGGGCATGAATCCGATCAACTTCGATTACGTAAAAGCAAATGTCTCGGATGCCTTGAGCAAATATCTCTTCCAAAAAACTGCCAAGCGTCCGATTGTGATACCTGTGCTTTTGGGGATATAGCAGGAGTAGTATGTAGTATTGAGTATGTAGTAAAAAATCGCGTAAAGACGCGATTAGGATTTTTAACTTTATGCGGCGAAAGCGTGTCTCATTCTGGTATAAAAAAACGAGACTTCGGCGATTACGGAATCTTTATATTTTCTCGATTTTTTTTAGATTGATAACGCATCGGCCGTGTAAGAGCCTATCTCCAATCTAATGCCTAGCTCGAACCTCCAAAATTCGTTGCGAAAATTGCAGATTTTGAGGAAGCATATCGAGATACGCTGACGAAAAATATGCAATTTGCAGCAGAATTTTGGATGTTCGAGCAGGCAAGCCAGGGATTTGCTTCTTAAACTGCGGTTAGATTGGAGATAGGCTCTAAGATATTTCGATCTTTCACAATGATCCCCACCTCTTCGCTTAAAAATGCGCTATGATGGTGCATTATGAGGCAGTACGCGAAGCATATCCGAACTCGAAAAAAAATACTTGTTATTTTTGCGATATTAATTCTCTATGTACTTCACAGCACGATACATATTTACATTGACTCCTCGTACCTTGCGACACTTATCGGTGAATCCCGCGTTGGATTAATCTTTACCTTAGCCTCGCTCGTTACAATCGGCGCAATCAAGCTCATGCCGCGAATGTTGCGTGCGATCGGCAACCAGAGACTTGCGCTTTACCTTATGGGTATCCAGTTTGCATCTCTCTCCGCCCTTGCTACCTCCCCGGCGCCACTTCTCGGCATCGTTCTTTTTATAATTAATTTTGCGGCAATCGCGCTCACAACCTACACACTCGACATCTTTATCCAGCATTATTCGGAAAAAGGAAGTATCGGCAAAATAAGAGGCTTCATGCTTACGATGGCAAATGTCGGGTGGCTTTTCGCGCCTCTAATCGCGAGTTTTATTCTGACGGACGGCGATTATTGGAAAATTTATCTTACTTCTTTCATTCTGCTTATACCCGCATTCATCCTCGTAATCAGTTATCTTGGAGACTTTCGTGATAAAGTTTTCAAGGAAACACCCTACCTCCGATCTCTTCGTTCACTCTGGCGACGCAAGGATCTTCTTGGGATTTATTTAATTAGCTTTCTTTTGAACCTATTTTTTACGTGGATGGTTATCTACACCCCGCTCTATCTGCACGGAACAATCGGATTCGAGTGGAGTGAGATCGGTGTAATGCTTTCAATCATGCTTTTACCATTCGTGCTTCTTGAGGCGCCGCTTGGAAGACTTTCTGATACAGGACTCGGCGAAAAGGAGCTTCTTTCGGCAGGGTTCGTCATTATGGCAGTCGCCACATATTTCCTGGTATATCTCGATAGTCCGAATTTTCTCCTCTGGACTTTAGTGCTTTTCGTCTCTCGCATAGGTGCGAGCACGGTCGAAGTCATGAGCGAAACCTATTTTTTTAAGAAATTTGGCGACAAGGACATCACCACCCTTGGACTTTTCCGAACAATCCGTCCTTTTTCATACCTCATCGGACCCATTCTTGCCTGGCCATTTTTCATTTACTTCGACTTCAAATTTCTCTTTGTATTTCTTGCATTCCTCATGTTTTACGGACTAAGATTTAGTCTTTCTCTCCACGATACAAAATGATTTATACTTATTGAAGCGCCTCAATACAGCCATTGTAACTCCGCACCGCGCTATTGTATGTGGTAATCGAATTTTTTAAATCTTCCGTTAATTCCTCATATTCTCCCACTAAACTATTATACTCATCAACAATTTTGTTGTAACGCTCCGGGTTTTTTTTATTCTCATCCAGTTCATTCTTTTTTTCCTCAATCTCATCTCTCAACAACTTCACAGCAATTCTCATTTCCTCAATAACAGTAGCCTGCCTAGGACTCGGTGCCTCACATTCTGAAGATGGCACTGCAAAGATTTGAACGGATACCCACACGTCCTTACCTTCGTATTCACCCCGAACGGCCGCGACTCCGATATCTTTGTATTTCGGCTGTAAAATATTCGCTCTGTGACCGGGACTATCCATCCACGCGGCTACAAGGTCAGCCTCATCATCAAAATTTCCGAGCGCCAAATTTTCTCCCACAAGCAGAAACTGATAGCCCGCGTCGGATACAAGATCTGATGCCTTTATTCCATCGGGCGCGGTATGCTCAAAATAGTCTCGTTCGAGTATATCTTCGGCCTTTTTTAAAGCCGCCGAGTCAAGAAGCGTGTTTGCGGAAAGCGCGTTGAGATTGCGTGTTGTTCGTTCAGTATTCGTAAAATTAATGACAAGCCGCGAATCAAGCGGGGCACCGGTTTCCTTAAAAAGTCGAAGAAGAGGTTCAGGATTAAAAACAGCCTCATCAACAACCTTGTGGTATGCGCTCTCGAGTTTTTGCTCAACTGATAGGAAAATCGCTCTTTCTTTATAGAGAAAAAATCCAGCGGCAATCGTCGCAACCAAAAGAAAAAGTATGAGCCTCTGTTTCGGAAATACACCCATCGGAAATTAGTCGAGAGGTGGTTTGTGAGTTCCATCAGCGCAATCACACGATTCGAGCTCCATACCGGCATGATTACAATCTTCAGATTCGCATACCTTTTTTATGTCAGACTCACCGCCACACGTACCTCTACATACAAAATGTTCCATAAAAAGTAAGTTAATTGAACGGGGCATTTCTACCCCTTTTTATTATACAGTTTTCACCGCCGACCTCATATGCTATTTTTTTGGCGAGCATGTTTTTTTCCTCCCCTCTTTAAAGCCTTCCAATCGGCCTTCAATTCAGCGACAAGCGAAGCTAATTCCGTTGCACTCACTTTTTTTATTTTTTGAAAATGCCTTGAAACATCATCAACGACCTTGCCGTAGGTTTCTTCATTTACATCTTTCAGCCCCTCAAGCCGTTCAACAACCTCACCCTTCATCTTTATCATCCAGCCGGAAATATCCTTTCTCTTTTGTTTGCCCTTCTTCGTTCCATACAAAAAATATGCCCCGAGTAGCGCCGCAAAACTTGCAATTCCAACGATTTTTTTGTGTGCCATATGTATTAAATTTCACTGGTCTCTCCAGCTTGATTATTTTCTGCTGTATCACTTTTCGCCGTTTTTTTTCGGTTTTTTGCCCGTGCATGCCTGCCCATAAGCATAGATATGAGCCCCAGTCCCGCTTTCATGACTGACCCATTTTTGCGAATACCCTCCCTAATATTCTGCACATCACGGGCAAGTTCGACGCTTTCATCTTTTACCATTCTCGCGACATGTTTTAAGTCTCTCAAAATTACTATTGCATAAATCCCGCCTACAATAAATAAAATCCCGAGAGCTATCGTAAATATGGTGGTAATAAAGAAAAAAATGTCCGCGTGAATTAATGATTCCATGAGTTTAGTATATAGTATTTAGTATTTTGTATATAGTATAGGGAAGCACGTGGTTAAAAAGTTTAGAAGTTTTTTTAGTTTGAAAGTTGTGAAGTCAAATACTTAACAACTAATTAACTTTTCAACTTAGAAACTGAACCGGACTGGTATACGAAGCTCGTCATCATGCTCGGGCAATCCAGAAGGATTATCTTTACGTAAAATAAGAACTCCACTTCGTGCCGTTGTCGTGGCAACAATAAATTGTACGCTGAACGGAACAAATTCAGTGGTCATCCACTCGCCTTCAGCTTGCGCTATGGCAATCGCCAAGGTATTGCCTTCCGAATCTCTAAGTTCGATAGGAAATGAAGCTTCAAAAAACCAGTAACCGCGGGCTTCTCCTTTGACGACTACGGGATTCGAGAGTGTGGCATTGGGACGGGGAGAATCAACACGGATAAGATCGGATTTTTCAAGCTCATTGCCGATATCCTCGATAAATGTCCGACCATCTTTGGTTTTGCATTGAGCCGGGTATGATTCAAGAATTGGGTTTCCCGCGGCAACACATTCTTGAAAAGAGTTTATGGACTTATCTTTGCGTAATTTTGTTTCAGCAACCGCGATAAAAACCACAAATAATATCGCGCCTATTACCCCAAGAGTGATGGCCGGTTTATTCATTAGAAGATATGATTAGCCGAATTCGATAATCAGATTCTTTAATCTCTATATTCTGTTTTGGATAGGGGGTAACGCTTGCCACTTCAAACCTTTTGCCGAACGCAAAACTGGGCGTGTCAGAAGCAAGTGTTATATTTTCCGCTTCAATACCTGACTCCACCGTAGCAAGAAACGAGACTCTCCCAGCCCATATGCAAGTAACTCCTTCGGCGCAACGAGATTCTTCTTTAAGGCCAAGAATGGTAACGGAAATATCGCCGCTCGTAGCAGTTTTACCGACAGTGAGATCGATTGCGACGGAGCTTTTCTCCGGCCACAAAAGTTCACCGACTGAAGTTGCGACACTCGCAGACAATGATTTTGATACCCTGACATCACCTTTTATGCCGACTGCTATTACATCACTAATCTGCATCGGCTCGTCGGGTATCGCCAATACCCACAAATCTCCCTCGAGTGTTGCCCCGCCGAATTTGGTGTAATCTGATTCACCAATCTCGTCTCCTCGCGGAACGCCCCAAACCTCTACATGTTCAAGATTTTTTCCTTGAATCTCGAAACGATGTTTTTTCACTTCAAACGACATAATCTCGGCTTTACTCGACGGCATATCCTTAGGGTTAAAAATCGGCAAAAAAACAGAAGCCCCGACAATGAGGATGAGAATTATTCCGAGTCCGATCCAAAATGGTGTTTTCATATATATTTCGTAAGACGTTAGCAAATCCAAAAAGTAACGCGCTGGCGACTTCTCATAAGTTAAAAAGTGCTTCCGTGCGCCTCTTGACGATCTTCTTCGTGGACACGATGCATCATGGGGCGCTTGGGTATAACCAGCACCGCGGCAAGGTACACCACAATCCCCGGAACAAAGGCGCTGAAGACAGTAACAAAAATCCACAACAGACGAAGCAATACTGGGTCGACATTGAAGTATTCCCCAATCCCTCCTATGACACCGGTGATTACGTTGTTTTCGCGTGAGCGATAAATTTTTTTCATTTAGTATATTTGAAGTGTGTATTTCCGATATAAAACGTCCGACAATCCAATACTACATAAGTCATGATTCTTTACAAGGGAATTTGCGATAAAAGCGATAAACATTGACAAAAATGGTTTTCTCTAGACTACTTCGAAAGAAACACTTCTATGGAATGCTGGCCGTTCGCATGAAGTCTGATAGGCCCTGAAACGAGCTCGCCGTCGCACAAGGTGTATGGCTTCGCATTTCGGTCAGCACTCCGACGAATAGAGATCGTGTAGGTGGCGTTTTTATGCGGTATGGCAATAGAGCATTCGTCCCACGAATTTGGCACGTTCGGCACTAGCTCAAGCGTATCTGCCGTTTTCTTTATTCCGAAAAGGGATTCAATAATAATTCGATACATGACGCCGGCGGAACCTGTATACCAAGTCCAACCACCACGGCCAGGATACGAGGGTGCCGCATATATATCCGAAGCCACGACATAAGGTTCGACACGATAGCGCTCTGCTTTATGAGACGTACCCGAGCGTAGAATGGGATTCACACTTTCAAGAATTTTCATTCCCTTCTGTGCGTCGCCGGTACTAAAAAAAGCTTCGGCAAGCCAAAGAGCGGCGTGGTTATACTGTGCGCCATTTTCACGCACGCCCGGCGGATAATCACGAAGATATCCCGGGTCGATCCCGCTTTCCGCAAGCGGTGGCGCAATAAGCCGGACTTCTCCATTTTCTTCTAATTTTTTCCACGCAAAACTAAGCGCTTTTTTAACCCGCACGGCGTCGCCGCCCGCAATTGCGGCCCATGACTGGGCCACCGAGTCAATTTTATACTCATCAAGCGCCCTTGACCCGATCGGGGTGCCGCTATCGAGATACGCCCGTCTATACCACTCGCCATCCCAACCATGTTTTTCTACGGCGATACGCAGATTAGTCAGCGCATCAGCTAGCATTCTCGCACTTTCATAATTCTCCTTTTCTGCAACGGGAATAAAACGATCAAGAATGTATATCAAAAACCACGCGAGCCACACACTCTCGCCTTTGCCTTCAGCCCCAACACGAGATAATCCATCATTCCAATCTCCAAGACCTATAAGCGGCAAGCCATGCGAGCCAAAAACAAGATTTTTCTGTATCGCGCGAAGCGCGTGCTCAAAAAGCGTATACGATGCATCAGTACTAGTCCCCACACCGGTCCAATGTTCTTTTGTCCCAAAATCAACCTGCTCCCCAACCAAAAATGGCAGAGTATGTTTCCACAGCGCATCATCGCCGGTAATCCCGACATATTTCAAGATGGTGTACGGAAGCCAAAGCTGTTGGTCGGTAAGAGCGCTCCGATGGCCAAAATTATTATGATCATGCCACCACGTCATTACGTCGCCCTCCTCAAACTGATGCACGGCGGCTCGCAAGATCATTGCTCGTGTTTTCTCCGGGTTAGTATAGATAAATGCCAGTGAATCTTGGAGTTGGTCGCGGAAACCATACGCACCGGACGGCTGGTAGAAGCCTGTCTTGCCAAGAAACCGTGCGCTGTCCACCTGATAAAGAAGCCACTTGTTAAAAAGGATATCGAGCGCGCGATCGGGCGTTTTTATGAAAACGCTTAAAGGTTGATCATCGAGTAAACGTTGATAGTCCGACTCGATTTTTTCAGGCACTGCCGATTCATTAAGGTAACTCGCCCCATCATGAACCGAAGTAGCGTCGCCAAAAAAAAGATAGACTATTTTCTCCTCTTTCGGACCGAGCGCAAATTCCTGTTCAAGTGCAAAAATATTATCACTCGTCCTGCCAAAATCATTTGATAATTTCCTTTGGTTTAACCCCGCCGACTCCGCTAGAGAAGCGTGTCTTCCAAGGAATTCCAACTTGCTTCCTGTATATGAAATATCTGATTCGCTTGACCAAAGAAATGCCCTCCGCGATGAAAAATTATTCCTGAAATAATTACTAAAGAAAAACGCGCGAATCGAATTATCATATTCAATATTTAGTTTTCCATGAGACCCAAACCGATCAGTAGCAAGCTCAAGCTCGAAATAAGCAATGAGCGAAAATGTGCGTTTTGTCTGTGATTCATTATTTATTTTCACTCGCAGTATCTTGGACGCCGCCGCGGCGCTTGAAGGCGCCAGAAACTGAGAAAACTCCGTATTCACAAGCGCGCGACGATGTTGGAAAGAACTATAACCACGGCCATGGGTCGTTATGTATGGAGCCCTATCTGTATTTGGTTCTGGAGCGAGACTCCAATAATCAAGTGTCTGATTATCCCGTAAGAATAAAGCCTCGCTGGTTTCAAACCGTACGGGATCTGAAATTCGCGAAGTCAGCCTATTGTCGTAACTGTCTTTTGCCCATGTATACGCCCCGCCAGATTCAGTAACTATCGTACCGAAATGTTCATTTGCGATTATGTTCACCCATGGTTGCGGAGTCTTTATGTTCTCGTCTGTATAAATCGTGTATACACTGCCGTCACCGGAGAATCCGCCATAACCGTTATCAAACATAAGACCACGTGGCCGCTTGAGGTAGCCACGGCGCGCGTAGGGCTTTTTGCTTGGATTTATTTTTTCTGATAGCTCGCGAGCCACGCGAAACGCTTCTGGTCGGGCGACAAAACTGCCCCCTGCGGCGTCAAATGCTATTGCGGCGAGTTGCACTATCATATCTCTGTCTCCTTCAATCATGACGTGAGACTTCACATGATAGACTCCAGTCGCGGACGCATACACATCCTGTGACCGTACGCTTCGAATCAAAAAATCAACCTCATCGTCAAGTGTCCGAATGTAACTGGCCGGATGATCGTTAATGACAACAACATCGAAAAAAACTCCCTTTGCCGCTAGATATGACTGTGCGGCTAATGCCTGCTTTAACATCTGCAGACGCTCCATATCAGCGATTGCAAGCACAAGCAGTGGTCTGTCGCCAGAAATTCCATTTCTCCATAACGAATGTATGCCGCCACCCCGCACCACGCTCTTTCGAAAATCTTTTCCGCCTTCAAAAAGCCGCGAAGCGATATCTTGATAGTGCTTCCCCTGATCAGGTGTCAACGCATACGATTGAATATGCCGACCGTGAGTCGCCTGCTCCATAAATACATGATCAATGGCTTTTAGCGTGCGATACTTCCGAACAAGCCGTACGACTTCCTCACGGCTTCCTCCTGCAAAAAAAGCCGCGACCACTTCTTCGGATTCGCCCGCGTCGAGACGAATACTGCACGAAAGTGAGAACGCTGAATCAAGATTGTATAGCGGCCTTGCTTCAGGCATGGCAGAATTTATTCCATAGCGCTGTTCACGAACAATGTCCTCTCTGTGCGACAGAGCGCGAAGAAATTGAGAATTCTTTCCGGCAACCAACGCATGAGCGAAGAATATTTTTTTTGATCGATCTTTTCCACTACGCCGAGAAAAAAGAAGGAATGATTCTTCACTGATAAACTCGGATGATACAAAAAGCATCTCGTAATTCGGGTGTTGCGCCCACTCTCTCTCGCCTGAAAGTGCGACCTCGCCGCGTGTCTCTATAATTATTTCTTTCGAATCTTTTGAGTTATTGAAGAGGGTCAAGCGGCGAAATTCAACAGCATCGCCGTCATGAACCATTATTTCAAGTATCGAATCTATATCCTGGTTTGACTTATAAAATTCCGCCCTGTTTTCCTGAAAAATTACTTTACTCTTTTTTCCAAAAGTCTTCTGTGGCAACAACGTAGGCGACCAAGACGCACTCGTCTTCTTATCGGTAATTTTTATATATGTACCGTAATCCTCTCTTGTTGAATCATAACGATATCGCGTAAGAAAAACTCCGTTCCAACGACTCCACCCGCCGCCGGCATTACTAATTCCAACACCGTAGGTACCGTTTGAGATCAAGGCATACCGAGGTATATCTGTCTTTACAGGAATGTATCGCTTTGTATCAAGTCCGATATCAACCGTCTTCTTCACCGCAGTAAATCGCTGTAGGACGCCTTTTGGAATCTTTGTGGCAAACATATTAGGCATTTTTTCCTCGAGAAGAATATCCGCCGACTCTGCCCTCGGATCATTCTTAAAAAGATTCTGCAATTCACCGGCGAAAACTAAATTCGCAATACCTGCCAAAATAAAACCTTGGTGGTGCGCGTAATAAATCTTCGCGAAATCCCTCTTTCTGCCCCGCGATAATTTCGTGTATTCTACCGCGTCATAAAAACCGTATTTTCCAACCGCTCCTTCATCTACAAGCCTCCGAAGATTACGCACAGCATGAAGTGGTGCGAAAGGAAGCGCCAGCGCGCTCGTATAGGGCGAGACTACCAACCTTTCCTCGAGACCGCGTTTTAGACCGAGAGACGGGACACCGTGTATCTGATACTGATAATTACCGGCGACATCAAATTCATACTGGGCAGACTCGCCCATACCCCATGGGATACCATTCTTTTTTGCATATCTCATATGCTCACGTATTGATCGGGATGCCGTTTTGCCAAGGAGACTTTCCGGGTGAACGTCAAAAAAAATAAGTGAAGTGAGATACTCAAATAACGATCCTCCCCAAGAAGCGAGTGCCGCCACGCCGCCAGTTCGGACAAGCTTTCGAGAAAGAAAGAACCAATGTTTTTTTTCAACGTGGCCCTTCATTATGGCAAGGTAACTAGCCGCGTTCGCCTCGGACGCAAGAAAATCATAGTATGAGCCGTCAATAACACCCTGCGTCTCGTTGTACCCAATATGGAGGAGGCCGCGTTCCTTGTTATACAAAAAATCAAACCTCGAAGAATCAATGTACTTCTCCGCAATGCTCAAAACTTGTTCGATTTTTTTTCTAACCTCTCGTGCCTCGTTTTGACTTTCCACTAATGAACGTTCAAAAATCAGAAGCCACCGGCGCAGGTCCTCTTTCTCCTCGCCAGCCGCATCAGCAAGTCGAAGTAGCTCCCCGAACCGCGCCTCGTTAAATTTCTTTAGAAGTTCGCCGTCAGCCAGAGAGCAAATTGACGGTATGGGTGAAATGAGATCATTAAGTATCTGCTTGACCGAAGAGAGACTGGCTTGCCGCTCGCACGAAAGCGGTAAGGACTCCAAAGTTGCGGCATATCCAGTAAGACCCTTCAAAAAAAGCGCACTTTCCTCAAACAACAGAGTGCAGAGGTTTACGAGAGAGATAACATGGTTCATATGCACCGCAACTCTTCTCTCATCCGCAGTGTCGCCACGAGAACTTCTCGCAATCTCGAGCCTCTCACGCAAAACCTGAAGTGTTGCCATGTCTTCGCCAGTCTTTTTTATCGAACGGCTAAGACAAAATACGTCGTTGGACAAAACTATATCGTTAATACTTTTTGATATTAATTTAAGAAACGATGCGATATTCTTTAAAGCGTATTTTTCTTTTTTTGTAAGCAGATGACGACGAGTAATATTTTTTATTTCATCAAGTATCACCGAAAAAAGGTCACGGAATCCGCGCCCCACGTCCGAAGAAACGATAGGTTCACTCAAAGATTTCTGTAACCCCGAACGAAACATGATAAGTGCCGCTATCAGATTCGCGCTATCAACAGTAGAAATGTACTTCGGCGGCAAAACAGTGAGAGAGCGTATGTCGTACCAATTATAAAAATGTCCGCGGAAGCGAGGTAATTTTTCCATCGACTCCAAGGCCATTTCCGTTCGCCTTAAAAGTCCGCTGAGAGAGAGAATCCCGAATCGAAAGGATGCATACCAAGCGGTGAACATCATGCCGATATTTGTTGGGGAAGTGGCAATGCGCTCCTCTCGCACCCTCTCACGCTCATCAACGTGATCGGGTATCAAAAAATGAAAATCCTTTCCTGCGTTCTCCAGAAAAAAAGTGGCGGTCCGTACAGCCAGCTTTCTAAGAAAATTTTCCGACCGTCGAGAAAGCCGACTGCGTGATTTCTGCGGAATGCTTACGATGTAGGCCACTAGCGGCGCAAAAAACCATGCGCTTAGCCAAAAGAAAAGCGCCCAATGTATGGGGGTACCTAAAAGAAACAGAGTGGAGGCGAGAGACATTCCGACTAGCGGCGAGAGCCACATGATCGAAGTCATCTCAATGAAAGTCCCCCGAGAACTAGCCGAGACTTCGTGCGCGCTCTTCCACTCCAAAAGATTCTGTTTTGAGACTATCATCCGATACAGCGAAAGGATGATAGCATCCGCCGCAATAGCCGAAAGGTGCAGAGAAAAACAAATCCTCAAGATAATCTGTAATAGAACATTCCTGCTGTGCCGAATGCTATTTCGCAACTTATCATAAAGACTTTCCCGTTCATTCAACCGAAGGAGGTCGAAAAAAAATCCCGGCGCAAAAGGCGCCGCAAGGGTGGCGATTGGAAGCAGATACCACGCAAATGAATTAATCTGGGCTAAGGCGCCGACGATCACCGTTCCCACCACGGCGATTGGAGTGAGACTTCTGCGAAGATTATCGCAGATTTTCCAACGGTCGACGAAGTTTGCCCGGGGAATAATCTTTCCGTTCATCACGGCTCGTCTCCACAGCCACGAAATGATCTGCCAATCACCTCGAATCCAGCGCGCTCCGCGAATAGCGTACTCATGATACCGCGAAGGAAATCCGTCAAAAACCTGTACATCGCTTGCAAGAGCGACGCGCGCATAAATTCCTTCTAACAGATCATGGCTCAATATCTTATTTTCTGGAATTGAATCGCCCATCGTCTGCTCAATAACGTCAATGTCGTAAATCCCTTTGCCATAAAATATTCCGTTCCCAAAGAGGTCTTGGTACACGTCTGCAATCGGCGCAGAATATGAATCAATGCCCACCGCGTGAGAGAGAAGTGATGAAAAAAGCGACTTATAGGCCACGCTCAAGCGATACGTGATTTGGGGTTCAATGATTCCCCATCCGTGAATTACACTACCGCCCCATAGAATTGGAGTATTTAACGGATGACTGATGCAACCGACCAAGGCCGACGCTGATTCAATCGGTAATTCAGAATCTTCATCAATAGTTATTACATAACGGACGTAACCGACTGTTCTGATATCGTCGGCATTTCCATACGACGTATCGACGGCGCCCCTAAGCAGACGATTGAATTCTCGAAGCTTGCCGCGCTTCCGCTCCCAACCCATGAAAACTCGCTCCGACGAATTCCACAGCCTCTTTCTATAAAGACCGTAAAATCGCGCCGTCTTGGAAGGATATTTTTCATTCAGCCGTTGTATTCCGCCAGCCAGGTATCCAGTGATACGCTGATCGCTAGCCAATTCTGCGGCATCCGCATCCTTAAAATCGAGGAGTAATGCATAGTAAATGTTGTCGTCATTATTGCCGAGAAAATATGTCTCAATTTTTCGTAACAGTACTTCGACGCTTTTTTCATCGCGAAACATTGAAGGTACTACCACGAACGTGCGGCGCGCGTTCCCGACACCCCGGTGAAGGTCAAGGCGAGGTAATCGCTCGGCCTTAACAATTTTCATGAACACAAAATTACCGATAGATAGCGCCCACTCGCTCCCAAAGAAAAATGAGATAGCCATGACAATGAGGATCCAGAACATCATTGGGCTACCGGAGACGCTGGCGACAAGAAGTGGAATAATAAAAAATATTGAACCGATCAGAATAATTCCAATAAGTCCGAAATATATTAATCCCGGGTACCGTTTCATAAATAGAGAAATCTTTTCCCGATACGGCGAACGGTAAGAAATCTTCTCTTCCAGTATTTTCCTGCCTTTTCCTAGCAGGTAATACCCTACATGAGTGCGTAGCGCGGCAAGTGCGTCAGTACTTTTTTTCTGCTGGCTTTCGTCGGTGAGCTTAACGGCCGTTCGCGCTATTTCTGCCTCAAGAATACCGGACGCATCAGCGAGCTCGACGATTCTCGCTCGATAAAGCCCGCGCGAACGCGAATCCATCAAAATATAGGATGCGTGCGCCTCTCGGGCCAAAATTCTGTCGATCGTGTCAATTTCTTCTACAAACAAATCCCAACGTATTTGATTTAACCAGCGAAGACTGTCAATAATATTGCCGACATTTTTTGCACCCGCCGCCCTAATACCGCTCTCCCGGTGAACAAGCGCCTCTGCGCCGAGTCCTTGTTTTTCAAGATTGAGCCGCAACCATTTTAAAAGCGGCCTCGTACCCGCACCGGAATCCGAAAGTCGATCCACGAGATACAGTCCAAAATGCGTCGGGATTATTCCATACTCCTTAGCAAGCCTTGAAGTAATTTTTCCCACATCGGTCTTTCTCTCAAGCTCACCCTCAATCTCTTTATAACATTCTTCCGCTTGGCGAAATTGAGATAGCGTA
>MHRX01000040.1:16927-24689 GCA_001822655.1 Candidatus Taylorbacteria bacterium RIFCSPLOWO2_01_FULL_45_15b
GCAAAATCCCTTTCAATTTCAATGCTAGCGCCCTCAATGATGTAGAAGTTATCCAGAATCAGCTCAAGTTCGTGGTTCTCGTAATACCGCGGACTCCCTTCGCGGGCAAGTTGCTTATAAAGAGCGCGTATCTCGCGAACAAGCCCCTTCATCTTCAGAACAAAGATATCTGCGGCTTTGGGTTTTGAAATCAAAGCAAGATGCCCACCGAGACTGACGGCGAGCTCCCGCAGAGCTTCAGCATGCTCATCGCTTAATGATAGCTTCATTTTGAACTGTTTATTATGGTTTCTATAAGTCGCTCCGTCTCATGCGGGCCGAGCACTTTCTCCACACGAATTCCCATTGATTCAACAGGCTTATCATTACCAAATTCGCCAAATGAATCACCCACATAAAGAACCTCATCATGCAAAACGCCAAGATAGTTCTGAATTTTCCTTATTGCGTATGCTTTGTCCACTCCGCGACGCGTGATATCAAGCGATGTCGTGCCGCCGATTCGTACTTCGAATTCCGAAAGATGCCGAGAAAGCTCTGCCGCTAATATGGCGCGGCGACTACCTTCAGGATCCCATAATTGCTTTTTATCATAATCAGCGTCCTGCCCGAGTACGGAGAAGGTCATGGCAGAACCCCTATCCTCGAGTCTCGGCCCGCTTGGAGAATCATCAAAAATATCGGCGTGCTTCTTTTCGATGTCGCAAATTGCGGCACGAATTTTCTCTTTCTCGGATTCGGAGAAAATTTCCCGATATACGTACTCCCAGTCATGACCGTTCCACTTCAAATAACTCGCCCCGTTTGTCGGGAACAGATGTAGATGAGAAAAAAGGTCTCGGCAATTCAGAAAATCTAGAATCTGTTTTTTATATTGTTCAAGACCGGCACCAGAAATAATTGCAACATCACAGCGATCAAGCAGACTGCACAGAAGTCGAGAGGTCGTTTCAAAAATTTCACTCTTGGATTGTGTCAATGTACCGTCAATATCAAAGACGACGACTTTGACGCGAGCGTAATCAACATTCATGCCCCAATAATAGCGATAATTCGGCCCCAAAACAAGGTGCCAAATCGGGTTAGACGCAGACACTATTGTGCAACAAGAGGAATGACTTTTTGCTCTGAATTCTCCGGCAACCCTGACGGGTTCATTTTACTTAGCACGAGTCTCAAATTTGTTTGAGGCGCGGCGGAAAAAGAAATCTCGGAGCGAAATGAAACAAACTCGTTCGTCCTCCAATCATCGAAAGCTTCCGCGCTCGCTTGCCCAAGCACTTTTCCATATTGATCAACGATCGCAACAGAAAATATTCCTTCAAAAAACCAGCTCCCGCGTGCTGTGCCTTCGACGATAAGAGGACTTGTAACAACACTACCGGTCTCCGGGATATCCACGTGTATATTTTCGCCGGGATTTGGGACCGCAGTTTCAAAAAAACGCAATGTTGCAATGATTTGTTTCTCGATTTCGTATATATCCTCATCCACACTGCCATACCGCACGATTTCATCCTCCCCTCCAAGCGGGTCGCAAAATTCAATTGATATTTCCTTCCCTCCCCGCTCACACGCTTCCCTCAAATCCGGAACACGGACCCTCATCCAGATAAAACCCGCCGGACCCCACGAAGCGGGGGCGGATTTAGGAGAGGCAAATGTAGCAAACGCCGATCCATTCTCAAGCAAATAATCGCGCGCCTGATTCAAGGAAATTGGGAACTCGACCGATGATGTTGCGCTCGTCCCTATAACGCCTTCGGTCGGTATGCCGTTCGGATACAACGACACGTGAGATTGATTTGTAAAATGATCATACGGCGGCGGATTCACCTTTGGCGTTTCGCTCGCGTCAAAAATTGTAAACCACGGCCCGGAAATATTATCGGA
The DNA here is from genome assembly GCA_001822655.1 of Candidatus Taylorbacteria bacterium RIFCSPLOWO2_01_FULL_45_15b. Taxonomy (GTDB): domain Bacteria; phylum Patescibacteriota; class Minisyncoccia; order Phycocordibacterales; family 01-FULL-45-15b; genus 01-FULL-45-15b. Next base: position 18,821 of record MHRX01000040.1, read on the forward strand.
TTTTTCTGTAACTTCCCATCCCGGCGGGTACTTCATTTCAAACCCGTATTTCGTATTTCTGTATTCCTTCCACGTTGAACTTTCGTCTATCGGAGTCGCGCCGTCCCTTGAAAACAACAACCAAATACCGCATGCAAAAACGAGGAGGATGACAATCCACGCAATAATATTTCCTCTTTTTGTTTGTACATGACCCATGATTTAAAAAATCTTATGCAATATATACGCGACAAGAGCCACGATAATTCCAAAAAGTAGCGCGGAGAAGAAACCGTCAGTTTCAAAACCCGGTGTTATCACTTCGGCAAGCAAAATAATCACAGTGTTTACAACAAGAGTGAAAAGCCCGAAAGTGAGGATGTTTATCGGCAAAGTCAAAATAATCAACAGAGGCTTTACAAAATAATTTAAGACACCAAGAACAAAAGCGAGGATTAGAGCGGAAGCGATTCCGGAGATTGCGACACCGGGTAAAAGATAGCTCGCTCCAAGCGCCGCTACCATCATAATCAAAAGATGGCTAATTGATTTCATGGGAAAATAATTTTAATACAAATAATAACCGCAACCACAATAACTACAATAAGAAAGACCGCGCTCTCGACACGAATCATCGTTCCTCAAAATAAAATGAGGGCGGGCGATAAACTGTAAGGTTGTCTTGGACGACCCACCCATCCGGATCGGTATCAAAGTCCACCTTCCACCAAACGTAGCCGTCTTTATTGTGCAGTGCCGGGTTATAAGCGGTCTCGATTACACCTCTTTTGCCTTTCGATTGTACTCCCGAAGGCGGTACGCAGACAGATTGTTGTGATGCGCGCACATTTGCGTTCGCTGTGGTGGTAACCCTCTGGCCGACAATAAAGTTAGTCGGGGCCGGAGTCGCGTAACTAAAAGTTATCCCGAGCGGATTCGATATGTTGCCTGACGCATCACTGCACGAGACATAGTAAGTATATGATTGATCACTGCAAGCAAGCGTCAAACTCGCGGAATGATTTAGGCCACCCGAACTCGAAAATGTACCGGTCATCGTACCATACGACGAAGAAGAGGATGTGTCGTACCTGCAAGTCGAAGGCTTGTCCGTGCTAATTGATAATGTTTTTGTTTTTTCTCCGGCAGGCAGAATTGGCGGAACGGAATGAGAAACAACCGGTGGAGTAGTATCTCCAGAAGACTCCTCGCCTTGGCTAAATGTCGCAAGCACTGAACTATATGACGAAAGTGTAAGCTGGCACGTTGCCGACGAAACAAATATGGTGCAGGCATCTCCCCACGTTACCTTACATCCAGGATTCGGGTTTGCAGTCAAAGTTACAGAGGTGTTTTGATCATAAAGACCCGTACAAACCCCTCCCGTCGGGGAACAGTTAATACCACCTATATTGCTGGTAACACTTCCGCTACAAGACGAACTGGAACTATAAATTTGCTGAATTTGGGCCGCTGTAAGCGCCGCCGAATAAAGTCGTGAATCGTCAATCACGCCTCTGAAATATTGCCCCACATCTCCCCCGCGTCCGATTTCAAGCGACTGATTGTGATTTGCGACCGTTATTTTACCCGAAAGAACATTCACGCCATCTACATAACATTTCGTGCCACTCGTAACACCGCTTTGGTAACTGCAAGCAACATGATGCCATAAGTTATCATTTAAGAGCGCGCCGGAAGCGGCATATTCTTGGTTTGCCCCCCAGTCATACACGTACAAACGATTGTCTTTTAGAAACATTCCATACGCGCTTTGCTTCGCCATAATACTTCTATAACTCGACCCCGCGCCCGTTGCGTCCGCGGGAACTTTTATCCAAGCGGAAGTAGTCCATGCTGTGTAATCAGAGCCATACGACGGGTAATTGCCTGCATCAATATATTGATTGCTCCCCCCGTTAAACGAAAAGGCTTTGTAGTGTGTGGGCAGTTTTCCCGCGACAACAGTGGGCGAATTGTATGTTTGAGCGCACGTAGCGCCGTTTGAACCTACACACTCTCCGCCGAGGACAATATTATCTACTTTCGTCGGATATGCGGATTCATACCAATCGAGCGGAAAATGAGCAACAAGAAAATCGGTATAGTCGCCGCCCGACGCACCGCCGAGAACAGAAACGTCGAGATTTACTTGGCGTAGCGTATATCGAACAACGACTTTTGTAACGGTATTGACCGAGACATTCACCTCCACCTGACACGCGCCATTTACACCGCACATGATTGACGCAGTCGAATAATCTCCCTCATTAACACTTCCGCAAACTGTTCCGCCGAGAGGATAAGTACATACAAAGACCGCTTCCTGCATGTCAGCGAGATCAGTTACGGATACCGTGTGTTGTCCAGTGGATATTCCATCGGTATATGAATCGTTTACGCCGGACGGCGCACCGCCGTCTATGGCATACGTAGTACCCGATATCATGTTGAAATCCTCGCCGACTCTTTTCGTTTTTATGGCGCCCGAGCCAGCAGGAGCTTGGCTAAATTGAGCGGTAATATTTTTATCCGAATTCAGCGTCAAAGGACAATTAGTAAGCGATCCACTGCAATCTCCTCCCCATGAAATAAATTGTGATCCCGCATCAGGAATCGCGCTGAATTGAACCGACGTATCCTGATCGAATTGTCCAATACAAAGACCGATATTGCCTGAAGCGCAGTCAATCGGTCCGCTATCGGAAATCACATCGGCGCTAACACGCCCGGAACCATCGCCCGCACCCGCACTGCCGGCGCTTGCGATAATTTGATTTATTTTTGTTGCGTCAAGTGCGCCGGTGTAAATCCGAAAGTCGTCAATTCCTCCTTTCCAGCTTGCGCCGCCGCCGGTCGGGTTGGCTCCGATCGATAAGCGTCCTCCTGAATCATCGTTAGTTGAAGCGGGTGCAGTAAATTTCTTTGAACCATCGAGATAGACATCGACACTCGTGCCATTTCTTACCGCCGCAAAATGATGCCAGACGCCTGACGTGAACCCTGGGGTACCTACGGACCATGCCGCACCGGCATTTGACGGTTTTCCATATGCGTTCCATCCTCCCGTCGGAGAACTTATAAAAAAACTGTAGTCGCGAGATGTCCCTCCCTGTCCTTTATCAAAAAGTGCCTGATAAGGCTCATAACTCGTCGCATTGAACCACGTACTAATAGTATAAGGGGCTCCCGCATTAAAGTTTGGTAGTCCGGCGTCCGCTATACTTACCTCCTGATTTGTTTGTGTCGCGTTCAAGAAAATCGCATTGCCGTCTTTCCCAGCTCCGTATGTCGGACCATTGAGGGCTGAACCATGATTTGTCCCGACTGAATCTTGCGCATTCGATTCAAATTTCCAGCGGCTCACAAGTCCGGTCGTGTAATCGCCCGAGCCTCCTCCGGAAGAGGGGTTTGAGATAGTTACGGTTGATTTCACCACAGCGGGTGAAGTGCCTCGCTGAATCATAATAATATCTTCGAGACTAAGCGCCCTGCCGTACACTCGCACGTCGTCCATTATCCCCCTAAACATCGCATCGGTGCTAACCGGCCGATTTGCCGCATTGGCGTTTCCCGACGCAAATGTGCCGACATTCGAAGCGACAGAACCGCGCGCGTATGACCTTGCAACATCAAAAAGCGCGTCCACGGTTTCTGATCCAAAATAAAATTGTGTGGTGTTTGAAGGCAGTGCCCCATCATATGTAACGGCAAAAAATCTCCAATTTCCCGCGGGCGACGCAGAGTCCGTTGAAATTTTACCCGCACTGCTTGAAGGCGTGAACCAGTCGGGAGCTTGATTTACGGCAAACTTCAAACTGCCGTCTGACAGAAGTACGAGTTCGGCTCCGGCATTTCGGCCGCTGTTCAGCCACGACACAACTCTGTTTCCATCCAATGCCGTCGTCGGGGATTTATTATTCACCCACCCCGTAATCGTCAAAGAACCAAGTCCTCCCAAACCGGAAAGCGGTGCGCTACCCTCGACAACATTTGCTCCCACAATCGTCCCAAAATCAAGTGATTTTCCGGCGCCGATATTTGCGGGCGCATTCAAACTCCACGCTGGTATAGGATTTGTCCTTGAAAAAGTCCCTCCGAGGGTGCCTCGATTTGTAATTGCCGTTCCCGTCCCCTCGTTGTAATCGAGATGAACAAGCGCTTTGGGAGCAATCGAAAATTGTATCGGGGTGTCAATAATATTTGAAACGCCTATGCTATTTTCACAACGCACATAGTACGTATATTGCTCTCCATCAACTGTCGCCACAGGATTGGCGTGCGCCGTCCCGCCCGTCGTACTCCATGTCTGCACCATAGCTTCGTAATCTATGTTCGGTATAGTACTGTAGCGGCACGTCGCGGCTTGATTTGAATTGATGCGAAGCGTCGCCGATGTCGTATTTGCTGGAAGGATTCCGGACGGCATTGCCCCGGAGAGAACCGGCTCGGAGCCCTGCTGAAATTGTTTTTGAATATCATTGTCGGAAAGCTTTCGCCGAAAAATCTCAACCTGATCAAACACGGCTATCGGCGTCAAAGCCGTAAAACCATTCTTCGCGCCGTAGCCTATAGCAAAACCAGTACCGTTGTCGCCGATTCGAGTCTGATTTCCGATTGAATAACGTTTTTGTGCATCCGCCCACAATTCGACATTTGTCGACGACCCGACATCGTCAATCGTGAGGCAAACATTAGCCCATGTATTCAAAGGAAGTATGTATTCGGTCGCAAGCGACGCCTGCACGGGCGTTGCGGCATTGGCATTGCCGAGAAGTATGATGACCTCTCCCGACGCTAGAGTATAAAGTCCGTAGGTGTAGTGCACCGCGCCAAATCCCTTTCCTGCAAGTCCGCCCTCTTTATTTCCCGTGCGCTTTATCCACATGCACATGGATACATCAGAGTTGACCACCACAAGATCATCCGACGATGCGACATTGACGTGCCCCAAATTATTGTTATCTGCGCCGTCCATAAAAAGCCCGAGCCCAAATTTGCCGGGAACGGCGCGTGGCGACCCGGAGAGTTGGCCCAGATTGTTGCCTCCACTCAAATCGGCCACATCCCCGCCCTGATAATTGTCAAAATTCCAATAAGCCGCCGAACGAACGACCAATTCGTTGTGAATTTCCGAAATTTCTGACACCGAAAGAGCGCGTCCATAGACCCTGACTTCGTCAATAAATCCATTAAAATATTCAGTGTTCGATGTCGTATTTCCAACATTAAATTTACTGTATGAGGTTATAGAGCCACTCCTCTCTCCCACAAGCACGCCGTCCACATACAGCCGATAGAGAGAGCCGCTCCGCAAAACTACGGCATGGTGCCATTTTGAGTCAGCTATATCAACCCCCTGGGAGAGCACTGTTGACGGGCCGCCACTACCGCCCATCTTCAGTATTTCATTTTCAAAATATAGTCTGACACCAGAATTCGACGAATTAGCATACTCAAAAACCGTACCGCCTGCGTTTGTCTTAAACCATAAAGACACGGAAAAATCGCCGGATTGCGCCGGCAACGCGTGGTTGTAGACGTAGAGATTGGATCCGTTGAATTGTATGGAGCGAAAATCTCTCGCGATATAAGTAAAGGGATTCTCCAGGGACACGTTTCCATGTCGTCCATTGCTCGAAGCGTCTGAGGCGAGCGATCCGCCAAATTCATCAAACTGCCAATTCAGAATAAGTTCTGACCCCGCGCCCAAAACAGCGGCGCGCGAATTTGAAAGAAAACCTAGGCCAAAATGAAAAGAATTCTTAATATCGCGAGCGACGCGACCAAAAAACGCAACTCCCCCGGACGATGTAACTACGTTATGGATACCAAGAATTGAAAACACGAAAAACACCGCGAACGCCGTGGCGAGCACAAATTTTCCGGT
>MHRX01000041.1:0-3268 GCA_001822655.1 Candidatus Taylorbacteria bacterium RIFCSPLOWO2_01_FULL_45_15b
TTGCCGAAAAGAAAAGCGTTTGACGAGTCTTAGGCATTCCTGCAACGAGAAAGCGCATATCATTTACGAATCCCATATCGAGCATACGATCAGCCTCGTCGAGTACGAGAGCGCTAAAACGCGCGAGTATTATATTCTTTCTTTCAATGAGATCTTTCAAACGTCCCGGTGTTCCAATAATAAAACTGTTGTGAAATTTTAGATCGCGAATTTGAGCATTTATATTCGCGCCGCCGACACAGCAAACGCCGTAAATATCCATACCTTTTGCGAATCCCTTTAGTTCCTGGTGAATCTGAATGGCAAGTTCCCGCGTAGGTACGACAACCATGATTTGTTTCTTCCGGTCATTCAAAACTGCATTAATAAGTGGGATGAGAAACGCGGCAGTTTTTCCCGTACCGGTATTTGCGATTCCCACAACATCCGCGCCCTTTAGGATATGAGGAATCGTCCTGTCCTGTATCGGGGTTGGAGATGTGTACCCTTTCGCCAAAATACCTCTTTTCAATTCCTCCCGCACAACAAAATCGGTGAAGTTGTGTTCAGGGATAAAATGCTCTACCTCTTCGGTAATGACGGCGCGATTTACAAATTTTCTCGGGTCAATATATGAACCCATATTTTTTCGCGCGGAAAAACGGCGCGGAGCGCTCTGGTGATACCTGCCGGTTGATGGCCGTGAAGGGCCGCGTCTTTGATGATTGAAACTTCTTGGTTGCATATTGTGTGTGTTCAAGAGAAAAACTCTCGATAATTAGCCCCGTTTATATTTGGGGTGTCTCGAGAGTTTGTGAAGTTATTTACTTCGTGTAGAAGCCTTATATAGGGCCGCAAAAACTATGAGACTGATTTATACTCCTGTACAGTACACCTTTTTCAAAACCTTGTCAAATCAAAATCAACGGGCAATGGATAACTGAGTCAGGCTAACCCCTCAACGAAAATTTACAAAGATTCGACCTTTGTACAAAGGTCGAATCTTTGATATATAAAAAAACTCATGCGCCAGCATGAGCTATTTGACCCGCGGCGGCCCGCCGTATTCTGGCGCCAAACTGCCATCAGGCAAGTAGATTCCAGATTTGATGAGATCCTTAAATCCCCGCTTTGCTGACATCCGCCGCACGGCGCGAATAACTTTTTTGTGCGATTCAGGCAAATCTTTCGGAATAGGTGAGCGTCGCTTCACTTTCTTTTTCATACATGATCAGAAGTCAGTACCCCAACAGAAAGCTTTTCGAGAGTCGGAAATTTTTTACCAAATGCGCGATCCTCACTCATGTGGTCCTTTACAAATGTTCGAAATATTTCTGTGGGGATGTGAAATATATGTCGCATAACAGGCGCATATTTTTCGACCAAAAGATCAGTCGTCGAAACTTTCAGTACTCGACTTAAACTGCAAAGGTGTTTCTCTGGAATTTCGCCACGCTGTTCAAGTTTCATATAAGCGTTTTTCTCGATTCCCATAGATTCCGCTACCTGCAGTTGTGTCAAACCTAATGCAATCCTCCTATTACGCAAAAAAGGTGTGGGATAACGTATTCGTATTGTTGGCATAAATGTTCTCCTGATTTGAATTTAACATACTCTTTATGTTTTTGTCCAGAAATGCGACTCACTAGTTATTTTCTTTTTTTTGCGGCCTTACGGAGCACAACAAAAAAAGATCGCTCAAAGAAGCACTTAAGGCAAAGGAAAGTAAGAAAAAAACCGCGCTAAGCGGTTTGAAGATACCTATCGGCGAATCGGTCGAGTATTCGAATGATCGATACGGGACAGGGTTCATTTCGATGAAATTCTTCCTTTGCAACAATCTCTCCGTCGCCAAATGCCCTGGGCCACGGCGCATAGGTTTTGAAAAGAAAATCAGCAATCGGAATTGCGAAGAAGCCGCTTATGTTTTCATTGAGTTCCACATTCGCGTGGTGTCGCAAATGAAAACAGTAAGTCGATTTCCAGAACCTTCCCCACTTCGGATGATTGATTCTTTTCAGCCAAAACTTCTCGAACGACAAGTGCTCGATCATATGCACTATTTCATAGAGAAACATTGACCATGCAATCGTCGCCGGCGCGCAAAGAAAGATCGGGAACGAAGGAAACAGCCACTGCGCGAACGCGATCACCGGCAGAAAGACACCGATAAACGACGCGAGCGAATGCCACGGAAAGTACGAAGCCTCATGCTGTTTGTCTTCGATAATTGGGTAACGATTAAAAACTTTGCCCATCTCATCTTCCTTACGAATAAAATGAACGTTAGTAAGTCCGTGATGCAACGTGTGCTGACGGTAAAGACGACCAAGAAGCGGAAACGGCCGGTGCAGAAAATACCGATGGAAAAAGAATTCTGCGAAGGCGCATCCAAAGTGGCCAAAAAGAAAAACAATAATCCACTTCCAGAGCGGCATTTCGATACTCCGAAAGAATATTTCCGGAGCGATGAGTCTTACGAGCAGTGCAAATACTGCAAGGGTGGTAACTATGGTCACCATGAAACGGAAAAAAGAAAAGGGTGCGTCTAAACGAGTTTTTGATTTCATGTTCAAGGAACTGCTCAAGATAGTCTACCACAATTACACCCACAAAATAAGTTCTGCGTTTGCGGCCTTTTTATTTGCCTCGCTTCGAAAAATTATAAAAACTCTTTTTTACCCGCGACAATCTTGCAATCTCTCTTCGGATGTCGGCTGTCTGTCCCCTGTAACTACGGGTCGCATGCACAGAAGTAACAATATTGAGTTGAGCAAGCTTAGAAGTTTCAATTGGCCTTGATGATCTTGTTAAAATAATTCCTAACATAAACAATCGAAATAACCGCGGCGCTCCAGTTTATGAGAACGATTCCCCACCAGATTCCGGTAATTCCGTATAATTTCGCCGCCATCGTAAAGACGATAAGGGGCGCCACAATTTGTCGCGAAAGGCCGACCCAAAGCGCAAACATCGGTTTTTTCATTCCCTGCATGGCGGAGACGTTGGTAAACAGAATCGCATAAGCCCACGTCAGCACGGAAACGATGCGCAGGTACTTTATTCCTGCTCCAATGACTTCAGCGTCATTCGTAAATATATCCATAAATTGACGGGCAAAAACAAAAATGAGAACCGCACCGAGTGTCATCAGATATGCGCCATACTTAAGAGTAAGTTTCAGCGATTCTTTTACCCGTGCAATATTTCCAGCGCCGTTATTCTGTCCGACGAGAGTAAGCGCCGCGATCGTAAGACCGATCGTCGGCAATAGAAAAATCTGCTCAAC
>MHRX01000041.1:3299-4445 GCA_001822655.1 Candidatus Taylorbacteria bacterium RIFCSPLOWO2_01_FULL_45_15b
CGGCAATAGAAAAATCTGCTCAACGCGCGTCGCGATACCATACGCCGCTACAGCCGCCTTGCCGAAAGGGGAAATGAAATATGTGATGATAAAAATTCCAAGTCCCACAGTAAACATATTGAGGCTTGCAGGCAGGGCCTGCGCTGAAATCATTTTTATTATCCCGAGGCGTGGCACGAAATCCCGAAAGTGCCGACCCTTAAGAAGCGGAGTCCGTACGAGATGCGAGCCAAGGTACAAAACACCGAGAGCTTCAATGACTATCGTCGCAAGCGCAAGCCCTTTAAGGCCGAGAGCGGGTAAACCGAGCCATCCGAACATGAAAATGGGATTCAAAATGAGATTGAGGAAAAATCCGGCGATGAGGAAATTTCTAAAGAGCTTCGTATTGCCCATGGCATTCAGACTGGCATTTGCGATATAAACAAGCATGAAAAAAACAGTTCCGATAAAAATCATATTCATATAGTCAATGGACGAGTTTAGATATTGCCCCTCCGCCCCAAGCAGAACAAAAAGTTTCGGCGAAACGAGAAAACCTAAAAGGGTGAGGATAGCGGAGAAAAGTATGGTGAACGAAATACTTTGGGCGGCAATGAGACCGGCTTCGTCATTTCTCTTGGCGCCGAGAGAGTTTGCGACAAGAGCAGAAGTTCCTGTCGAAATTCCGGTGCCAAGAGCGATTATGATGAAAAAAATCGGAAATGAGAGCGAGAGAGCGGCAAGTGCTTCGGTGGATACAAGTCCGCCATAAAACGTATCCACCACGTTGAACATAGTATTGAAAAAGAATCCAATGCTTGCAGGCACGGCAATTTCTCGAATCAAAAGAGAAATGGGCGCCGTGGTAAGCCGATTTTCCAATTGCTCCATAAGAGTTTGATTGTAGCATGGAGAAATAGGTATGATAATTTTTCCTTAAGATGAAAATGAAAAAAGTGCGTTTCTTTTGCAAGATACGCACGTTGATTCTTTGGCTCTGGCCGAGCCAAAGACAGGAAAAAGGTTTCAAAAGCACAAGGATCAAGATTCCAAGGGCACCGAACTGCGGGAGAAACAAACGCCCAGATTGGAGTTCGAGCCGTCAGGGCCGCCGTCGTCGACGTACACACCGCGCGAACCGCAACGGCCGACACACACGACGCA
>MHRX01000041.1:4475-5807 GCA_001822655.1 Candidatus Taylorbacteria bacterium RIFCSPLOWO2_01_FULL_45_15b
ATAGGTCGCAGGTAAAAGTCGTTCTTTGTTGACCTTGTAGTAGACGACCAGCCTGTAGAGTACCTCGACCGGAGTTTCGCGGAAGAGTTGGTTGATTTTGAGATCAACAAGGGCCTCTGCGCCTTGTTTCCAGTCTTTGCGCACAATCTTGGCAAGCTCTTCCTTCCGCTCAGCCAATTCGTCGATCGCTTTTTGGTAGAGCGGGGGCATTTCAACACCCTTGTAAACTCGATCGCGAACGTAGTCCGCGAGGATTTGAGTTTGACCGAGATAGTCCTTGCCGAGCGAATCGGGAATCACTTCGCGACTCACCAATTTCCAGCCAAAGGTCGGAGTTTCCGAAAGAAAGAAGGCTTCTTTGTTCCCTTTCTCGTACCAGTCGGTGTTGAAGAGCAACTTGCCGTCGCCGAGCTTGTTTTTGAATTGATCGCGCATGGCCATCATCGTGAGCGGCTTCCCATTCTTGGTCTTGTCGACAAAAAGAAATGGAGACTGCCCCAGAGCATGCGCCCGAAGGAGTTCTTCTTCCGAAAACGGAATCGGTGGCACGTTAGCGAGGTCGAGCTCAATCCCGAAGACTTGCTTGATTTCATCGGAACCGAAACAGTCGGTTCCGCGGTCGTAAAGCTTCTTGGCAAAAGCCATCGAAGCTCCGGCAACTGATGTGGTCATTCTCATAGAATATGTGTCCGCGGTTTGGTTTGTTCATGATCAAAGCCTGATGGCTTTTGCCCTGTATTAGAGCGGTGAAACTAAGGAGATAGTAACATAACATTGTCTAACCTGTCAATCCCACGTAACTGACTCATGGATAACAGCTCTATAGAGAGTTTTTTTACACGTGTTGCTATTTTTTAACGCCCACAATCATCGTCAATCCCTCTGACCCGGTTTTTGCACTATGTTTGGTTCCCGCCGGGAATTCACATCTATCTCCTACTTTCAAAATTTTTTCCTTGCCTTTTTCTGAAATAATAAGCTCGCCCATCACGATTACATGCACAGTGTGTTCATCGTGCGTATGTTCGCCAAAATCAGAGTTTGCCGGTTGCTCGAATTTTCTTACATTTTTAAACCCTTCCACTTCCAATTCTTTGACAGTATTCATACCGTAAATATTGATCACCATAATTTCAAGTTTTATAATCCCTCTACTTTGCGACCATATCTAACAACAATTTCTTTGGATTGCAACAATTCAAAGACTTCTTTCACGTATTCCGCAGTGACATGGCTTTCATCTTTGTTTACTATTCCTAAAATAAACTCGGCAGGTATATGAGTGTCTTGATCTAATTGCTGTCGTTCCGAATATTTATTGTCGTAAAATTT
>MHRX01000041.1:5859-6112 GCA_001822655.1 Candidatus Taylorbacteria bacterium RIFCSPLOWO2_01_FULL_45_15b
AGAATGAGCTCATTTTCCTTAGGTCCTTCAGCAGATTCTAGCTTGTCCGGTTCATTCTCCGGATTTTGGGACTGAAAATTTTCAAAACTCATATTGCTTACAATTGTAGCATAGCTGCTCTCGTTATTGGTCCAAAATAACCAGCTGTAGGAGTTATATTGTTTGCTTTTTGAAATCGAATCACTGCTGCTCGAGTGAGCGCCCCAAATCGAGCCGTCTCGTTCCCTGGTGAGCCGGGACCAGATGCGGCTAC
>MHRX01000041.1:6167-11829 GCA_001822655.1 Candidatus Taylorbacteria bacterium RIFCSPLOWO2_01_FULL_45_15b
AAATCCCTGCGCATTTAGTATTTTTTGTAAATTCTTCACATCCTCGCCGACTGACCCACTCAAAAGATTGCGTGTCGGAACTGGAATTATCGCGACAGGAGGAACAACAGGCGGAGTTGGGGTCGTGGTCGGAGGGATGACTGGAGAAATGGTTGTCGCGGGAGGAGTGACTGGTGGTGTTATTGGCACAGGTGTAGTCGCAGGTGGCGTTGTTGGATTTGGAGGTGTAACCGGAGAATTCGGGATACTCACATTTTTTGATTTATATTCGGTTAGTACGTTCCAAAGAAGTGGATCTTGTCCCCCGTCAATTTTGAAAATTGCGATTCCGCGGACGCCGAGCTCTTCCGCGAGTTTTGCTTTTTGTCGTATCGCTTCGGCATCACTCCACGAAAGCACGCGCGTTGCGTTGGGAAGCGGCTTTGGCTCAAGAGAAGAAGACGCGGGAAATATAAGCATCATCTCCCCTGAATTTGCGCGCACGGGAGAAATATTTAGGCGCGTCGCATTTTCCGTTCCGTATCCCGGATTAAAAGACCACAAAAGCGCATACCCTTTTTCGCCATACTCATCAAACATGTCGTATTCATATCCGTACGTTGCGACGCCGATAACGAGTTTGCTTTTGTCTATCTCCGCCGCGGCAAGACGAATCGCTTTTTCAACCCATGTGACATCCGCAACAGGAGCGTACGGATCGCCGCGGGATTCGTTAAGTTTGAGATCAATACGTCCCTGATCATAGGTCATGATGCGAACACGATCACAGTATTTATTTATTTCCACAAAGTCATTCGCATATTCAATGTCAGCCGGGATTGATTCAGGTGAGGAATAGCGGGAATCAAGGGGTGTTCTCGCTTCTATCGTACACATAATAAGTTTGTTGAAACCGATTGCCTCTTCAAGCTCTTTCAAGAAGAGTGAGAAGTACGGGCGGGTGCGCGCATATTTGGCCTCATAATCTATATCAATGCCGTCGAAATTATTGCGATAGACTTCCAACGTAATTGCACGAATATGTTCTTGCCGCTTTATCTCATCACTTAAAATTTCATCTATCGCGTCCGGATTTGACCACATAACAGTCGGAACATACTTCACTCCTATTGCCCGTGCCTGATTTTGCAAATTAAGCCAAAGGGGAGTGTTGAGTCCTGCGGCATCATTCAGAGAGCCGTCGAGTTTAACCGTATATGCAAAAGGATTTACTTCAGTAAAAAGATGAAGTTGAGGAAGAATGCTTTCAACTCCCTTTTCAGATCGCCAATAAGGAATCCATCCTGAAATTTCATACGGCGCGGCGGCTTGCGCAAAAGTGAACTGTGGCACGGCAAGACCCAAAAGAATGCTGAAAAGTATGATTTTTTTTAATGCATGCATCGTTACTGTAGAGACGTTTGACATAGGCTAATCATACAGGAAAAAAAGGCTTAGTGCGCTACAAAAAACATTGGGCAAAGAAATACCGCAGTATTTGCCGCGGTATTTCTTTGCCGATCACGAGACTTTCTAAGAAAGATGCTTTGAAACGAGCTTCGTCATCTCAAACATATTGACCACCGCTTTACCGCCGAACACTTTCTTCAAATTTGCATCGGCAACGATGTTTCTCTTGTTCTTAGGATCCTGAAGATTTTTTGATTTTATGTATACCCAGAGTTTTTTGACCACTTCAGATCGAGGTAATGGACCCGCTCCCACGACTGCAGCGAGGTCTTCGCTCACGGTCAAGGGCTTCATAAATGCTGAGTTTGCTTTTGCTACTTTTGGCATGTTTTTTCTTTTAAATTCTAATAGCAGTATTATAGCATCGCATTCGGATTTAGGTTAGCAAGATTGGGTATTTGATTTTCTTCAATTTCAAGAATTTTACTCGCAACGTCTTCCCCGCTACCCAAAGCTGATTCCACAGTCGCAGTCGCTGTCCCGGGATGAAGCGCTTCCCCCGCAAAAAATATGGTATTTTCTATCGGTTTAGCAAGCTCCTTATAAGCATTTTTTGTCCTAACACTTGTGTAACTATACGCACCCCTTGTAAATGGATCAGCCACCCAATTTAGAACTTTAGAATACACGAGTAGATTTTGCAGAACTTCTTTCTGGACACCAAAAATACTGACAAGTGCGTCGAGCGCCATCCCCAAAAGTTCTTCATCGCTCGCATTTTTATATTGTTTTGCGATTGGACCACCCATATAACCGGTGAGTATAGGTAGCGTGTTTGGATATTGTGTCCACCATGTTGAAAAACCCTCCCCCGCAAGGACAAAGGAAAACCTCGACATATCCTTATCATCAACTCGATACCACCAAGAATGTTCAAACCGTAAAATTATTTTGATAACATTACCAAAGCCAATGTTCGATGCCGCAGTAATGGCCCCATCAATCGCCGGCTCAAAATTGATAGTCGGTATGACGGGAAGTGGTACCGTTACTATTATTTTTTTCGCGCTGAATGAGAGGCCTTTTTCAGTCCGGACACGCACCGAATTTTTTCTCCAAGAGATTGTGTTTACAACTGAACCAAGAAGTATCTCTACACCTTCCTTCACCGACTCATTTTTCAGAAATGTAAGGAGTGCGCCATAGCCCTCCTTTATCTTCCCCTCATTAAGCCCGAGGTCTTTTTCGCCTAGCCACTCATCACGAAGCTCAAAGGTACTCACGTCCTCTGGGTCTGCCGTATCATACCCCCGCACAATTCGAATAATTTCGCTACGCAGTTTCTCATGATCTTCACCGGAGAAGTATATATTGAGAAAATCCGTAATTGATAGATCTTCTTGCAAATTTTCCAGTTTCCGCCGCAGTTCATCGTTTTTCTTCAAAAAATATTCCTGCTTTTCCAGCATCCCGCCGTGGACATTCCAAATTTCGCCTTCCTCCGGGACGAACGTCAACCCAGCCTCTCTCATAAGGCGCCGAGTCAAGGTTGCAGATCCGTGCACAAATTCTGCCCCGCATTCTGCGATATATCCAAAGTCTTTTTCGGGCAGGGACCATACTCTACCGCCGATTCGATCTCTCGCTTCAAGAACAAAAACCTTCTTCTCGGCAGACGAAAGCTCCCTCGCCGCCATTAGTCCCGCGGCACCTGCACCGACAATAATTATGTCGATTGATTGAGTGTTGGTCATCTGAATCGTTTAGTCTAGAGTGTAGCAAACAAAATGACATGTATCGACCGAGACAGGCTTTACGGAATTCTTGGGATTAAATACGTCGTGAATTATTGAACCAGTTAATCATGAAGTCCAATCTGCAACTCATAGAGTCTTCGATATTCTCCTCCTTCAATCTTCAACAATTCCTGGTGCGTACCGGTCTCTATAATTTTTCCTTCTTTAAATACAAGAATCTTATTTGCTTTGCGAACAGTGCTCAACCGATGCGCGATAATAAACGTAGTTTTTCCTCGCATCAAATTTTCGAGTGATTCGGTAATGATTTTCTCCGAACCCGCGTCGAGTGCAGAGGTTGGTTCATCGAGAATAAGGATTTTGGGATTGCGCAAAATGGCGCGTGCAATGGCGATCCGTTGTTTTTGTCCAACCGACAATTTTACCCCGCGCTCACCGACAAGCTGTTTCCATTTATTGGGAAACTTTTCTATAAAATCAAATGCATGGGCTTTCCTTGCAACATCTCTTACTTCTTCATCTGTCGCGCTAAATGTTCCGTACCGAACATTGTGTAATATAGTGTCGTTGAAAAGCACCACCTCCTGTGGAACAACACCGATTTGAGACCGAAGCGAAATAAGGTCAATGGTTTCTATTGGTTTGCCATCAATCAAGACTTTGCCCGTTTTTGGAAAATGATAGCCCGACAAAAGTTCGATGAGCGTTGATTTGCCTACTCCAGATTCTCCGACAAGCGCCACGACTTCCCCAGCCTTTACCTCGAAATTTATATCTTGAAGCACCGGCTTCTTTTCGTCATAGAAAAATGAAACATGATCAAATACTATGTTTCCGAAAAGTGGAGTTTTCTCCGGCTGTCCGGAAGGGTGATACGGCTCAGGCGGTACTTGCAGTACCGCCTCCGACTCTTCGAGCTGAATCACGCCGTTTTGAATCGTCTGCCAATTACGGCCGACGACAACAAATGGCCCAAACACCATCGTGGCATAGGCATTAAAAGCAAGAAGCTCTCCAATCGTCATCTGTCCGCGGGTGATTAACGCAACAGAAACTACAAAGATAGTAAGTTGCGCCGCGAGAATGATAATTCGCTGGGCCAACGTAAGATTGCTCCAGATTTTATTCATCTTGCTCCAGAGAGACAGCACCGGGCCCTTCAGAATTCCGCCGAGACGCTCACCTTCGTATACTTCCGCAGTGGCTTGTTTGATCGCATGTGCATTTCCAACAAGATCGTAGCTGTCGCCGAAGGCTTTAAAAAGATGCGTTTGGTATTCTCTTTGGATGTCAGCAATCGGCTTTACCGAGCGAAAAAGTATAAATGAGTAGGTTAGGATTCCCACAACAAGCACGAGCGAAAGCCACGCATTTATATAAAATCCAATTCCGAGCGCAATAATGATTGAGAGAAATTGCGGGGCAAGATCAATAACGATTCTGCCGACAATTGTTTCGAGCGAAAATGCGGCACGATTTATTTTTTCTCCTATTTCACCAATCTTCTTTTCCTTGTGAAATGACATCGGCAACATCAATAAGTGCGCGATACCCTTCGACCAATAATCCACCCAGACGGCGTTTGAGAAATTTTCGCTTTTAATATTTATTTGCCAATCAACAAGATAGGTGATTATCTGAATTACCGCCCAGAGAATGAGGAGAAAAACGTATAATTGGAGCAGGACGCCAAAGACGCTGACCTCGCCGGGAGAAATAATCGCGTCAAAGAATTTTCCGGTAATGTAAGGAATCGCGCCGTTCCCGATCGCCGAGACAACGCCAAGACCCGAAAGCATGAGGGTCTCTCTTTTATATTTTTTTAGGTAGGAAAGCAGAATGACGAAGCTTTCTTTGAGATTGCGCCGCGTTACCTCGTCCTTTTTCTCTTCTTCCGGCGCTGGCGCCTCGTCTTTGTCTTCAGGTTCATTTTCGGCCATAGAAACAGATTGTACCAAACTGAATAAATTCAGCGAATCACTTCGCTCAGAACCAGCATTTAAACGACTCTTTATCAAAAGTGAATTTCAGTAGAATTAATTTCGGAATGATACTTATTTGCTATCAAATTTTTGATAAGTAATGAGTTCGTTATGCTGTCCTCAAGGACTACGCGGAAGTCTGATCTTTGAACCGTCCGTTATACACGGCTTTCCCTTCGCAATATTCAAAAATAAACTGGCATATTTTTGTATTAGGAAAGATAGTTAGCGGAGTCGGCGCGAGATTCGCAATAACGCAATGCTGACCTGGGAGGAATATTTTTTAACATGCTTGCGCGCATTTCACGATGCGCGCGAGTTCGTTGAAAGGTACGAAGTGTCATCGGAATTTTTTCTACAAAATCATCGGCACAGACTTTTATACACCATTAACCGGTTAATCATCTTTTTGAAGATGGAAGAGAAGATTGCAGTTCAGAACGCAAGTACCCTTCGAGACGGCTACGCCTCTTGGTTGATGAGGTTGGAGAACGACGTGGGAGCGAGATTGCGTTGAACAAGAGACAGGTTAAT
>MHRX01000042.1:0-4503 GCA_001822655.1 Candidatus Taylorbacteria bacterium RIFCSPLOWO2_01_FULL_45_15b
TACTTACCGAGCACGGCTATAGACACATTGGTGTTTCGGTGCCAGCAAACTTGCAGGAGAAACTGCTTTAGGAGTATTCAGTATGCAGTATGTAGTGTACAGTATGAATATTTATTCTTCATAAATACTAAATACTGTATACCGTATACTAATTCCATGTCAGGTCATAACAAATGGAGTCAAATAAAACGTCAAAAGGAAAAAACGGACAGCCAAAAGGCTAAGCTTTTCGGCAAATTTGGAAAACTGCTCGCCGAAGAAGCGCGAAAATCTGGAGGAAACCTCTCGGCGCCAAATTTGAAAAGCGCGATCGACCGAGCCCGTGCCGCCAACATGCCGAGCGATAATATTGATCGCGCGATTAAAAAAGCAATTCTCGACAAAAGCGCATCACTTGAGGCGATTACTTATGAAGCATACGGCCCCGGAGGATGCGCCCTCATGATTGACGCATTAACATCAAATAAGAATAAAGCGGCACAAGAAGTGAAATTCATCCTTTCCGAGCATGGAACCTCGCTTGCGTCGCAAGGTTCGGCTTCGTGGGCTTTCACGCGCAACAACCACGAATGGACGGCTTCAACAACAATACCGCTCGAAGACGCCGACGTTGAAAAATTGAATTTACTTGTAGAAGCGCTCGAAGAAAATGAAGAGGTACAGGCAGTGTATACGAATGCAGAATAGTATTTAGTATATGGTCTTTAGTATGTAGTATGGGATATGAGAGAAGCATTTTTTATACTAAATACTACATACTATATACTACATACTAATTATGAAGATTCTTGCAATAGATCCGGGATACGATCGTCTTGGGATTGCGGTACTCAACCACGAAAAAAGTCTGGGATTGCTTTATTCGGAGTGCTTTATTCCGGAGAAGGGTGATTTTGAGGCGAGATTATTAAAAATTGTTAAAAAAATACGGGATATTATTGGCACGCACACTCCGTCAATACTCGGAATTGAAACACTTTTTTTTACCAATAACCAAAAAACCGCACTGCGGGTAGCTGAAACGCGGGGTGCGATAATCAGCGAAGCTACTCAAAGCGGCCTTGCGATACATGAATTTACTCCTCTTGAAATAAAAATCGCGGTAACCGGATACGGTCGTAGCGACAAAAAAAGCGTGAGGGCAATGGTTCCGCGCCTCGTAGACTGCAAAAAAACTATTCAATTCGATGATGAATATGACGCAATCGCAACCGGCATCACCTGTGCCGCCAGCCTGCGGACACGCCAATTACGCGCCGCGCCGCCCAAAGTATAGTCTTGAAAAACTTCGACCATTCTTCCCCATACCGGTATGGAAATCATAAATCGGAAGCCGTCGAGGGAGACTTGTGAACATTTCCACAGGTCGCTTGTATTGCAAAAAAAAATATATTTGATAAAACAATGGGACCAAACGCCGCTGGCGTAGGGGGAGCGAGCGAAACGGCGCTCATTAAGAGATAACCGGCAGGCCGAAGCCATGCCGCAACGTACACGATGCAAAACGATTTTGATGAAGAAAAAATTGACGGTGAAGAAAAAGACGTGGATGAACTCGCAGATGACGAGTCTTCAGACGAAGCGACTTTGAGTGATTCATTCTTGGACAAAGAGGTGTCCGATTGGTAAACCGAGCGCCACACAAACCGGCTCTAAAAAATGCCCCCTCACGCGGGCATTTTTTATGCTTCAACGATAACATGCAGAAACCGCGCCGCGCCGATCCGTATCGTCTCCGAAGTATATATTTTATAAAATGGATCGTTTATCTTCTCATTGCGCTCAACAACTGAAACAGCGCCCTCCGCGAGAAGCCGCCGAAACTCGCTTTTTGAAGCCACTAGCCCCTTGTCGAGAACTAGTCCGACAAGAGGCGTCCCTGACGGAACATTTACTTCAGGAATATCTCGCGGTGCCTTTCCTTTTTGAAACGTTTCGACAAAATTATCCTCCGCGCTTTTTGCCGCCGCTTCGCCATGATAGATGGCAGTAATCTGCCGAGCTAGTCGCATTTTCAAATCTCTGGGATGCTCTTTTCCCGCTGTAACATTTTTTATTACGTCATTGATATCTTCCTCAGGCATATACGTCGCCAAAATAAAATACTGACGAAGCGCCGCGTCGGGAATAGACATTATTTTTCCATACATGACGAAAGGCTCATCAACTATTGAAATGTAATTATCGAGACTTTTCGACATTTTTTCCACGCCATCAGTGCCCACTAAAAGATCTATCGACATGACCGACTGCGGAGGAAGATTGTTCAATTTCATAACATCGCGCCCCATCAACATATTAAATGTTTGGTCGGTGCCGCCTACTTCCAAATCACATGAGCCATAAATTTGCGCAAGCACTTGCGAATCTACCCCTTGTAAAACGGGGTAAAGCATTTCATGAACATAGAGTTCAGAATGGTTTTTAAGCCGTTCGCTGAACATGTCGCGCTCAATAAGACGCGCGTGGGTGATGTGGCGCAATGTCCAAAGCAGACCGCGAAGAGTAACACCGACCACCTCTTGTTTTTTAAGAAACGTTCTCTGCATGCGCGAGGCGTCGTAAAGCGCCGTTTTGCCAAGTAGGGAATTTGGGTCAAGGGGAAAGGATATTTTTTTACCCTGTGGATCAACGACATCAAGATGGGGTTTTGCATTCTCCCCAAACAACAAGTCGGTCGCCGACAAAAACCAATCCGAATTCCTGATCCACGAAAAGTGGGCGCTGTCGGTAAGAAGGATTTTACCCACCTGATCAACGTAGGTCTTCATATTTTTTTCAACTTCCTGCTGGGTAACTTCCGCCCGAACCTTGCTTTTTCCCGTCGGATCTCCGATTTGTGCGGTATAGTCGCCAATAAGAAAAATGACTTTCGCGCCTCGTTCCTGAAACGCGCGAAGTTTCCGCAAAATCGCCGCGTGGCCAAGATGAATATCGGGGCGAGTCGGGTCAACGCCAAGTTTTATGTTGACTTTCTCGGGGCTAGTCTCCATTTTTTTCTGAAATACACCGTTCGGGTCAATAAAAGATGCGACGCCCCTCGCGTAAATATCGTCTACCTTCTGCGATTTGGCATGGTGAATCATAGCCTAAAAATTAGCATACTTTGGCCTATTTGTCCGACCCAATAAGGGTGGAGCTGTTGTGCGACGTCTTCATGTTACAATCTTTTGCATATGCGAGTAAGAAAACGGATTAAAAAAGCGATCAAGCTCTTATTTTTCCTCGCTCTTTCCGGAGGAATCGTGCTAGCGGGAGCTTTTTTGCTGTGGGTTTCCACGTTTCGTCTACCCGACCTCGACACCTTTGAGCAACGTAAAGTTCTCCAGTCAACAAAAATTTACGACAAAACCGGCGATGTATTGCTGTATGATGTTCACGAAAACATCAAGCGAACCATTATTCCGCCAGATGAAATGTCCCGACATATAAAAAACGCAACGGTCGCTATTGAAGATTCGGAGTTTTACGAGCATCATGGCGTAAAACCAACCGCGTTCCTCCGCGCGGTACTCGTCAATATCGCAAGTTTTGAATTTAGCCAAGGCGGTTCGACTATCACCCAACAAGTAATCAAAAACTCATTCTTAACCACCGAAAAAACTATTTCACGAAAGCTGAAAGAATGGGTCTTGGCGTATAAACTCGAAAACGTTCTTGATAAAGAAGAGATCCTCGCACTTTATCTCAACGAATCTCCCTACGGAGGCAATATCTACGGAGTCGAAGAGGCAAGTCAAGCATTTTTTTCAAAAAACGCCGAGGAAGTAACATTGGCCGAAGCCGCCTATCTTGCGGCGCTCCCGCAAGCGCCGACATTTTATTCTCCATACGGTAAAAACAGGGAAAAACTTGATGCGCGCAAAGACCTGGTACTGCGAAGAATGGTAGAAAATAATTTTATAACCGAGGAAGAGAGAGAAATTGCTTCGAAAGAACCGGTTGAATTCAACCCCCGCGAGGAACGCGGCATCAAGGCCGCACACTTTGTGATTTTTGTTCGCGAATATTTGATAGAGAAATATGGCGAGGACGCCGTCAGTGAAAACGGGTATAAAGTCATAACTACGCTCGACTATAACTTGCAAAAACTGGCGGAGGATATTGTCGAAAAATACGCACTTGCAAACGAAAAAAATAACAACGCCGAAAATGCGGCGCTCACGGCAATAGATCCAAAGACAGGCCAAATACTGGTCATGGTGGGTTCCAGAAATTACTTTGATAAAGAAATTGACGGAAATTTCAATGTCGCGCTAGCTCATCGCCAGCCGGGATCAACATTCAAACCGTTCGCATATGCCGCCGCCTTTGAAAAAGGATACCTCCCGCAATCCGTGGTTTTTGATGTCCCAACAGAATTTTCAACAGCATGTTCTCCTTCAGGCGTACCCCGCTCTTCAAGCTCGAGTGATGACGCGAGTACAATTTGTTACAGCCCTGAAAACTACGATTCAAAATTCAGAGGCCCCATCTCTCTTAGAAATGCCCTGGCGCAATCGG
>MHRX01000042.1:4526-7439 GCA_001822655.1 Candidatus Taylorbacteria bacterium RIFCSPLOWO2_01_FULL_45_15b
CTCTATCTTGCCGGTATGCAAAATACAATTGATCTCGCAAAAAATATGGGAATAAATAGCCTCGAGGATTACCGCCGCTATGGACTAACCCTTGTTCTGGGAGGCGGCGAGGTATCTCTTCTTGATCTTACAAGCGCATATGGAACGTTCGCCGCAAAAGGCGTCCGCAACCAATACACGGGAATCCTGCGCATTGAAGACCGTGCGGGAAACGTGGTTGAAGAATATAAGAATGAATCGCATGAAGTTCTCGCCGCGAATACCGCTCTTATGATTTCCGACATACTTTCTGACAATATCGCACGCACCCCTCTTTACGGGCCAAATTCCGCGCTTCATTTTCCCGGATATGATGTTGCCGTAAAAACAGGAACAACAAACGACTACAAAGATGTGTGGACGGTTGGATACACCCCAAACATCGCAGTTGGAGCTTGGGCGGGTAATAACGACAATACACCCATGGCAAAAAAAATCTCCGGTCTCATAATCACACCGATGTGGAATGCTTTTATGCAAGAGGCCCTACGTGTAATACCCAATGAAAGTTTTGAAGAACCGCAGTACCCAGACACCGCGGGTTACCCGCCAATCATACAAGGGGAGTGGCGTGGCGGCGTCCCATTTGATGTAGACAAAACTACCGGCAAACTGGCAACAGCCGACACTCCAAATGAGGTCCGGGAAACGCGGGTGGTGCGTGAAATTCACTCGATTTTGCACTGGATCGACAAAGATAATCCTCGTGTCATGCGGACGGACAACCCCGCCAATGATCCCCAGTATTCGCTTTGGGATTCGTCTGTGCGCGCATGGGCGTACGGCGCCGGCTACACTGACCAAACATCGTCAGTCATCCCGACAGTCAAAGACGATTCGCACACCGCCGATTCGAAACCGTCCGTTCAATTTATATCGCCTTCAAACTCGACTCTTTATAATTCACACGCACAAATTAGAGTTGAATTGGCAATCCAAGCGAAATCTGCCATAAAAAAATCAGAATTTTACTTAAACGGATCGTATATCGGTTCAAGTGAAAAAAATCCGTTATCGTTCGTATTTGTACCCGCAGAGTCTACGGAAATAAAGGCAATCAATACGCTGAAAGCAGTCGTTACGGACGAAAAATTCAACAAAGGTGAGGCGATAATCACTTTTCAATTGAATGAAAATAACTAGAACTCATTTCAAAACCCTATCGCAATCCAAAGATTCGTAGTATTCGAGGAAAAAACGGTGCAGACGAGGAAGGTGTAGCGAGCTACTCCGACCGAGGATAAGCCGTTTTTTACCGAATACTGCGAATCGACGATGCGAAATGGCTTGAATCATATTTGCCATGGTAAGTTTTGAAATGAGTTCTAGCTCTTAATGAACTTCAGTAACTTTTCCCCCAGTACTTTCACTGACTTCCGCCGCGATTACCCCTTGTTTTATAACAAGAAGCGCTTTTACAGCCGGCGCTACCCGCAGATATGCCCTTGTCCCCTTAATATCGATACATTTTGAGGTAAGCGAGACATTTATAACTGATTTAACGACTTTTGTTATCGCGGCTTTCTCCGCAAAAGCTGGTTCTTTTAAGTCTGTGAAGCGTTTTAAGAAATCGGCGATGTTAAACATGATATTTTACGCTTGTTATTTATTGTGAAACCTGCGAAATAGGCATTACGAGATAACGAAATGATGAATCCCCCACACCGCGAATTATAAGAGGCTTGTGAGGACCGTTTGTCGCGAATGACACGCTATCCGAGGCAATTGACTGAAAGCAATCACTGATAAACTTATAGTTAAAACTAAGTTGAACCGCCTCCCCGGTAATGGTCGCGTCAATTCTGTTTGTGTTTTCACCCGCGGCCGCGTTTTTTGTTTGAATTTCAAATATTTTTTTGGATGAATCGGCGTGCAAATATACCTGTCGGAGTGAATCTGAAAAAACATTCGCTATTTTGAGCGCATTCAAGATGTCCTCTTTAAGACATATAATTTCACTTGAAAATTCTTTAGGAATGATTTGTTTGTAATCTGGAAAAATACCGTTAATAACTCGAGAGGTCAGAAAAATTCCTTCGGCGATGAATGAAATTTGATTCGGAGCAACCACCATCTTCATCTCGCCCGTATAATTCTCAAGAATCTTTATGCAATCGGCTATATTTTTGAATGGAATTAAAACTGTTCCAATATCCTTGGTTTTTTTACTTTTTAACCTCTTCTCCGCAAGACGCAGTGAATCGGTAGCGGCAAACACAAGCTCACCCGCGTCTGTTGCGACCATAACGCTCGAGAGTTCAGGTTTAATACTTGTTGCCGCGGCGCTATACATAACAGACCTTAATCCCTCGATTATTTCATTAGGTACGATTGTGAATTCCTGTCCGTTATCCGGGCGTGGAATGGTTGGAAAATCGTCTACCGGTAAAGTTTTCATTTTTGTAACACTCGATTCTGTCGCGCAAATAAGAAGAGTGTCTTTAAGCTCCAATGAAATACTCTTTTCATGGGACAAATTGGAAATAATTCCATATAAAAGCTGTGCTGAAACCGCAACACTGCCGACTTCCTTTACTTTAGCAGGTATTGAAAGTTCAACTCCAAGATCAAGGTTGGTTGAACGTATTATTAGGTTATTAGCCTCGGCGCGGAGAAACACGCACTCAAGAATGGGTAGGGTTACATTTTTTTGAGATATTCTTGTTATTTTGGATAAGGCCTCCGAAAGTTTTTCCCGCACGCATTCTATATTCATTATTTTATTGTTATCTAGTTATTAATATTAGTCGTGTGTATAAGTGTATAAAGCGAAACATCGCTAATCTTGTGGTTTATTTTAAAAAATAACTTTCCAATACTGTGGAATATCTACAATAAATTGTGGATAGATATAATTTTTTCAAACGTTTACCA
>MHRX01000043.1 GCA_001822655.1 Candidatus Taylorbacteria bacterium RIFCSPLOWO2_01_FULL_45_15b
TTGTAGTGTATCAATATCAGTGGGCTGGAGCATTACGTTATTCACAGTCATATAATAAGGGGTTTTTGAGGGTTCTAGGTAATTAAATGACAGGTGGGTATCTTCCGTGCTTTTGAAAAGCTGTTCTGTTACAATTTGTGCATATTAGCCATTAATTTTTAAGTTGAATAATTATGCCTAGTTTTAGCTGATGGTTGCGAGGCACGATTTAAAAAAATAAAAGCAGAGAGTTGTCTTCCAAAGCGCCTTTGAGCGACATGAGCCAGAAGTGATTTTGGCGAATTATCTGCAGTAAGAAATTATGAAAAAAATATTTTTAAGTATTTTATGCACAGCACTTCTTGTCTCCGGTACTGGAATTGCAAGTGCGCAGTCCATCTCACTTTCACAGTTGGTGGAACTTTTTATTAGTCTCGGCATCATCGCGCCTGACAAGGCTGTGCAAGCGCGTGTTGCTGTGCAGAACGCGGAAAATAATATTCCTTCTGCCGCGTGTTATAGATTCAATGGCAATTTGAAAGTAGGGGACAAAAATCCAGACGTGCTTGAGCTCCACCGAGCGCTTGGACGACATGCCGATGCCCCTTCATCACTCACGCTTACTGATGAGTACACAGAAATTACCGCTTCATATGTTGTAGTATTTCAAGAAAAATATGCTTCCGAAGTTCTGACTCAGAACGGTCTTCGCCGAGGTACTGGATATGTTGGCCCTTCTACACGTGCAAAGTTGAATGCCCTTTGCGGGAGAACTTCTGTCGAGCGTCCGATTGTTACTGATGTTATAAACGTGGCTCCTCCAATTTTGCCTCCGACCACGTTAGATACAAGCTCTGTTTCTACCCAGCCATCCGTCTCCATCTCTTCTCCAAACAGCGGCTCCTTTGTGGCAGGTAGTACCATTACTGTCAACTGGAACAAGGCGGGACAAATGCCCGGTGATTCAAGGTATTACGTCTATCTCAAGGCCAAACCCGATCAGCTTCTAAACGGAACAACGCCAAATATCTACTACACGTTGGTTGACAGATCGGCAACATTGAACAGTCCTTCGTTCACTGTTACCTTGCCGACAGATGACGCTTCAAAATCACGCACGGTGATAACTCCCGGCGCATACTATATCGAAGTCGCATGGGCAAGTACGAACGGAACGCCGGTCGTAACCGCAACCAGCGGCCAGATCGTGATTACGCCTTCGGAGAAGGTCTCCATATTCGACACGTTGGGAGTGAATCAGAATTCCCAGTCGTTGGCGGTTTCAGTTATAGGAAATAGGCAAAAGATTAGCCTTCCACAAGGTACTTCAAATGTAGCTTTTATAGAATTAATGCTTGATGCGAGTCAATCTGGGCAGGACGTGACTGTTTCAAGCGCAACACTTTTCTATTATCAAGGCAAACCGAATAACGGTAAATTATCGAACTGTTCTATCGCTTCGCAAGATGGAAATATAGTCTCTCGATATAGCGAAGTTTTGCAGACAGGCATGAGATTATTTACATTTTCTACACCTGTAGTTGTTCGCTCCGGGGCTACTCATGTAATTGCTTTGTCTTGCGACGTGCCGAATGACGCTCTCGGACCGTATTCGTGGCTTGCCGGCAATCAAGCGATTACTTCTGCTCGCTCCCAATATGGAACGGTATTTGACCCGGTGGTAACGCCATTGCCGGGGAGGATAGTTGAGGCCATTCTTCGATAATATAAGAAATAAAAAAGAACCCTTCTAGGGGTTCTTTTTTATTGTCGCGCAGTAGAGAAACTGATGTGGCGTGTGTCAGTATTTTGATGGTAGGCGACAAGGAAATTAGTCCGGAGAATTCTACGATTCATGTATCGTGTCGGCTGATCAATTTGCCTTAGAGCCTATCCACTATCTTCCCCCTGTCATAAAACCCTTATTTTTGTCTGCAAAACTTCGTCTTGTCTAGAGCGTAATCTATTACGCTCTAGGCTCCGTCTCGTTTTTCGCCAAAAAATAATGGTTTTCTGACTCGGGTACCACGAGATAGTGGATAGGCTCTTACTCAAAATGGATCGGTTTATTTTTATCGGTATCTTCAATTCGCGCTCGAAGAAGTGGGTATTCTTTCCAGTCATCGGTTAGCGCGAGACGCGTCGCTTCAGTTCGGGCGGCTTCCACCATTTTTAAGTTCTTCAGAGCTTCCATTGCGATATCCGATACACCCCACTGGATTCGTCCTGTAAGTTCGCCTGCTCCGCGGTTTTGAAGATCAAACTCGGCAAGCTCAAAGCCATTGCGGGCTGTCACCAAAGATTTCAGACGAGCGACTGATTTTGCCGAGGCTGTTTCCGAAAAAATATAGCAATATGGCTGATGCGTGCCACGAATCACGCGGCCACGGAGCTGGTGAAGTTGCGAAAGTCCGAACCGTTCAGCTCCCTCAATAACGATGATTGTCGCGTTCTCAACATTCACGCCGACCTCGACTACCGACGTAGCGCATAAAACGTCGATACTACCCTTGTTGAATTCTTTCATGACAGCATCTTTTTCCGCTGGCTTCATTTTTCCGTGAAGTATCCCAACTTTGAATTCGGGAAACACTTTTTCTTGAAGCATTTTCCCTTCGGCTTTTACCGAGCGCGCCAATAGAACACCCTCTTTCGCTGGATCGGGTTCGTCAATGCGCGGACAAATGACATAAGCCTGCCGTCCCCTTTTGAGTTCAAGTCGTATTTTTTCATAGGTTGCTTCACGATCTTTTGGAAGTACAATTTCGGTAATTGGCCGCTTGCGGCCAAGTGGCATTTCATCAAGGACGGTAAGGTCAAGGTCTCCATACAGAGTGAGCGCGAGAGTGCGGGGAATTGGCGTTGCGGTCATACTTAGAAGGTGGGGGACTTTCGGATGTTTCCTAATCAGTTTTTGTCTTTGCCTTATCCCGAAACGGTGCTGTTCATCGATCACCGCAAAAGCGAGATGCTTGAATTTGACGCTCTCTGCAATCAGCGAATGCGTTCCGACAAGTACGGGAATCTCACCGTTCGCGACCCATTTTAAAAGTTGTGCGCGGGAAATAGTCGTCCACGAACGTGGATTTACCTTTGAGGGAAATTTGCGGCAGCCGGAAGACGTGATGAGGGCAATTTGAATACCAGAACCTACAAAGTACTTTATAAATGATTCAAAGTGCTGGGTTGCGAGAATTTCAGTCGGCGCCATGTACGCGACTTGAAGCGCCCCGAATGTTTGCTTTGGCGGGCGGGAGGAGACGGTTGCCCACGCCGCCGCCGCGGCTACCGCCGTTTTTCCGGAACCAACGTCTCCTTCGAGAAGCCGCATCATTGCCCTCGGCTTTTTGAAATCATCAAGAATTCCATTGATTGCATTAATCTGCCCCGCTGTCAGCGTGAAAGGAAATTTGTCGGTCAGAAATTTAAGGTCCGAATATGATTTTTCGATTTTATACGAATGGTTTGCCTCGTACTCGCGCTTCGCAATCTGCTTCTCGAGCTGAATAAAGAAGATTTCCTCGAATGAAAAACGTTTTCGCGCGGCGAGTGCGTTATCCTCCTTTTTGGGCGCATGAATCCAAACGATCGCCGTCGCGAGTGAGGGTAAGTTATATTTCTTAAGAATTTCAGTGGGGATAGGGTCTTGTATCGATTCGTGGAGATTTAATCTCAACATTTTTTGAATCGCATGAAAAAACCAGTTCGAGCTAATACCGCGGCTTTCCGGATATACCGGATACAAATGGTGGTCGTCCGACCCCTCGCCAAAAAGTGACATCCCGATTGCCGAAGGCAGACTCGCAACCGCTTCGATTTTAGGGTTTAAGAAGGAGCGGTTGCCATTCCTTTCGCTTACTTTTCCCTCAACGCGGACGAGGGCTCCCTCGGCGATCATTTTCGCGATATAGGGCTGATTGAACCAAATGCACCTAACAGTTCCGGTGTCGTCATTGACAGTGCCTTCGGCCATGGGAATTTTTTTTATAAACGCCTTGCCAGTCTTCAGTTTTTCGATTTTCCCGTAGACGACCGCGGTGTCGCCCTTTAAAAGAGAGTCGATCGTCGTCATTCTTGCCGCATCGCCGTAGCGCGTTGGGAAATGAAAGAGGAGATCTCGCACGGTAGTAATACCGAGATTTTTGAGAGCGTTTTGCTGAATAGGGGTCATTCGGGAAACGCTTGTCACTGGGTCGCTTAGTTTCATCGGTCTATTGTATTGAGAATTTAGCATACGCGCGAGTCAGCGAGGACGTGGGCTTGACGAGGATTGTATAGTATGCATAATAAAATTGGATATACATTAACAATCAACGAAAGGGTCTTCTGTGGATTTCAATCTAATCCGTCTTGCGGGCATCTGGTTCTGCGGCTCGTTTGTCGGCTCGGTTTTGGCACTGCACTTTGGGTATTTCTGGTGGATCGGCTGTCTTATTGGCGGAGCGACTGGGGCACTTATGGAGAGTCATAAGCGCATCGTATCCTACTTGAAGATTGCCTTCGTGGCGGTGAGCCGGTGGAGGCCGAATAAAGCGTTATGGGTTTACGGTATCCAGCTTTACTTGCTTGTTGTGTTTACGATGCTGAATATCTATGTGGTGCTATGTGCAGTAAAAATAATGTTGGGGTCGGAATTCGATCGCAGTGAAGTCTTTCAAACAGCGCCTTGGTGCATCGTGGCTATATTTGCCGGTTCGTTGGCAATTCCTCTCACCAGTATTGATAATTTTCGCAATTTCTCAATGCGGAATCACGAGCGAACATTGAAATTTTGGAAGATTGTCGCGCTACGGGGCAACATCGTAGTCCTTCCATTTGCGGCACTCTGGTACGGTGTGAGATTTATTTGCAAGACCTCGCCGAAGTTCGGCGGTTGGTTCAGAATGTTTGTACGGGAGTTTTTCCGTATTCTGAACTCTCGAGAACTTTTTGCCTGTGCTGTGTTTTGCACAATCGGCTCCGCGGTTGGTTATTTGTTTCAAAGCCCGATTATCGGAGGCTGTGCTGGTGTCCTCATCGGTATTTTGGAGTATAGGGTCACGCGGCGAATCGGTTCCCACTCAAAATAATTTTTTGTTCTCGGCCTCAACGCTCCTTATGGGGCGTTTTTTATTGAATCATTTGAATGTAGACGGGTGAATGTCGACGTAAAAAAGTCAATACACAATATAAGACGCTATAGCGTCTTATATTGTGTATTTGTTATACTGCAGAAATAAAGGCAAGACTGAAGCAGTTTGGCGATGTTATGTCTTTTATTTAGAAATACAAATATTTAGAAATACAAATGGAGAAAAAGAAAAAAACAAGAATAAAAATTGGGCATGTGCAACAAAAAATCCTACTCTTGCTTCTTGGTGGGCTTGTGTTGGGACTTACTCGGTCACCTCGGCAATATTATCGTGTGGTGCGTGCGATTGGTGCCGAGTGGAAAGAGATCAATCGCCAGACGCTGAATGAGTCAATAAAAAGGCTGTATAAATCACACCTTGTAATTGCGCGAGAAAATGAAGACGGTACTACGACTCTGGAGTTGAATAAGAAGGGGAAAGTGATGGCGCTGACTTTTGATGCAGATAGAATGAAAGTTCATCCAATGAAGCGATGGGATAATAAATGGAGGATTGCAATTTTCGACATTCCCGAATATTTAAAATCAAAGAGAGACGCCTTAAGGATGCATATGAAGCAGATTGGATTTATTGAATATCAGAAATCAGCATTCATAACGGCGTGGGAATGTAGAAATGAATTCGAATTTGTTGTCGAGTTTCATGATTTACGGAAATTTGTCCGATTTATCGTCGCGGAATCCATAGACAATGAACTGCACTTCAAGAAACTTTTTTATCTCAAGTAGCCACTCGGTGTATTTTCTACTGCGTTCATCCTACATGGCTTCTTCCATTGGGGCGGCGGCTGGCGGCGGTGGGGCGATTCGTAAGTTTTTAGTTTTTTTGCAACTTACCAACATACAATATAAGACGCTATAGCGTCTTATATTGTATGTTGGTCTTTGTTCTCTGGTCTGTGGTCTGAATGTACAAAGCGGGCAAGAAAAACTTGAACTACTCTTTTTCCTTTAGGATGTTTGGTGCGCGAAAGGGATATGATTGAATCGCCAGTGCGATCGCGACAAGGGCGAGGGAAATGTCCCGGAAAAGGACATCCATTTGAGAGAGATTCATTACGACTACAGCGGTAAGGAACACAACAGCAACGATGCTCGGTATAAATATGAATCTTCCGGTGATCATCCAAATGACGATGATAAGGTGAAAAAGAGTGAAGCCCCAGAGAATAAAAGATTCGGGAATACCGGAATCAAGAATGAAAGCGGGGAAGTAGCCGAGCCAGTTTTCGGGACGGATATGGGCAGAAAGTGCTGGCCAAAGGAAGGCGAAGGCAATTGAAGCGCGGAAAAGAAAATTGATAATTTTTTCTTTATTCATAATTTAGTTTGTATTTAGTATTTAGTATTTAGTATTTGGTATTCCAAATTACTTCACCGTAATTGTTCCGCCCTCGCCCGCGCGAAGATGGTTGTGATAGCCCCAAGTGCCCACTTTCGGAAATTTATAAGAGAAGTCGCTTCCGGTGGGGGTACGCTTTTTCGGATCGAATTCAGGATCGATGTTGTGTATCGGATGATCGTTTGATGCTGGCCAAAAGTCTCGAGACGACTCGTTTCTGAAGATTACGGTCTGCCCGAGGTTTATTGCCACGTCCTTTGGAGAAAATCCGCTGTCGGTGTAGATGATGACGATTTCTTCAATAATGTCGCCTCCGATATCAATTTCTCCGTTCATCCTGATATCTTCTGTCGCGTCGGTATTATTCGGAGTCGTCGAGGCGGTGGAAGTGGCGTATTGATTGTTCACTTCGTCCTCGATTTCGTCAGTCGTCGGGGCGGTAGCGCGGCTTCCAGCAAGTGCCAAAACCGCTCCTACGATGACCAATATAATAATAATTCCCCAAATAACTTTTTTGTTCATGAATTTGTATTTTAACTATTAACCCTGGCGGACTGTGTTCGCCGTAGCTCGCCGCTTCGGCGAGTGAAGGCGGAAGAGGTGGGAGCTGGTCAGGAATAATTTTCTCGCCGTCGCTCGAAAATTTTCACGACCCTGGCTCGGTATCTCGCCGTGCTCGGCTCGATATGCCTGCGCCTTTCTCGTCCCACACGCGAGCAAAGCAGTTTGCTCGCTCTCTTCCTCCGCTCACTTCGTTCGCTGCGGAAGAGGTGGGACTCGAACATTACATGTTCAGTACCCCAATTGTCCAGCACTATTTGCTTATTATTTCCTGTAATTCACGAACTAATGAAAGAATTACTTATTCGCATGGATACATAAAAACTCATAATAGTGCTGGGTCAATTGGGCTTCGAGTCCTGCTCCCTTTTTGAAACAAAAAGGATGCGCACCTCTTCCTCGCTCAAAAATTTCAAGCAATTTTTGGCTGGCGGAAGAGGTGGGACTCGAACCCACAAGCCGCGTTTTAGACGGCTACGGTTTAGCAAACCGCTCCCTTACCATTCGGGGCACTCTTCCATGCTTGAACACAGTATCGTAATTTAGCGACTTCTTCAAATGCTGTCTTCTTAGAGCCTATCTCCAATCTAACCGCGGTTTAAGAAGCAAATCCTCGACTTGCCTGCTGAAACAGCCAAAATTCTGCTACAAATTGCATATTTTTCGTCAGCGTATCTCGATATGCTTCCTCAAAATCTGCAATTTTCGCAACGAATTTTGGCTG
>MHRX01000044.1 GCA_001822655.1 Candidatus Taylorbacteria bacterium RIFCSPLOWO2_01_FULL_45_15b
CCTGTAGACGGGTCGACAGGGATATTGTCGACACCTGTAGACGGGTCGACAGGGATACAAAGGTTAATACAAAGGTCGAACCTTTGTAGGATTTTGAGGCTTAAAATAAGGCTATTTTGCGACGCGTTCGTCAAGGAAGTCAGACTTCCCTGCTAAAAACTCTTACTTCAAGGGATATTTTGTTGTTAAGGAAGTCTGACTTCTTTTTTACTATCACCGCATTTGACGTTATATATATATATATTTATCTTCACCAAATAAAATACGTCTTATTTTACCGTTATATATAGCCCTATATAAAAAGGAAGTCAGACTTCCTTTTTTCTGCGTTATTCTTGCTCGCCGATATTAAACTTTATGCACGGAAAAAGTTGCGGATAGAAAATCAAAAGATGATAATGTCGAGCGGTGCGAAGTTTCCGTTAAAATTAATTAAAAAAATATGGATAAGACATGTGATACATGCGGCGGAAAGACAAGCGGCTATAAATGCGACATGTGCGGCGCCGAAGCGGCGACTCATGACGAAAATCACAGCTGTGGAGGTGAACATTGCATGCCAAAATGCGTCGCTTGCAACGACGCCGAAGCAAACTGTAAATGCTCGTGAGTACGCTCAAACAAAAAACTGACCGCGGGTCAGTTTTTTGCTTGGTGGTGCGCGCGCCAGGACTCGAACATTACCCAGTAGGTGATTGTACTCAATCACATGTTCAGTACACCTTTCGTATTTTCTCAAAGCAAAGCTTCTCGAAAATATACTCAAGGTCTTCGAGTCCTGTCGCAAGGCAAGCAGTTGCCTTGCTTGCGCCACAAATTTTCGAAAACTCAATTTGTGCGCGCGCCAGGACTCGAACCTGGGACCACCGAGGTATAAGCTCGGCGCTCTACCAACTGAGCTACGCGCGCATGTATGGCCGATTCTATCATGGCATTCTCAAATAAAAAACCGCGGTATTCCGCGGTTTTTTAGTCTAAATTTGTTAGAGCCTCTTTCAAAGTACCCGAGGCAGAATATTTCTTTGGTAAAATTCTAAAATAGTGAGATGTCTTGCTTCCAACGATATCCGCTTTACCAAAAAAAACTTCGAAAAGCGCCGCGGAATCCCCTCTCGTGCGCCCTAGTTGAAAACCATGCGACGACAAGCAAGAAAAGTAAAATCCAGAGCCATTTCCACGGAACGCTTTCAAAGAGAATACCGACCGCGGCGAGTTGATTTCGATGCGGCTCTACACTCAAAATTTCTTCGTAAATTGCGGCGCCTTGTAATTCACCTTGAGAAAGTTCGCCTCCACCAGTCCCGTTTGACGGGCTGTCAGCAATATAGAAGCTTTGATTTATGCGATTCCACTCGGCCACACCCTGCTCGTAGCGCAATAAGTTTCGAATTATGTCGTCTTTCGAGATAATGGTGCTAAGGTAGAGCGGGGTCGTCGTTGCGTACTCGACTGTGGTTTCAGCTCCGCTGTCGGCGGATAGGCTTACCACCTCTGCCACCTTACCAAGTATCGTAACCGAGCTTGATGCCACATTCGAGTAAGCGAAGTCGCCGTAAAAAGGATTCATGGACGGATGACGGCCAATCGCCTCAACGCGGGCAACGTTTGAATATACGCCTCCTTTCGTCTTGTCATTGAAAAAGACGCTGTACGTTATAACAATCTCTTCATTCGGAAATATTTCGTCTAACACCCACTCCTCCTCGTGAATAATAGTGCCTGCTTCATCTTTTACAATATCTTTCAAAACCGAATGGTACGCATTGCCGCCGCTGTTTTTTATAACTATCTTATAGTCAACCGTGCTCGATGCGGTAACATTTGCCGTCGCACTGTTCGTTTTAACAATCTCCAGAATCGGCCGAGGCGTATACTCGACATATGTTCCACCACCACTTACTGATCGCTCAATGTTGTGAAGAATTACCGAAACAACGTCCGCGTTATCCGTTCCGTCAGCGTCAGTTTCGTAACTTGAGACGTTTGATGTCGTCTCAAGGTTATTGCTCCCTATCGGGATTGCACCGGAGACCGTCGCGTCGAAATAAACTTCTCTTGTTTCTCCCTCTGCGATTTCACCGAGATCAAGAACGACTTCGTCGTCTGTGTATTCAGCGTTTCCAACCGATGCGACATAGCGCGGATTATTGAAACGACTTCTTATGCGAACATTCGACGCCGAAGCATCGCCACGATTAGTAACAGTGAAAATATAGCGAATATTTGAGCCCGGCTCTCCGCCACCAGAACTCTCTGTTCGAGAACCAAGCCATAAATCAGGGGCTCCGAATGAAATATTACCCGACCAATCGCCAAAAATATTTACAATTGCAAGCATCCAGTTGCGCCCGACGACATTAGTGTTAGCAATGTTGACCACGTTGGCGGCGGCGACAGCGTCGCCTGTTGATATGTTCGCCGATGTACCCCCGGCAATGTCGTTATCCCCAGTCAGCGCGTAAACGCCGATATTATTTTTTATTGAACCTATGCTGTTGTTGTCCGCGAGCAAACTCCTGTCGCCGGTAAATTCCGCTGATTGGGAAGACGGGGAAAGAGGCTCATATTCGCTGTCATTCATAAGCTCAATCCCATTCGCCGTCTGCCGCCAAAGAATCCCCTCCGGAAGATTGAAAATATTACCCGTCCAATTGCCGAAGACGCGGAAAAGTAAAACAACAGATTCGCCGCCAAACAGATTTTGATTGACTATATTCTGCACATTGGCGACGGCAGAAGCATTTCCAGTCTCAATTGATGCGTCGGTGGAACTCGCGACATTTGATCCTGTGTCCGCCTCAACTGTAATATTATTCTCAACAACAGCATCGTTAGTCGAGGTTGCGGAAACGGTAAGCTTCGCCCCATCAGCCGCCACATTTTCAGAACGCGGAGCCCGAGGGCTTAAGAGTGACCGGAAGAAATTCGAGTTCGGCAGAATGATATCGCCTCCTAAATCGCCGAGAGAATTCATGACGATAAGATAATAATTCGAATTGATGAATGTGGTGTTTGCAACATTCACGATGTTCGCCGCCGCGACGGCGTCGCCCGTCGTAATCACGCCCTCGCCCGTCGAGCGCAGGGTATTGTCCCCAGTTGCGCCTCGAACAACAAGCGAGTTCGTTATGTCCGCAACATTCTGGTTTAAAATAGTGGTCGAAGATGTTTCGCTGTTTCCGCAGAGCCCCGTGCAGAGACTGGGTGCGGCCGGCAATGAAAAGATGTCTCGAAAATCAAGACTTCCGATCGAGCCAAGCATATTATTGAAAAGAAGAAAGAAACCGCTTGAATTTATGATGTTGAGGTTCGAGATATTTAAAATGTCGGCTGTCGCAATCGCATTTCCCGTAGAGATCGACGAGCCAGAGCCGCCACTGCCGGTATTTTCACCTGTCTCCGCCTCAATAAGCGCGTCGTTCGTCGTTGTAGCATTATTGTTGTTCTCTACATCAAGCGTTATTGATCCGGCCGTTGTCGTGGCATTTTCCTCGTCCGTGGCCGCATCAGAAAGGAGAGCCGCGTTCTCGGTATCTGAATTTTCTGCCAATTCATTTATTTCTATTTCGGTTTCCTCGATATCTCCGAGCATCGGTTCATCATTCGCGACGGCAGGAGCAGAATCCTCCTGTGCTGGTTCGGGATTTGTGTCTGTTTCACTAATATTTTCACTTGATTCTAAAACAAGTTCCGCATCCGCGTCGCCGGTCGTAATAGTTACCGGCTCTGCTACAGATATTTCTTCAACAGCCTCGGGCGTCTCCTCGACAGCCCCTGTCGCTTCTGACGGCACTGTTTCTGCGATTGACTCAATCTCTTCAGCGTAAAGGAGACCAAACGGCTGTATAACTGCGAGCAATACGACAAGCAATGTGGCAATGTTTCGTCTCGCAGGAACCGACACAACGTTATGCGAATGAAAAAAATGATACGACATGGTGTAGTAGGTTTTTTATTTTAAAAATAATCCCATTCATTATGACCGCCACGGTCAACGTCCCCCCTTTGTGACCATCTTCCAAAACGGCGACAAGCGAGTCTGCCGACGCAACAATCTCACTGACGTTTTGGTTATCGGCGTCCGAATTACTTTGATTTTCAACGTCTCCCGTCGCACTGCTTTGATCACCTGTAATCTTTTCACCCTCGACAACAGAGGTTTTGCTGATCTCGATATCAACAGCAGTGGCCTCCCCAGGCAACTTTTCTTTGACCTCGATCGAAACAGACGAGTTGCTTTCCTCATGAAGCGAAGTCGTGTTTTTTTGACCGTTCACTTCAGTTTCAACATCAATGCCTGCTTTTGCCTTTCCCGTAGAGGAATTTGCGTATACAGAAATCGTATTACTTACCGTGGCCTTATCCGCAGAAACACTGCTCGCAGTGATTGCGACGATTATGAGGCCGATAAAAAATATATATTTTGACTTCTCCATCGGATAAGGCTTCCCCCGGGAAAGCCTTATCCGATGTCGCGACAGGAAGTCGCGACATCGGCGGACAGTCGATCACTCTTCAAACATTCAAATCAGAAATCTTCTGCCTGTGCCAAGATGTTTTCTGAATCAAATATCGAAAAAAGTTTTCCGACTAGCGGGTTCGCGTAATGTTTCGGTTGATAACGTTAATTACGGTTGAAGAACTATCTGCCATTCCTGTCGTAATTCTTCCACCAGTTCCTCCGTTTCCTCCGTCACCTGCGTCGCCAGCATCGCCCGTCTCTCCTCCATCTCCACCATTACCTGCATTTTGAGTTGAAGTTGAAGATGATCCTCCCCACCAATGACCGCCTGATGAGCTCGTGCTCCCTCCTGAACCGCCGTTTCCAGCGCTTGAAGAGTTGTCGCCGCCGTTTCCAGCGTCATCGCCATCGCCTCCATCAGAGTCATTGTCTCCGCTATCTGCCTTGACTGTAACGTCGTTTGTGATAGTTGCTCGGTTGCGATTTGTTACTGTTATTGTTACTTTGCCATCCTCATCAGCTAGACATCCACAAAGGTCAATTTCAGTATCATTGTCGTTTACCGTATTTGAAACATCAGCCCAAGCGATCGCGTCGCCAGTATCAATAGTTCCGCCGTTTCCGCCATCACCGCCGTTTCCGCCATCACCAGCATCTCCTGTATCTCCCCCCATTCCTCCGTCACCGGCATTCTGGTCGCCCTTACCGCTCGTGTCTCCTCCTGAACCGCCGTCTCCAGCGCTTGAAGAGTTGCTACCCGCATCTCCTCCATCGTCTCCCTCTCCTCCGTCAGCATCGTTGTCGCCTGAATCTGCCTTAACGTAAACGTTATTCGTTACCGTCGCATCGTTGTCGTTGTCGACTGTAACAGTCAACATAGGCTGTGGAGCAGGTCTCCAGTGTCTGTACCAGCGTCCCGAAGCATCGGCTGAAGCCGGCGCAAGAAGGACTGCAAGCATCGGAACAATAGTGAGAAAAGCTGCAATTTTCTTTATCATGTATTTTTTTGAAAATTATTTTTAATAAATTTTATATCTCTCGGTTTTCTCGGTCCCTTAAGGGAATACCGAACAAACCTGCATCGACCTGTAACCCTGAATGCAAAAATTCAGGCAAAAATTTATTTCTCTTGCAGATCCCGATGAAACGAACTTGAGAAACACAACTTATGCCTGAACCCGAAAAGCTAAACAGCAAAAAATACCGCGTGAGCGGTTTTATGCTTTATCGCAGAGAATTATTTCGGAGAAACCATGCATCATAACAACCGTAACTGTCTTGGTTTCCCCTCAAGACCGTCCGTATGTTTATTATACGGACGTTATTGCAAGTGGCACTGTGGATAACCAATGAAGAACGCTTCGTGCTACAATATTTTTGAAAGTCAATCACCCAAAACTAAAATAAAATTGAGTATGGCATCGCTCGTAATAATGCAAAAAAACTCTGTAGGACGCTAAATCGGGAAACTGGCCCATAAAAGGGCAAGGATCTAGCGTCCTACAGAGCTTTTTTTGTGATTCCGTCTGCGAAAAGACATTGAATTCAATGAACGATACTACTCACAGACGAGTAATTGTCAAATTTCCACACTCTAATTTCGTTATGCCATATACAAAATGCACTCGTCGACCTCTTCAAAGCGGGCGGTTTTTGCGCTAGGGATATCGATGAGGGTCAATAAGTTGGGAGTAAAGGAAGTATTTAGGTGCTAAATTAACTCTTTCTTAATAATTCTGAAATGACTTTAAATCTTCGGTCTT
>MHRX01000045.1 GCA_001822655.1 Candidatus Taylorbacteria bacterium RIFCSPLOWO2_01_FULL_45_15b
CTCGCCATAATGATGTATTTCTTTCGCCTCAGTGGCCATAATATCATTTGCCACGAGAAGCTGATCGGGTCGAACGGGAAAAGGGCCTTTTGTCGTCAAATTATCCCATGAGCGGATCATACCGAGTACAGGAATTTTGCGACGACGCGCTTCCAGCATAAAATTGGCATCAAGTGGAGCAAAAATATCTGTGGCAAAAAGCATGGAAGGCGTGTGTTTTTCAAAAATTTTTGCATAACGACCTCGCGGCATAAAAAAATTATAAAAATAATGATATGCGCGAAAAAATACAGGGGCAAAAATAAAGAGATGCTTTGTGTAAGGGAATAACCATCCCACACCAGACTTCTTTCGAAAACCTGCTGATTTTGTAAGAAATGACGCAAGAGCAAAATCATTGAGAAAAGCATCTACTTTTCCCACAGTGCGTTCGACAGCCTCGATCGTTATACGTTCATCGCCAAAATTTGTCTCGAAGAATTCTTTTTTTTTATGGGGAATAAGAAGAACAACCTTGAGAGACGGATCACTCCGAAGCATTTCAAAAAAAGGAGAGGTCAAAATATTTCTCGAAATGAACACGTGGAAACTCGTAACGAAAATAGTCTTCATATTATTCCAAAAGGATTATTAATTGCCCACTTTCTTAAAAATCGCATTCATTCCTTCAGCATATTGCCGCCAGGAAAAATTAGTCCGGACATATTTCGAACCATCTTTACTTAACGTTTGGTAGAGTGTCGGATCTGTGGCAAGTTCATCAAGTGCGGCCGCGAGACTTACTGGGTTCTTTACTTCAGCGACCATAACCTCTCGCTTATGGTGAAGTGTCTCATAGGTAC
Source organism: Candidatus Taylorbacteria bacterium RIFCSPLOWO2_01_FULL_45_15b (assembly GCA_001822655.1). Taxonomy (GTDB): domain Bacteria; phylum Patescibacteriota; class Minisyncoccia; order Phycocordibacterales; family 01-FULL-45-15b; genus 01-FULL-45-15b. The sequence continues at coordinate 843 of MHRX01000045.1, forward strand.
CGGGAACCGGAGTTATGACCGTCGGAAGACCCGCCGCAATAGATTCATATACGGAAAGTCCTTGAGACTGAAGATGGGGAAACACGAATATATGGCTCTCTGCAAACGCTTTCATCAATTCCTCATCCAAATATGTTCCTTTATACACCACTCTGTTTTCTACTCCGAGCCTCCTTGATAGCTCGATCAGTTTTTTGTGATATTTTTTATCGCACGAATAGTCGCCAAAAATTGAAAGTTCAGGATCTAATCCTTTTTCGATAAGTATCGGTAAGGCCGAAATAATATCCTCGAACCTCCGGTACGACAAGAAAATGCCACTCGTCAATAAAAACAATTTTTTTTCACGAGAAGGAGATTCGTGGTAAAGATACTGGAACCGATCTATATCAAGTCCCGACGGAACAATGGTGCTTTTTCTTCCCGCATACCGCTCAAGCATTTTTTGATGAAAAGTATCAAATACGGTAATCACATCTTGTTTTTGGACAAAAAACCTGTCGTACGCATTTCTAAGAAGGATAACAAGTTTTTTATACCACAGGGGTTTCTTCGGTATATCGTGATACTCTGGATTTTCTACCATCTCAAGCATCTCAATTGGCCAGCGCATTGCAGGCAATTCGTTCAGATTCCAGACCGAAGGAATGTGTTTAATGTTTTTCTTATAAAAATAAGCGACATGATGACTTATGATGCAGTGGGGATGCAGGAGTTCGGTCGATGAATCAATGTATTTAGATAATCGCTTTGCCATGCGGGTTTCATTGATGAAACCAAAAAAACCCGTAGTTGGAAGATGTTCGTCTTGAGGAAGCGCTCTGACCGGTATATCTCCCACCAATTCCGGATAACATCGCTCGCGGTCATATGCGAACGTATAAAGCCGGATATCATGGCCCATTTTTTTCAATTCATGCGCAAGCGAGAGCGCTTGGCGCTGTACGCCGCCAAAATTTGTAAGCCTCCGCACAATGATAGCGATATGCATGTGTTATTGTTGATTGAGGTTCATCCAATGAATCGTCTTTCGCAGTCCCGTTTCGAGATCCGTATCAGGATTATACCCTATAGCCTCTCTCACGCGCGAGATATCAAGAAGCCTTCGGTTGTCGGGCCCGCCTTTATCTTTAAGCCATATAAGGGCTCCCTCGAAACCCATAATTTTAGAGATGATCTCCGCCAACTCTCTAATCGTAGACTCTTTTCCTGAACCGAGATTCAGTGGCTCTGCCTCATCATACTTTTCGGCAATGGCGACGAGTGCTCGAACAGCGTCTTCCACGTACAAGAAATCACGCGTCGAATTTCCGCTTCCCCATACTTCAATCGATTTGCTTCCGTCGCTTTTCGACTTTTTTATGCGGTTTATGAGCGTCGGAATCACATAGCCGCTCTTCCCGTCGTCGCCCGGGCCATACATGTTTGTCGGGATAACGTGCACAATATTCATTCCGTATTGCTCTCGATATGTTTGCCCCATCACTAAAAGAAGCAGTTTTGAAAAAGAGTACGGGAGATGTATTTTCTCATATCGAGAACCCCATATTGAATCCTCGTGATAGGGCACTTCGAGATCTGCCGCGTACACTGTCGCGCTCCCCATGGCAACAACCTTTTTTACTTTCTGAAGTCTTGCGGCCTCAAGAACATTGGTATTCATGAGTACATTATCCCGGATTATCTCTCCGGGATGCTGTTTATGCTCCTCCATTCCGCCCGTATGCGCGGCCATATGAAAAACCACATCAATGCCGCGCATGGCGGCGGCGCATTGTTCCAAGTCGAGAAGATCACATTCACTGCGGCGGGGAGCACGTATGTTTTCCGAAGGAACTCCCTCGGCAAGCAGAGTGTCAACAAAATGAGAACCGACAAATCCGGAACCACCTGTGATTAGAATCTTACTTTTTTTTAGATCCATCATTTTTTTTGCCAACACCCGCGGTACTTTTAGCTCTTACGCTCGGCGAAATACCGAGCTCCTCTCGACCTATCACTTTAAATTCTGGCAGTGGAACGATAAATTTACCGCCGGACGCAAAGAATTCATGCTCACGTTCAATAAACTCCTTCAGAAAATGCCATGGTAATACGAGGAAGTAATGAGGATCGCCTTTTCGCGCATCCTCCTCCGAAACAATGGGTATATTCGTGCGTATTGTCTTTTTCCCCCACTTCATCGGATTTCTCTCTGCCGCGGCGCTAATATGGTCTTTAGTGAGATTGAAATACTGAAGAAGTGTATTGCCTTTTGTCGATGCGCCATATACATAAATATTTTTTCCTTTTTTCTTCTCGTTGTGGATAAAGGAAACGAGGGAATCTCCGAGCCGCTTAACATCGGCGGCAAACTTCTCATATATTTCGTACTCCTGAAGTCCGAGCATTTCCTCAAGCGCAACTCGCTCCAAATGCCTGATGTCTTTTCCAAAGCGCTCGTCGCCGACGCGGCTGCCGACATGACGAATATACGCGCGGAGACTTCCACCGTTCACATCATTTGATTCCACATCAAATACCTCGAGATCGTGCCGTTTGAGGAGAAACTTCAAAACATCCAAAGAATAGTACTCGAGGTGTTCGTGGCAGATATTATCGAATGCGTTCAACATAAGCATCGAAGGAAGATCTGTCATTTGAATTACAAATACGCCATTCGGATCAAGGATAGTGGCGACATCACGGATAAACGAATTCGGGTCCTCGAGATCATAGAACATGGCGATAGCGGTAATGATCTTTGCTTTTGCATTCTTGTATTTCTTCTGATATGGGCCTTTGGAGAAAAAATCATTAAACACATGGTGACTTCCTTGCTGTGCAGCTTGCATAAGATTCTTCGCAGGTTCAAAGCCGACGCGAATAACCCCGGGATGTTCGTACGCCCGCAGAAGCGTACTGTCATTGCTTCCTATATCAAGGACAATATCTCCCGCCTGCGGCCGCGCGATTCTCTCCGCAATGTGCGCAATATCCGTCAGTTCTTCAACCATTGTTTTGTTGACCCCCGACATGTACCAATAATTGCGATACATCGCATGGGGAGAAATGCCGTGACGAAGCTGGACTAATCCACAGCCACCGTTTTTTCTGTCACAAATAATCAAATCAAGCGGGTATCCCTCTCCCTCGTGGCTTTTATCGGAATCGATAAAATCCGACATGTGCAAATTTCCGAGCGAAATAATATCCTTAAATTTTTGCTTCCCGCACACCCTACAGCGCGTAATCGTGATCAATTCGTCGGAAGATTTTTTTTCCGCCTTTTTTTTATTTTTTTTCATGAATATTTTTTCTTGAGGTCAGCGTAATCAAAGTCTACCATCATTTTGACGAGCGCGAAAAAAGAGACTTTTGGCTTCCACTTCAGAATCGTGGCGACTTTGTGAGGATTGGCCAGTAAAAAATGCACCTCATTCGGCCGGTGATATTTTTTATTTACTTTGACCCTGACAATACCCTTTTCATCAACCCCCACCTCGCGAAGCCCTTTTCCTTTCCACGTTATCTTCATGCCGAGATTTTCTGCCGCCGCTTCGACAAATTCCCGAACGCTTCGCGATTCTCCGGTACCGACGACAAAATCATCCGGTCTCTTTTGCTGAAGCATGAGCCACATAGCCTCGACATAATCTCCCGCAAACCCCCAATCACGCTTCGCGTCAAGATTGCCAAGTTCAAAATATTCCTGAATTCCAAGTTTTATCTTTGCAAGCGAAATGGTAATTTTCCTTGTGACGAAATGCTCCCCTCGGACGGGTGATTCATGATTGAAAAGTATTCCCGAAGCAATAAATACACGCTTTTTCTTGCGGAGGGCGACAACAAAATCTCTATGGGCCTTTAATTTTGCTTCAGCATACGGACTTACCGGCATAAAACGCGTTTCTTCATTTTGGGGAGGCGGTGTCGAGCCGTACATCTCGCTCGTCGAGGCCTGATATATTTTCACTTTAGGATTAATGCGTAGCGCATTCACAAAAAGTCGCCCCGTACCTTCGTAATTCACATCCCAGGATTCGTCAGGACATACGAAAGAAATACCGACATCGGATTGAGCCGCAAGATTATATATCTCATCAGGCTTCGATGCTTTAAGTGCCGAAATCAGAGTTTTTTCATCACGCATATTGCCGTAAAGCAGTGTTATGTTTTTTTTTAAATATTCCACCTCATTTCCAAAACGAACAAGCGGATCATTGCTTGTCCTTCGGATTAGGCCGAATACTTTATAACCTTTCTCGATCAAAAATTTAGAAAGATAGTAGCCGTCCTGCCCCGTTAAGCCTGTAATGAAAGCCTTT
>MHRX01000046.1 GCA_001822655.1 Candidatus Taylorbacteria bacterium RIFCSPLOWO2_01_FULL_45_15b
TCAACCTCTCTCTCTATTTTAATTCCGACAATTTCAAATACTTTTTTTTCAACTTCACTCGCCAACACTTCAATATCTTTTGTTACAGCCCCAGATTCGGCCACAATTGCGAGAGGCTGTCGTTCAAAAAGACGGGCGGCACCGACCGCAAAGCCTCGGAGGTTTAAAACTTTATCAAGAATCCATGCAAGAGGAATTTTTATCCTGTCCCCGCCGAATTCAAATTGAGGCATCTCGGGAAATCGCTCTTTGAGTTCGGCGGCTTTTTCAATCGCGATAATCGGATTCTTAAAGAACGACCCTGCGGTCGGGACGATTTTCCAATCAGGAAGTTTTGCGGTACGAATCTTTATCACCGCTTCTCGGACATCTTGCGGAGAAAGCCTCGAAGAGTAGCTATCTTTAAAATATTCCTTCAAGTCCTTGTAGCCGATATTTACGCGCCCTTTTGTCTCAAGTTGCAGTGTTATTTTTGTAATGACAGACGAACGCCCCGCCTCTGTCTTAAAGATGCTATGACGATACTCAAACGCACAGTCATTGGCGGTCATTTCTTTTTTTTCACCACTCTTAAGATCAATCACCGACACGGACACAATGACCTCTCCGATCTCTGACCCATACGCTCCGATATTCTGAACAGGGCCTGCACCTGCTGTGCCCGGAATAAACGAGAGATTCTCCAATCCAAAAATATTCTTACTGCAAGCCAAGTCAACCACGCTGTCCCAAGATTCGCCCGCCGCGGCATCAAAAAAAACAGAATCTCCTTTTTCGCGGAGCATGGTTCCACGCATTTCCATTTTAGCGACGAGACCGCGAAAACCGGAATCTGGAACAAGCACATTCGACCCCTCGCCAAGAAGCGCGAAATCAAGCGAATTATTTTTCGCAAACGTTACCGCCTCCTGTAAATTTGATTCAGTCTTGATACTACAAAAAAAATCGGCTGGACCGCCGACGCGAAAAGAAGTGTGTGCGCTTAATGGAACATTTCGTTCAATGGTCATGTTGTGCCGAATTATGGTTGGCGGGAGCTGGCTCCAAAACAAATGTCTTATGTGAGTGCTGCCGCCAACCATAGCCGAGCGCAACTCATAGAGAAGTATACGATAAACAATCCAACCACGTATTTTTTTGTCCACAGCTCATCCCAACCGAAAGCACCGAGGTACAGAATAACTTTTATTTGCATTTAAACACTTCAAGGAGGCTCGTAGCGAGGCCCATATTCCAGAATCGGCGCTCAGTTTAATATTTGCAGCAAAATGAGTCTATGGGAATAGGCTCATTTTGAGCAAATATAAAACGCAAAACCCGTTCCAAGGAGGACGGGTCTTACGCAGACATTCGTTTTGTTTTGGGCCAATTCAAACTCTTTCGAATTAGCACTCACCTTAGTAGTATGCTCGGATACAGGGGAAAGTCAAGACCCCACTCGGGAAAAACACGTAATAAAAAACCGGCTCACTAAAGAGCCGGTGTATTGGAGTCAATGATGGTAAAGATGTTTTTCAAAACCTCACCCTTTCTCTCAATCTTTGGAAAATGCTTTTCTTGCATGAGAAGACCTGTCCTAAACAAAATACTATTCCGGTCCAATAAAAGTCGGGTGATTTTTTTGAGATCCCCAAGAGTGCCTGTTTCGAAGGACGCCCCTTGTTTACTCAAAAACCACGGGTACGCGCCATTTACCCGGAGCCGACTTCTCGCAAGCGGCTGAATGTAGTCAATCACCGGTTTTCCTGCATACGCAGCGGCGACGCCCGTTGTTGACGCGCACTGGATCACAAGCTCGCACTCGCGCACAAGATCGGTGGAAGCAATACCCGGCGGACAAATGATCGCTCTGCCAAATTCTGCGAACTCCGAATAATATCGAGGTTCTAAGATATCGCCTCCGTGAAGACATAGGACGATTTTAATTTTTGAAGTCATTCCAAGTCCCTGAAGCGCGAGAATCGCATCATTGAAAAGAGGGAAATTGACCATCGGGCTCTTTGTCCCGGCACAGAGGACAAATGTTTCGTCTGAAGACAATCCCAATTTATTTTTCATCTTTCCCGCATCCGCGCCTGAAAAACAAAAACTTTCCCACCAGGGGTTGCCGACCGCGTGAATCTTGGCTTTAGGAAAAGTTCTCCGCGCGAGCGCTCTCACGTCTTCTGTGGGAATGAGTACCTGCACCGCTTTATTTGAAAAAGCCTTTTTGTAGAAAGGGCGACAAACACTCGTTGGAAGATCCGCAAAGAGATAAACTGTTTGCCCTGCCGCATATGCCGCGAGGCCAGCCTCAATTTCAAGCCTCGAAAGTTTTTCATTTGAAGACATTCCGAGAAACGTGGCGCGGGCGAATCGAACATCCTTAAGAACCTCCTGTTCGTCGAGAGCGCCCGGTTTCCCAAAAGCCAAATGCGTGCAAGAAACAAACTTCCGAGGTGCATCCCTTGCAATAATTTCAAAAATGTTGGAGCCTGCGATATCTTGAGAAATGAAGCAGAGTTTCAATCGTATTCCTTATTTTAAAGTTCAGTCTGAAAATACCCTACCGTATCGGGACAAAATATCAAGTCGCGTTATCGATTAATCCAATCTATTGAGGATTTCTTCCCGCCCGAATTTCTTTAATAAGATTTTCTGCCTGCTCTTTGAATTCAGGATTTAGTTCTATTGCCTTTTGAAGTTCGGCGATGGCTTGGTTGCGCGCATTAATATTGAGATAAGCCGCCGCAAGCGACACATGAAGCTGGGCGTTATCGGGATCGAATTCTATCTTATTTTTCCAAAACGCAACTACCCGCTCGTTCGCCTTCGCATGCACGTACGCATTGACCAGTCGATCATCATCAGGAAATTTATCGCCGTATACTTGCTTTAGAATTTCGTCGGATGTTTCAATGTCTCCAGCATAAACGAGTGCGACGGAGTACAGCACTGCGGCCTCCTTAAATTGCGGAGCCAGATCATACGCTTTCTTTAGAATTTCCGCACCCTTCGCGAACTCGCCCTTATTGATGTGCGTCGCCCCAAGTTCGAACAGAATAATTTGCTTTTTTGGTGAAAGTTCATGGGCTTTGTCGAGGTGGACAATCGCATCATTTACCTGATTAAAGCGATTTAGAAATGAACCGAAAAACAATTCGTAACGGGCATCGCGCGGGACATCAGCGGTAAGTCTTTGCAGTTCTCGTCTTGCAGAGTCATAGAAAGCTTTCTTTGTTTCATCGGGAAGAGTTGCGCGAGCAATTTGATAAGAGGTTTGCGTCAAATTCTCTACGATTTCCTGCCTCCCCCTATTGTATCTCAAGGCTTCCTCAAACAACTCAAGATTTCGAACTGCGCCATCGGTTTGGGGCTGAATGGCCTGAATGAGCGTGGTGCTTGCGGCATATGTCTTGTAATTCACAAAATAAACTGAAGCGATGAGAAGAATGACGATCGCCGGGGTTGCAAAAGCATTCTGTGATTTCATCGCATCAAAAAACTTTGGTACGACTTCCCGGGATTCGAGAGTTTTACTATGAATAAGTGCGAGAATGCTGAAGAATAAAATATAACTCGTGATATTGTCGAAGACGGTAAGATTTTGAAAAAAGTAGCCGGCCAAAAGTCCGCTCATGATACTTTTTTCGAGAACGCCCCATGAAGCAACTTTCCATATGCCCCGGAAAGCGAAATAAAGAATTGAGAGATATGCCAGAAGTCCGAGAATTCCTCCGGCAATTAGCCAGTCGAAAATAATATTATGCGTTCGATCAAACCACTGTTCCTGCGTGTACATTTCCGGATTGTAGTATTTGTTGAAAGCAAAATTAAAACTCTCCTGACCCCAGCCCAAAATAGGCCGATCCTGGAAACCTTTCCACGCCATCTCCCAGACTCGTGTTCGAGGAGTCAACGCATCGAGCGAGATTGAGGCAATACGAGACAAAACAAGACTGCCCCTCACAAATTCGGTGTCTTTGACGGAATAAAATAATCCTCCGAGAACGACGAGAGCGATAATGCCACCCGTCGCGTATTTTCGATACTTGGTGCCAGACCCTGCCGCAAGAGCAAGTGTTATACAAGCAACAAGAAGACCGAATAAAAGTCCGAGCATTGCTCCTCGAGTGGCGGTGAAATAAAGAATAATCAGATCCATGATGATGACGACACCGTAGAGCACTTGGGAAATTCTGTGAGCCTTGTCTTTTACAATAAGAAACAACCCCATAAAGACATGGAACATCATATATACCGCAAGATAGATTGCATTACCAAATGTCGCGTCGAGTCGTACACCGCCTTGGTTGATTTTGATATCACCGTTGAGTTGAAGAAATCCGTAAATTGCCATGATCGCGCTCGCGGCGAGTGATACTCTCCAGAAATTCATCCAGAGCTTGTCTTTCAGCATCACTGAACCGGCGACAAAAAAATAAAGTGCGAGGTGAAAAATGGTAACAAACCCTTCCATGCGTTCAAAATTGCTCCAAAAACTTTTGAAAATATTAGGACTTAAAAGATCGGCGATAAAGATTATGCCGAGAAACACAGAGACGCTGAAAAAAAGTTTTGATTGTCTAGGTCGGTATTCTTCGCGATACAAGCACAATATAAGCCAGGCGGCTGTAATTATTTCAACGAGAAGTCTGAATACTTCATTTTTTCCGGTGATAAATGGAAAAGCTTGAGAATATGAAACAATAAAAGGGATAAATGGCAGTAAAAATATACCTCCCAACACTATCCAATAAGCGACATCCGACGTTGTTCGTGAATTCATGGCAGAAACTATAGCATGAGTTTTTGGTAGAAAAAAGCCACCTTGATCAGGTGGTTTGAATTTGAACTGTTTACGCGTTCTTCAGTTTAAGCCGCGCAGTCACTGTCTTCCACGTCGAAGGATCAAAGAGAATAAACGATACCAGGTACAAAACTACGCCAAATACTTTCCCCGGCGTCAGCGATTCTTGAAAGAACACAATACCCGCAAACATCGCGGTAATGAGGTAGACTGCATTCATGACGAGCTTCTTCAGGGCAATGGTGCCGCCTCCGCGATACGCAAACAAATTGAATGTCCACATCGCCACAACAATGAAACCCACAATCACCGACACGGCGACAAGTGTGAGCAGTCGATCTTGCGAGATTGAAGCAGTGAACCCCTTACCGAGAATTAACGTGCCGGCTCCGCCAAGTACGACCTGCACAACACCACCCCAGAAGTTTTTTACAAATGGGTCGATATTCTGGATTTTTTGCGTGATGGCTTGATTAATTGCAAGCATTACTGCTATCGCAATTGACATCCAGACCCAAACCGGGAGTGTGGAAGCTTCGCGGAGCGATGGCGAACCTAAAATGACGTACCCCGCAAGAATTCCTATCGCCATTCCAATCCACTGGCGCCCGACTAAAGGGTGTTTGAAAAACACTCTGTCAATGAGCGCACCGGGGATGATAGACAAGGTGATAAGAAAAACACTTACCCCGATATCCCCTTCATAGACGAAAGTCGCGAATCCAAGTGCCGTAATCGCCATCGCAAAAAGACCAAAAAGACATGCGCCGATAACATTTTGACGAGTGTCCAAAACTCTGCGGTTTTGTCTTTTCGCAACGATAAAACCTACCGAAGCCTGAACCAAACCGACGAGGAACGTAGCAAAAAAAGCATGGGCAAGAGTCGTAGAAACGATTCCCGCGGCCTTTTGCAGGCTCTTCGCAACAGTTTTTGAAAGAGCTTCACCAACAGTAAAAATCATCCATTTTTGTCCAATCATTACTTACCTTTCGATATGTGGAAATTAACCTTTGAATCCGCAGACCATTATAACGATTAGTTTTGTTTCGTCAAGTATTGCTTATAATAATTTTCCGTGTTATTCTTGCGAAAGATATGAGTTTTAAAAACACAGATAACTTCAGTTTGTCCAAACTTTTAAAAATAAGGCAAGGATTTGAAGATGGGTATCTTTTAACACCCCCAAGTGACGAGTTTACAACTAACCAAGAACGCTATTTCCTTAGAGGAGAAATTTTGATGGAAGTCGCAAGATTTCTGAGCGCAGGTTATTTTCTATCCCGAAACCCCCTTGACAAGATTGCTGCCGTGCTTCCCGATTACACGTGGTCGAAACACTTAATTCCGGATAACAGTGTCCAGAGAAAGACGTTTTTAAGGAAAAGGATTTCTCGATCAGATTACATTCTCCTAATAGCACCGCGTTATCAAAGACTAAGCCTTGTAACTGCGTCGAGATCCCCTCGGGTCAGAGCAAAAGCTTTATTCTGGGAAATGAATCCTGAATTAAAAGTCTCCGATTCGCAAAATAAGACTTACGCGTGTTCGTGGATTGCCAGAGAAATCGCAAAGGCCGGCGCCGAAATTGGAATATTCGACGGCGCACTCAAAGGTGATGGCATTCGGGTCTTAACCCCGGAAGAGATTTCTTAATGCAAAATTGATGCATTATCACATTCGCCTGCGGGCGAATTTTTTTATTCTAAGTCTAAAATTCCCGCACGGTATTAAAATTATTTACCCAGAAAATTCCTCAATTTTTTTGCTATAAAAATATCAGTTGCGCTT
>MHRX01000047.1:0-4078 GCA_001822655.1 Candidatus Taylorbacteria bacterium RIFCSPLOWO2_01_FULL_45_15b
CTTTCCCGAAGAGATTTTTGTGACCGTTTGGGAATTGACGAAAAGAAAAAAATTGTCCTCTATTCACCGCTTGGAGACAGATTTTTTAGAAACAATACTTTTGATCGTGATGTTATCGAAGTATTAAGCAAATCACTTCCCGATAATGCAGTGCTACTTGTCCGACTACCACCGACGGACGCGGTAAATTTGAAGGATATTAAGCTTCCAAAGCATAATGTATTTTTTGATAGGCCAGGCGTTCAGTTACATAGTGATAATACTTTCTTTAAACAAAACGAGCTTTCTCTCAAGGACGAGGCGCATCTTATTGATACTTTGTATTACTCAGACGTCCTTGTCTCGATTAGTACTACACTTTTTATTGATATTGCGATGTTTGGAAAGTCTCTCATTGCTATCGGCTATAATAGTCGCGACCGAAAAGTCTGCTACCCGAGTGCCGCGCATATGCTAGAGTATGATCATATTATTCCTCTACTTCAGACTAAAGGAGTTCAAGTTGCAAATACCCCGGAAGAACTTGCTATGTACGTAAATGATTACTTACGGCATCCGGAAAAAGATAAAAAAGAGAGAAATGAAATTATTCGAACGCAGGTTTGGATGTCCGATGGAAAAGCTAGTCAGAGGTTATTCAATGCAGTAGTATCATTTCTTAACAAATAAGTTCTCATAATACACCATATGAAAATCACAATTATCATTAGAAATGTATTGAATCAAGACGGGGGAACGCCCATTGCTCTTTACCCCGGCGTTTTATTTTCTACCCGCAAAATACCCCAAAGCTCTCTCCGGGATGATGCGGAATGCAGATAATAAACCCAGCGCCATTTTCACCAAATAGCAACCAGAGCGGAGTGTACATCCGAATATTATGTCTCTCATAAGCTCTTCTTCTCTCTCGTCAAATGGTGCCGGGTTCACTACCGCACTCCGGCAATCTGACGGTCATACCGCGCGAGTTTATTCGGCGGTCACTGATTGCTGAATAGAAGATATGCTGTAAAAGCAAACATATAATATAAGACGCTATAGCGTCTTATATTATATGTTTGCAAAAGCGATCATGGATCTTGTAAACAATCCTTCGTTATATAAGAGCCTATCTCCAATCTAACCGCGGTTTAAGAAGCAAATCCTCGACTTGCCTGCTGAAACATCCAAAATTCTGCTACAAATTGCATATTTTTCGTCAGTGTATCTCGATATACTTCCTCAAAATCTGAAATTTTCGCACCGTCTACAGGTGTCGACAATATCCCTGTCGACCGAATTTTGGACGTTCGAGCTAGGCATTAGATTGGAGATAGGCTCTAAGACGGTAAATGAAAGTGGGGCGGATTTTGCCCAAAAAAATATCACATGGAAAAAGTATGCGGAGGGGCTTCTCGCGCTTTATGAGGATAAAAAAACGGCTAATAATCAGGTTATTTGACATTTGTGTAAAAGTTGCTATAATGCAGGTTAGGAAGTAATACAATAACAAACAAGAAAGAGAGGCACTTTTGAAAAGTTTAAGTGGGACTAAAGCAGTTGTCGAGAAAGTCATTTTACTCGAACCGTTCTCGACAGTGCGTGCGCTGATATCGTGGTGACTACGACGTTGCCCGATGGCAGGCACGCAGTCATTGCGTCTAAACGCGCTGTCGGGAAATTGTTCGGCGGAAAATGGTGGATGCAAGGAGGCGCAGTGCATGCGTACCGATCCTACACAGATTTTGTCGCTGAACGTGCAGAGAAGGAGTGTGGTGTGCGACCGGTGATTCAGGGACTAATTGGAGTATTCCGTACCTGTGCAGAAGACGCCCTTGGTTCAACGATGAATCTCTGCTATGTGGGTTTTGTGCCACACGGTGAGCTCGAAGCCGCTCGTCATGACGGGGATCATACTGCACAGAAGTTTCTGACCATGGAGGATCTTCTTCAATTGCCCGAATCGGAGCAACACTGGTATCCAATGACAGTGTTTAGGATTGCGCTCCAGACTATGCCGTAGAATTTCAAATAAGGCGTCCCAAACGGGATGCCTTTTTCTTTATGATCATACGGCGCTATCGTTGACTACTCACTATCTGTGGCGTATTATGTGAATTCATATATTTTGGCTATGGCGAAGAGGATTCTCATTACAGGAGGCGCGGGTTTCATCGGCATAAACAGCGCCGATTATTTTTTGAATAAAGGTTATAAGGTTACCATTCTTGATAACTTGTCGAGGAAGGGAGCTGAGCATAATCTAGAGTGGCTTTCAAAAAAATGGAAAAAAGAATTTACCTTCGTAAAGGCGGATATTGTTAAGGATGTAGATCTCGTCCACAAGCTAGTCGCGTCGGCTGATGCTGTTATTCACCTCGCGGCGCAAGTTGCTGTCACGCTCTCCATTAAAGACCCGATACACGACTTTCGCACAAACGCCGAAGGGACACTGAATATTCTTGAAGCGGCACGGAAGGCGCCAAAAAAACCTCTCGTAATCTTTGCATCCACCAATAAGGTGCATGGCAACATGGAACATGCAAAAGTCTCGCGTGGAAAGAACGGCTACTTTCATGACGATCATCCTCATGGCATTTCGGACACCCACATGCTTGATTTCCACTCGCCATACGGGTGCAGTAAGGGCTCGGCGGATCAGTATGTGCGCGATTACGCTCGGATTTTCAATGTTCCCACAGTTGTCTTTCGCCAGTCATGCATCTACGGAGCGCATCAATTTGGCATGGAAGACCAGGGTTGGGTCGCATGGTTCGGAATTCGGGCGATTCTCGATTATCCGGCGGTAATATACGGCGACGGTCATCAGGTTCGCGATGTTTTGTATGTGGACGATTTGTGTCGGCTCTACGAACGTGCGATCAAAAATCCCAAAAAAGTACACGGTCATGTTTATAGCGCGGGAGGCGGCCCTGCCAACATATCTTCAGTTTTGAAAGCCATACGGCTTATTGAAGAGTATCTCGGTAAAAAGCTCGCGTATTCTTTTTCGGACTGGCGTCCAGGGGATCAAAAAGTGTATATTTCAGATATACGTAAATTGGAGAAACATCTTGGCTGGAAACCAAAAGTGCAGTTTGAAAATGGTATTATAAAAATGCTTGAATGGGCAGAAAAGAATATAGATTTGCTCAAAAAACACGTTACACGATAATTTTCAAAACACATGAAAATAGCGATTATTGTTCGGTATCTCACTATCTCCGGCGGCGTTGAGCGGGAAGTCATGATGGTTGCCAAGGAATATATAAAGATGGGTCACGAAGTGAAGATTTATACGTATCGGTATGATAAAGACCTCTGTTTTCCGGGACTCATGAAAGATCTTGATATCACCGCACTCGACAAAACGAACTCAAATTTTGCTTCGCGTTTTGCCAAAATCCGCCGCGTGGGAGGATTCTTCCGTGAACTGGAAGAAAATCAGCGGGCGAAAAACCTTGCGAGCGTAATCAGTCCGTGCGATGTTTTGAATCCATTTGATCAGATACCTATGAGGGTTTCCTATTATTACAAAAAGCTTTATCCGCGCGTACCATCGGTGCTTATGCTGAGCGATCTTCACATCGCATCGTGGTCGCTTTTCACGGATCCACTTTTTGAAAGAGCTAAGCCCTCCATCTTTCAACGTTTTACGAATTATTTCCGGGATCTTTGGGAACGGCATCTTTTTTTTGGAGCGCAGGATAAGATTACGGTTTTGAATTACCGAACGCAAGACTTTGTAAAGAAATATGTAAAAAGAGATTCGAGTGTTATTCGGAGCGCCGTTGACAGCAGTCTTTTTGTTTATAAGGCGCGAACGGCTATCAATGATAAAAAAATAAAGATTTTAGCAAACGGTATTTTCTACATCCATCGGAGGTTTGAAGATATTATCGAAGCGGTTTCGCTACTCCGAAAAAAAGGATTTGATGCTTCGCTCCGGATTATTGGGAACTATAGTCACAAAGATACAGCTCGAGCGTATCACGAAAAACTCTTGAGTCTTGCCCGTACGCTCGGTGTTATTGAAAAAGTAGAATTTGCCGGTCAAATCAAGGAAAGCTCGAATTTAGTGAAGGAGTATCAAAATGCC
>MHRX01000047.1:4087-24989 GCA_001822655.1 Candidatus Taylorbacteria bacterium RIFCSPLOWO2_01_FULL_45_15b
GTGAAGGAGTATCAAAATGCCGATGTATTTGTGTTCGCGAGTCATATGCAAACGTGGGGGATTGCTGTTTTTGAGGCGATGGCTTCAGGAACGCCTGTAGTGCTTTGTCGAACTGCCGGAGCAAGTGAAGTGCTTGCTGACGGAGAAAATGTTTTGCTCTCTAATCCTGCCGAACCGGAAACTATTGCCCGTGCTGTTGAGTTACTGGCAACAGACGAAAAAAAATACCTACGAATGAGCGAAGTAGGGAGTCGGTTCGTGAGGGAAGAAATCACTTGGAATAAGTACGCCGCTGGACTCGCCGCTCTATTTGAGGAGGTGTCGGACAGGCGTAAATAAAGAGCTTCCATTTTTGAGTCGAGTGCGTATATGGTAGACTCGAGGGATATGTTGCCAATTGAGCGGCTTAAATTCGCGTTTTACCTGGTCATTGCCTGTATTTATTTTCCTTTTATGGCGGTGAAAAAGCGGAGGCGAAATTATATTCTTCCCCACAATCCGCGAATATTAGTCATTCCCATTTTGACTCGTATTGGAGACATGGTCTGTGCAACGCCTGTTTTTAGGTCAATAAAAGAAAGATTTCCCGCGGGGCATCTTTCCGTAGCGTGCGGAAAAAAAATACTTGATGTAATCAGGAACAATCCCAGTATAGATGAAATTATTAATGTCAACGACCTGCCGTTCAAAGGTTTTTGGGGGAGGGGCAGATTTTTTCTTTTTATCGGCAAAAAAAAATATGATGTCGTGATATCACTTTCCAATAATCCTTTCAACAATTTAGTCGCCGCTTTTGCCGTGGCAGCAATTTCCATAAAAACAATACATCATCCAAGAACTCGGGGTGAAAAAGCGTCTGATTGGTTTAACAGAGTGCGCATCGAATACAAAGATGGAACACGGATTGCGGATCATTATAAAAAACTTCTAGCTCCACTCGGGATTCATAACTTTGAAAATATCAAGGAAGTTCAGCGAACATCTGCGGGCGATATTCGAGCAAAGCGGTTTATTGCCTCGGTATCTGGACAACGCGAAGGTTTTTTGGTCGGAATAAGTATTAGTGCGGGAAATTCTGTCAAGGAATGGGGAGATGAAAAATTTTTGGAATTAGTGAGGGAGCTCAATCAAGTACAAGATATTAAAAGATTTCTTGTCATCGGGTCAGCGCGTGATAAGAATCGGGTCGAAGAATTTGTAAGGAAGGCGGGAGAAAGCTGTGTTCCGGTGGCTGACTTTAGGCTTGAAGATCTACCGTCTCTAGTTAGTGATCTCGATCTTTTTATTGCCGCTGATACCGGACTCATTCATATTGCCGACGCACTCAATGTTCCACTTATTGATATTGTTGGGCCTGTAGACCCTCATGAACAAGCTCCAATCGGGCCGAAAAGAATAGTCGTGGTGCCAGAACATAACGTCGCTCCCTCGGTTTTTGCGATGAAGCTTCAAGGTTCGTATGCCGAACAAAAAAAGGCGATCAATTCGACGATGGTAAGGCAGGTTCTGTCGGCTGCCCGCACGCTTCTCGATGAAAATATATGAATAAAGAAAAGCTGTAAAAAATTATTCAGTAATTTGCGCGATGCTAATTATTCAGATAAGAATAAACTTTCCTCGATTGTAATTGATTTTAACTCCGACAGCGTACATAATAAAGATATGCATTTCAAACATTCTGGGATCACTGACTGAAAATCATGAACAAGTGTAGCATGATTTGAGCATTCGATATTACGCGTGCTATGAAGAAAAAATTATCCAAAATATCTAACAATTTTTTTCGTATCTATATTCTACCTTTATGAAAAGCGTCATCAAAAAAATTATTTCTCGCTCTGCACTCGCATACCATTCTTTACGGGCAAAAAAGATAATATGGTGGAGTGTTCTAAATCGAAGGGGCCGCAACCGTTTTAATAAATATCCGCCAACGCTCACTGAGATAGAAAAAAAATTGATTTCGGAAATAAATTCCCGAGGTATTGCGGTGAGTAATATTTCAGCTCTTGGCCTGGAAAAGGAATTTAAAACGTTACAGGATTTTGTGCAAAAGAGATGGGTAGATGCGGATGTGAAGGTAAGATATGACTCACGGCACGCGGCACTTCGGGATGGGAGGCTTGTCAGTAAGGATTTATTTCTTATCAATCTTTGGGAGGGTAAGTGCGTTCTTGACCTTACCCACCCCGCTATAGAGTTTTCGCTCTCACATCCTATCCTGAATGTCGTCAATTCCTATCTTCACTTATGGGCAAAATTCCGCGATTGGAGGCTTCAGGTTACGGTGCCGATGCCAGCAGGCGAGCGTGAATATGCTTCACAAAGATGGCATCGGGATCCCGAAGATCAGAAACTGGTAAAGGTGTTTCTTTATTTAAATGATGTTGACGAGGATGCCGGTCCGTTTACATACCTCGCTGAGTCTCATGAGGGTGGAAAATGGCGGCATCTCTTTCCTCAAAAACCTCCAAGCGGAAGTGCGGGTAATGATTCAGATATTCCGAAAGAGGATATAGTTGTTTTGACCGGTAAGGCGGGGACGGTTATCTTCTGTGACACGAGTGGACTTCATAGGGGTGGGTATGCTCGTAAAAATAATCGTTTTATGTATACCAGCATCTTTACTACTCCCGCATCCGTTTGGCCAATCAATTTTGTATATCCACAGACGTTTAGGACCAATAATATTGAGCCGCGGATACATTGGGCAGTTTCAAATAATGCAAAGCAAAAAAAACCAAAACTTCATAAGCTTGGATAATATATTTTATACAATTCTAACTATTTATAAAAAAGATAAATTCTTTTTTTAAAATATATATTTAGCGGGAAATTTATAGGCCCGCTATTTCGCATTATAGTAATACTTCTCCATAATGGTCCTTGTAGAAAAATTTTTCTCTCAATCACACACATTATTTTTTTTAAGAAATACCGCATGCCTCTCAATAGGAATGTTTGGTTAGCTTTTTTTGTTGACCATAACAAATGGTATTTTTTGTTCGGGACTGTCTCGCCGAGCTTCAGTTCTTCTGCTATCTTTGCATGGACAGATTCACGTGTGATTGTATGAGAAGTGGGCTTTTTTCCATGTTCTGAGTGAAAATCAGTTTTTTCCGCGACAATAATCAGTTCGTGATTTTCTTCTGACAATGAATGGATTACAAAGCCCCGTTTTTCAAAGAGCGTAGAGAGGGATTTCGCTGTGAATGAGTGCAAATGTGGGAGAAAAAAAAGGACATTGGCGACGGGTTCTTTGAAGAAGTTGGGCACACTTACCACAGCAATGCCACCTTGTCGTAAGAGATCGTTCATTCTATTGACGATTGAGCCAGGGTCTAAAATATGTTCAAACACATGCGCGCTATAAATCATGTCGAGCGGTTTTTTTTGTTCAAGAAGAAGCTGAATGGCGGGGCTTTCGAAACTGCCCTCGTAGACATTAATTTTTCGTTTTCTGGCAATTTCCTGCGCGCGGTAGTGAGAGTTTTCTATTCCGAAAGCATTTACATATCCTTCTCGAACCACCTCCGCGAGTACTCTTCCATGTCCAGTGCCGATCTCTAGAATTACCGCCTCATGGCTTAGCCCTACTGACAAGATTTTTTTTGTTATCGCGCTTTTTTTATTCGTGAGGGGTTTTAAGGAAGTGTTCTTTTTCCCCGCTTCCCACGTTTCTGAGTAGAATTTATTAAGCCAAGAAGCGCTCGGCTTATCTTTATACGTGACGTGCATGCACGATGAGCACAGCCCAAGTCGTAGAGAACGGGTATCGTCAGAGTAACGAGCGAGGTCTTCAAGCCTGCACGAGCATACGGGGCACATTTCATTGCTCTGTATTTCCGTGGCCCCAGTCGCATTTACAATTTTCCACCCCGGAATATAGGGATTATCGAAGACCTCAAGTGTGCCCGGATGTCTCACTTTAATTATTCACTAAGCGCATAACGTTGTGAAGGTAAGAGTGATTCGTATGTTGAAGACGGAAGAAACTTTATACCAAGCGGCTCGAGAGATGCTTGAGAAGCGTATGTACTTATATAAATGTGCCTGGTCTTTGATTTGCAGTAGCCACCCTTGTGAAGTCCGCTCGTATCGCAAAAGATCACAGTGCCGGCTTTGCCTGTGCCGATAGATATGTCTGCGGGGTCTACCGCTTTTTCAACACCTCCCTTTGGAGCATACGAGCCCAAAGGGGGAATTTGCGGAAAAAGCCCGCGCCACTTACCTCCCAGTTGTGATTTTTTTAAATACGTGAAAGGTCCGGTCTCTGTATCAACATCGTTAAAATAAAGAAATACCTTTACAATTTTTCGGTCTTCGGGATCTCTGTGCCACTGTTGTGAAGCGTGCTCGGGCGCATCGGGTGGTACCGGCATAGACGCCCACAATTTTAATGACCGGAATTTTGCAAATAGTTCCATGTAACTATTTACGATAGCAAGTATCGAGGGATGTGTGCTGAAAGCGATAAGGGGATTATTTTTTTCCGCTACAGGCATATCCCAAAGCACGACATTATAATATTTGTCGCCCCGATGCTCCGGAGCGCTGCGCCGATTTTTTATTTCATCTTGAATCTTTGGATCGCCTAGTCGGATAGAGAAAGCTTTCTGCATTTCCAACCAAAGGTTTTCTCCCACAAGATCCGTAACTCGGACAGTCGCAATGCCATTTTGTTGGAGACCCCGAAGTACTTGGCCCAAGAGCGGGCTAAGAGTGGGCTGATTTTTCTTGAATCGCATTCGTGGATCGTAGTTGATCAGTTTCCACACCGGTTCACTTGAACGTAAACGATAAAATATTCGTCGAGCGCGTTCCCACTGTTTTTTGAGTTGTGCGTTCATTAAGAATAATTATTTCTGCGTTTTTGTAAGTTCCTGATATTCTTTGTTGCGACTATGAGCTTGTGTCGCATAGACTATCAGAATTTTTCTGACCGGTTTTGAAGAGATCGAATTTTTATGGATACCGCTCGTGTCACAGAATACGATAGTACCCGCATTCCCATACATCTGAAGAGACGACAGTTTCATATTCTCGTCTTTGATACGCACGCCTAAAGCTCCTTTATTTTTGAAATATTTTTTATACACGCCTCGTGAATGGCTCTTGGGGACGTAGCCGAGCTCACCGCCCGTACTTGCCCCAATATCATCAATATAGATAAATGCTCGAAAATACATGAAGTCACCCCTATCTCGGTGCCAGATATTCGACCCTTTCAGCTCATCCGTCGGTATGGTGACGGAAAGATGCGCCTCCGTAAGTACCGGGTCCATTCCCAGGTATTTCTCGGCAAGGGTTTTTAAAAAATCCGACTTTGCAAAGCGCATCATAGGGCCGTCTGGCGGGAGGTCGAATGCATATATCCATTCTTTCGCTTTTCCAGTTCCGACCGGCACCTTATTTTCTATATGATGTTTATATCCGGGGTTCGCCGCGAGTATATTGTCCGATTCCTTACGGATCTCGTGTATGTCTGTTGACTCGACCGCGTATCCTTCTCGAAGCATTTTTTCATAAATAATTTCCGCTTCCGGGGAAAGAGACTTTTTCTTACGCAGATGATACTGGATCTTAGGGAGAGCGTTTTTCGCGTGCCAAATTAATTTATACATATCGCGTTAAATTTATTGTGAAAGCGAATCCCAGCCTTCTTTCTTTATGCAGGTTAAGAAGCCGGTATTGAATTCGTATTTCTGAAATGGGGGGATTTTGAATTCCAGAATATCCCATCCGTAATTCCTAACCATTTTATAGGAAGCCTTGAAATAATCAATATTGCCAAGATACAGAATTTTGAAAATATTTCCGCGTTGTGCTTCCAGAAACGGCTCGCTAAAAATACCGATTTTCGATGAAACTCGAGCGGCTTCTTTGAAAACGATACTGGAATCAACGGGGAACTGCTCAATTACTGAATTTGAGAATACGGTCTCAAAACTTCGGTCGGCAAAGGGAAGATCTCGGGCGCTTCCCTGTACGATTTCTATTTTGCTCATTGCAAGCTTTCTAAGGATCTCTTTTTTTTCGATGCCGGTAATGAACGTGAGTGCGACAAGAGGCGGGTTTGCAATATTAGCTTTGGCTCGCTCGACTCCTTTTTCCGACAGCTCAATGCCGACGATTTTTTCTAGCGAGGGGCACAGTAGCGCGAGGGCGAGAAGATTCAACCCACGACCACATCCAAGTTCAAGCACCGAATGTACTTCAAAAGATCTAATTTTTTCTGAAAAAATATTGAGCAGGTCCTTTTTATACCCGATTCGGGGTTGGACAATTTCATTGCCGAAGTACCATGCCCTTTCTGTTTTGAAAAAAACATCATTCGTTGTTTTCTCGTATGCCTCTTCATATGCGTCGGCAACAAAAGCTTCTGTTCGTTCCACAAGACGTCGCCGCAAGAACCTGCTTAGTGCACTTCGCGTAACGTAATAATAAAACAATAACTTTCTTTTCATATATTTTGACGTTTTTCTTGCGTCTTTGTTTTCTCAATTTGTGAAATAATATTTTCGGCAAAATTATTCCAAGATATTTCGCTTTTGACAAATTCCGCGCCTTTTTTTCCTATATGAGAAAAAAGCGCTGGGTTATTTATTAGGGTCAAAATTCCTCGCGCGAGATCGTCGGGGTTTCGTGCTTCGACAAGCACCGCATTTTCTTGGTCTGTCAGAACTTCATGTGCCCCCGCTTCCTTAGAGACGATCGCCGGCATTCCGCATGCCATAGCTTCAAACACAACCAAACCCCAGCTTTGCATATGGTTCGGATATACGAAAATATCGTGGGAATAGAAATTCTGAAGCAAAACCTCCTCACTAACTTTGCCTGGAAAAGAAACGTGGTTTTCCATGCCGAGCGAAATTGCCAGAGCTTTTAGTTCGTCATAATAGTCGCGATACGAGCGGTAGCTGTTATTGTCTCCGGAAATCGTAAGAATAGCGTCAGTGCCTTTATCGCGGATGATTCTTAACGCACGGATCGCATCTTCAAAACGCCGATGGCGGAAGAATTGGGCGTGTGCCAAGAGTTTTATCTGGTTCTTCGGCAGGGGTGGCAGATGCTCACGAAAAGCGAAATGTCTCGCGTCGACCCCGCTCCTATTTACTTCTGTCTCGCGATTAAGTCTTTTTTTAGCGAGATCGCGGGTGGTGTTGGAAAGAACAGAAATCTGGTCAATGGCGCTAAGAAATATTTTCGTATCGAAAAAATCAATACAGCGATAAAAAAAAGATCTGATAGGCCTGCGTGCATATTTGGCTGTGTTGCTCTCACAATGACTGTAATGAATAGTTACAAGATCATTCATTTGAAAGACCGCAGGAATATTCCTTATTCTTTTTTTGAAATAATATGCGGTAAGATATGCGGAACGAGTACTTTGGGGGAGGAGCGCATCCGTATCTCTCTCTATTAATGTGTGAAGCGCCCGCGCTTTTTTATGGTCATTGAAGTAGTGGGACAGTGTACTCATTCCGGGCAAAGGAATCGAGAAAAATTTCGGAGGTTTTAAGCGGAATCCTGAAGGAAGAGATATTACTCGAACTCCTTTGAGAAGGTCCTCGTAATAGCTTTCCCCCTTTTCGTAGCGGAAAGTATATACCACGGGTTCATGGCCCTTCAGTTTAAGCGCCTGAACAAGTTCAAGGGCGAGGCGGGGTCCGCCCCCGAGGAATTTCGATTGAGGTATGATAACTGCCAGTTTCATAAGGTCACAATAGAGCTTGTCGGAACATTGTACTATAAGATTTGTTCGCTATCTATGATTGTAGAGTCAAATATATTTAGATTGAGCTAGATCAAATAGAGAAGTAAAAACCTTTATTGGGAAGCATCTTGTTCCCGAAGTGATTCCGACGTACAATTCGACAACATGAAGCCAGCGGGATTTTTAAAAACTTTTTTTTATGGAGAGGCCCATTTTAGCGTGTGGGGGCTTTTTTCAAAAATGCTCGGGTTTCTCAACATGGCGCTGGTTCTCAGCGTCTTGTCAACATATGAGTATGGTGTCGCGCAATTATTGCTAGTGAGTTATTCATCTGTGTCATTTTTCATGGTTCTTGGAGCAGGTTCGATTAATAATGAATTACTGCGATCTATAGGCAGTAATGATCTGCCAAAAGCAAAGGCTATTTTTCAAAGGTCATCAATACTTCGATTCACGATTGGTATAATTCTATGGGCAGTGTTTTTTTTTGGAGGATCAATTATTTTTTCTCATCGGTTTACTCCGGAATTTGCAAGTCTCATAAAAGTTGTCTCATTTTTCTTCATTAACGATACTCTTAGTTCAATCATTCAGCCTTTATTAAAAGGGGGGAAGAAATTTGCCATACAGGCCCGCAGGCTTCCACTGGAAAGAATCCTCTATCTCGCTTTACTTTTGTATTTCATCTTTGTAAAAAAAGATTTTGGAATCAGTCATCTTTTAATTTCTCAAGTTACAGCAGCAATAATCGCAAATATTTCTCTGGTTCCGGCTACTCTGTCCATTTATAGAGAATGGAGAGGTGTGAGGGCTTCAAAAGTCAAAATTGTGCGGCCGATATTATTTGGGATTGGAAGATGGGAAATAATCAGGCCTTTTTTTGAGAAAATAGTTGGCTTTCTCCAGCCTGCTCTCATAAAACTCTTTATAAGTACTGAGGCGGTCGCAATCTTTTCCGTCGCAAAGACGATTCTTTCGAGCCTCGGAGACTTGATGCCGATCCGCACCTTAAGCTCCCTACTCCCTCTCCATGTTAATGACCGATATATGGCAGGAAAAATATTTATCTACGGAACTAAATATCTGACCCTTCTTGCAGTATTGCTCATGGTCACTGGGCTCATCATAGTGCCACCAGTTGTTAAGATTTTTTTTCCGCAATACGTGCAGGCAATACCTATTTTTATGGTATTAGCATTTAATCTACCGATCGGCACTCTTGGCGCACTGCCTGGCACGTATCTAGCGGTAATGCGCCGCCAGAAATTTATTTTTATACACTCCATGATTCGAACCCCGATTATCCTGCTTCTCTATCTAACGCTATTGCCGGCTTTCTCGCTTATTGGGCTAGCTTTCGAGCGGTTACTAACACCTTTCATCATGCTTACGATTACTCTTGTTTATTTGAGGCGCAAAGGTACTGAAATTATTATTCCCTGGTCGCGTTTTTTCGCTTTTGATGATGAAGACAGGCGATTTATTCGAAAAATTTATTACGGAATAAAAATGCGTTTGCGTGTTTCTTCGTGACCTTTTGGAATACAATGGTATCTAGAACCCCTCTCAATAATACCCATTATTATATGAACAAGTTTGAAGTTGCCTCTGGTAACCTACTATTCAAGAGATCGCTTAGCTTCCCAAACCTCCAAATTTCACCTGCGAAAAACCAATCGCTCGTCGACATAGCTAGCTATGCCTCGTTGCGCTTCGCTTTTCTCGGCAGAAATCTGAACGTTTGGCGGAGTTATTATTATTGAGATGGGTTCTATGGATTTCGAGAACTGATTCTGAATAAATAGAATCTCATGAAAAATTTTTCTCCCCGTTTTTCAATTTTAATACCCACTACCGGCCG
Source organism: Candidatus Taylorbacteria bacterium RIFCSPLOWO2_01_FULL_45_15b (assembly GCA_001822655.1). Classification (GTDB taxonomy): domain Bacteria; phylum Patescibacteriota; class Minisyncoccia; order Phycocordibacterales; family 01-FULL-45-15b; genus 01-FULL-45-15b. Next base: position 13,666 of record MHRX01000047.1, read on the forward strand.
AGCTGATATTGTAGTCATGGCTATAGAATCTGTACTTCGGCAGACCTATAAGGATTTTGAAATTCTCGTGGGGGATTCAAGTAAGGAACACATAATTTCAGAGATTGTCAAAAATTTTCAGGACGAAAGAATCGAGCATATGCCAGTTTCCGATGCGCAGCCCTTTTTTACGTTTGATCTTCCTGCAAAGGCTGCCCGCGGCGAGTATCTGCTCTGGCTCGATGACGATAATTATTTAATGCCGTCTGCCCTAGAGCTTTTTGACGATGCCATTAAAAAAACGCACGCTGAGATTGTTACGGCGAATCACTTTTATTTTTACGATCAGAAACATCCTCGGCTGACCATGAGAAATAGTCTGGGAATCGTCCCTTATACGGGGAATAACCGGTTCATTAATCTCAAGGATTTTATCAAGGATCTCTACTCTTTTAAGCGTTCAAATGCCGGACCTCGTTTCCATACATCGGCGACTATTTTTTCTCGTGCTGTAGCCGAAAGGGCGATACAAAGAGTTGGTGCGGTCTTGCTAACCGACATGCCGAATGTTCATTCCCATCAACCGATACTTTTTTCGTTCGCGTCCTCTTGCTTCTATATTGACCATCCGGTTGTTCTCATAGGGCGTCTCTCAATTTCAATGAGCCAGTCATGGTCTACGTCCGCTCGTACACGCTTTAAGAAAATTTTATTTCAGCCCAAGTTTAGTCCTGTTATAGCCTATACCAGAATCAATGGCGTGGCGGAGAATTATTTGAGAGTAAAAAATTTGCTACCGGATTTGTTTCACAATGTCCTCTTTGACTACGAGGCTTTCTTTCAAATATATATAAAAGAACTGTTCTATCTTGATACGGACATCATCACCTTGATTAAAAACTGGAAAAATCTTTTCTCAACGCTTCGTAAGCTACCTTTGAAATCGAAAAGGGAACTTTTGGCAAAAGCCCAACGTTCTTTACTTTTTATCCCTTTTATTTTTTTGAGTAGAAGATTAGCTCTTAACCATATTTGGCGGCGCGTCCATGCAATAAGCGTTCGTTCAAAACAGAAAAAAAATCCCACATCATACGCCGCACTGATTCGCGGAAAGCGAGAATTTGAAATTCCGCTGAAAGCATATAGTAAAGTAAACTCAATTGCGGCACTTGCGATTCATTTACCAGAAATACTCGAAAAGGAAACAGGAATTCATATTGACGAGATATCAATTTAGTATTGAGTTTGCCATTCGCTTTCCGGAGCTTCCGTCAGTAAAATGACACTGCTCTTTCACTAAATGAGCTCTTTCTGAAGAATGTAAAAGAGGGTTTTTTAAATATTGCAAAGACGAGGAGATTAATTCCTCTATTGTACCTACAAGACGAATCCCTCCCGAGCTAAGCGCTTTATTGTAGTGTTCCGTGCGGTAATATAGCGTTGGAGATTTTGAAAATTTCCCTGACTTCTGCAACTCAAAATTAATGTTTATCACCGGCTTATTTAAAATTGCCGCATCAACAGCAAGGCTTGACGCGTAACTGATAAGCAAGGAAGTGTGGTGTAGAGTATTTTTCAGGTGTTCGAGGTCCCGAAAGGTCATATCCCAGTCGCCTCCGCGAACACTTCCATAGCGAAGGCCCGGCCTGTCATACAGGAGCCACGGCCTTTTTTCTAATTTACGTTCATCAAAAAAATCATTCGGTTGAAAGCGAACGAGAAGCTGGGCATTCGGAATCAACTTTTTTTCGTCGATAACGGCATGGAGCATGTCGATCATTTCGAGATCAAAATCAGAGTAGGTCATTCCTATGGGGGCAAAGAGAATTATTTCTTTTGAAACATTGAGACCGAGTTGCTTGCAAAAGTCTTCTCTCGTTTGAAATTGCTCTGAAAAATACTGGTCATATTGAGGTATACCTATTATATCTATGTTTTTCTCCGAAATATCAGCGTGGAGCATTGCTTCTTGCTTTGTAATTTCGTTATAGACGAGAATCTTGTCGGGCAGAATCCTTATCGAGGAGCGGGCGGTCAATTTGTCCCAGCTATTTACAAACCCTATAGTTTTTACATTACTTCTTTTTTTAGCGCTTCTCAAAATTGATATCTCTGTATCATCAAAGAGGTGAGTAAGGACAACAATATCTGGTCTATATATCTTAAGGATATTGTCACTCTCTTGATTTTTGACCAAATGAAAATCTAAAAATCGCAAAAATCTTCGGAGTAACCGGTGAGCGAATAATCGATTAAAACACAGACCCAGCCAATATGAAACATAATTTTTCGTATCCTTTGCGTGCGCAAAGCGCTTGAGATCGGTCGTGCGTGTTTTTATTGTTTGGAATTTTAGAAATGAAAAAATTTTTTCATACACACCATGAGGAATTCCAGAGAAGGCAACATACTTAGTATGCGCGTAGGGAAGTTCTTTTTTATAGTATTCGACTCGTTCAGGATATCGTACAAGACAAATTATCCGCACCGAATCTGTTTCAAGGAGCGAGGTGATAACCTTGGTGCGCAGGATATTTTTTACGGCAACTGCCTGAAACGCTGTTATCAAAATTGTTTTCATTGAGAGTTTTCTTCCAACAACAGGAGAATGAAGGCCGCGTTTCTTTTGTGCGACATGCCGTCTGTGTACTTAATAAAGAGGTTTTTCACACGGTGTCGGTTTGCGTCGTCGAGCGAGGGGTCGCTTATAAATTTGTTGACCCATTTTACAAGTTCATCAGGACTATACGCGAGACGGACCGCTCCAAGATCAACAAGGGGCTTATAGTGCCGAAACGTATATCCTTCGTGGTATTGCTCCGGGTAATTGATATTAATGACTGGCTTATCAAAAATAATCGCCTCTAAAGAAATTGTTGACAGATAATTGATTGCGACATCACTATATGTGAGGGTATGTTTTAAATTTCGCAGATCTTCCTCATCTAATTCTGTCGTACTCCCGATTTCTGCTAAGCGCTCGTTGCCGGCCTTTTCGACTCGAAGGTTTTTTATAGCTGTTTTTTTATATGCTTCAAATTTCTGAAATTCCTCCTTTGGATGCATTCGCACTAAAATATTTGGAAATCCCTGAAATGCTCCATTTGCGCGATATTTTATCAGTTCGCCAAGTAACAAGTGTTCATCTTGATAGTTGCCCTTTGTAACAGTTGTTAACAAAATAGTTTTTTCTTGCGGGTTGAGGCCTTTTTGCATTAGGAACTCTTCTCTCGACAATTCTTTTGGATCAGATATGAAGTATCGATCAAATCTTATTATGCCTGACACAAATACACTGTCAGGCGGATATTTGTATTCTTTGACAGCTGTGTCTTTGATCAATTCATTCCATACAATTAAATAGTCAGTTCGCCGAAAATGAATACCACCATTATAGAGGTTGTCCCAGCTAAAATTTACGGCGACTGTTGGGACGTCAAACTTTTTTGCGGTCACAATCGCCTCCGCATCAAAATGAGTAAAACCAGGAGTTGGCGTAAGTATGAGTGATGGTTTATATTTTGACACATATTCGCCGAATTTTTTTGATCGTGGCAGAAGGAAGGTTTCGATGGCGGTAAAGACATCTGGTTGCAAAAGAAATGGAGGTAGTAAATATGAAATTGTCCGAAGAACCTTTCTCTTCCAGTCACGCATTCCTTTGCGACGGTTTCTGATGACAACCGGTTCAGTATCGAATCTTCTGATAAGACTGTACCGTAGCAATTTTCCAAATACTATCCAAAACCTCGGATGCTGGAGATTCCATTCAATATAGGTCAGATTAGGTCCTTGCCAATAATTACCGCCGTTCAATAAATCTGGCGGAGCAAATATAATGACATTGCATAAACTCGAAAGGTGCTGGATGTAGGTTGTATGCAGGAAATCTGAGGAATAAACGTAATTAGGTATGAATAAAAAGACGGTTTTTTTTTGACCCATAATCTTAAGAAAGATATCAATAATTTCTTAGTGCGGCAAGCATTTTTGAGTGAATATGCCACACGCAATCCGAATTCAATTCTCTATATGCTAAAATATATTGGATGTCCTATATATTCATAACGAGCTTTCACCCGCTTATTTCCCGTAATATTCTTTCGACGAAAGTGCCGTATATGTTAAAAAACCGCGGATACTCGCTTGTTCTGCTCGTACCTCATAAGAAACTCTTTTTTTTCAAAACGCACTACGGGGATCTATTTCACGAGATAATTCCAATTCATACAACATTGACCCGACGCGACGCGTATATGCGATATTTGTCCCTCGCGCTTCTTAATACTGAAACGCTTAACATCAAGAGAAAAACAGAGATGAAAGGAAGAGGGACATTCCTCGCACGCTTTTTTTCCGGTAAGGTGGGATTGGCTTTATTTCGATTCCTAGAACATGTGATTCCAGAAAAGTCTCGAGCAGATGTCGAGGCGGCATTTGATGCCTTTAAACCGGGTATATGTTTTTCTACTGACGTCCAAAACGAACTCGATGTATACGTTTTAAAAACAGCTCGCGAGCGACGCATCCGCACTGTCGGCATGGTTCGTTCGTGGGACAATCTGACGTCAAAGGGTTTAATTCGCGAAATTCCCGCAAAACTCGCCGTGTGGAATGAAATAATAAAGATGGAGGCATCACAGTATTCGGCTATACCGGGATCACGGATCATGGTCATTGGCATCCCGCACTATGATGGATATAAAGAAATTGCATTTGGCCCGAAAGAAGATTTCCTTCATTCAGTCGGCGCCTCGGTGCGAAAAAAAATTGCTCTCTTTATTCCTATCGGCGACAGGTATCTAAACCCGAATACGGTGGATGAAGACACACTACTTTTGCTCGATAGAATATTGCCGGAACATTTTATTCTTTTTGTAAGACTGCCTCCCGGCGACAGTGTTAAAAATATTGAATCAAAATCTTTTGGATCGCGCGTCTATATCGAGCGTCCAGTTACGGATTTTAAAACGCTAAAAAATACTGAAATTAATCCTGATTCGGATAGACGTCTGGCCGAGACGGTCTATCATTCAGACATCATTATTACGGGACCATCGACAATGGTGATTGATAGTGCGTATTTTAATAAACCTATGATACTCGAAGGGTTTTGCGATGATCAGTCGGAATATTATAAAAGCATTATTAGATACTATGATTATGATAATTTTATACCGGTCATTGAAAGTCGTGCGGTACGCTTTCCAAAAAATATTGATGATTTAAAAAAAATAGTTCTAGAATATGATCGTCAACCAGCGATCGACAGCGATTATCGAAAAAATCTAGCATTGCTTGAATGTGGATATCTTGATGGTAAATCCTCCGAGCGACTAGCCAACGTAATCTGCGACATGTAGTGAAATATGTTGCGAAAGTCCCAAAGGACAGTAGTATGTAGGAGCATGCGTCTCATTATTCTTACAGGAAATCAGCTACGTCATAAGTATTTTGCAAATACGCTCGCAGAGCATTTTAGTGTCATGGCAATATTGAGCGAGAGAAAAATAATAGATCTTGGATCAAAGGCGGGAATTATCGATCCGCCACTCGGAACAAATGAGGAAGAAGCGAAACTCTGGCGGTGGCATTTTGGGCTGGCACATGATGAAGAGGAAAGAATGTTTCGGGATAATGTGCATTTCGCCAAAGGTCTTAATGTTATTGAGGTTCCAAAAGGTAAAATTAATGATAATTCTTATGTCGACACACTCCGCAAACTTCGGCCTGACGGCATTGCCGTATTTGGAACAAGTATTCTGAAGGGTGAGATGATCGCCGCCGGGGAGGGGAAGATAATTAATATGCATTTGGGACTTTCTCCATATTATCGCGGTTCCGCAACAAATTTTTGGCCCCTTTACAATGAAGAGCCTGAATTTGTCGGCGTTACAGTTCATCTTATTGATCCAGGTATTGATACGGGGGCAATTATTCACCAAGGTAGGCCGCATGTAGAAGAAAATGATAACCAGCACACGATCGGAAATAAAACGATCGTGGTGGGAACCGAGCTCATGAAGAAGTCGCTCGAAGAGCTTAAGAATGGGACGATAAAAAGTTTCAAGCAAACCGAGAATGGCAAGCTCTATCAGAGAAAGGATTTCTCTCCGATACATTTAAAAAAAATAAAGCAATTGTTGGACGGTGGGATGCTTGGTCGGTACGCTCGCTCGCCTAAGGAGGTTGTTCTTATTCCATAATATGAAAAAGCCGCTTCTCTATGTTGTTCCTATCATTGATACCGAAGGCCCGACTTTGGGACGTTCCGATATGTATGACTCTTGGGGCAGTCTGCTTGTGGGGATGAAACGGTTGACAGGGGTTATTCGCGATTCTCTTATTGACTCGCACGGTAGAAAGTTGGTGATGAGCTGGTTTCTTCTTGATTGGATAGGGTATTCAAAAAATGATGCGGAATTTTCAAAGCGGGGACACGACGCGCGGCTTTACAGTGTGTGGGATGCATATACGAAAGATATTCTCTCCGACGATACGCGCCTACACACAAAAGACGGATTATTTTGGCATTATCATCATCCACCGAAAGACGGAAGGTGGGGATGGAATAAAGACTGGAATGATTCGCGTTGGTATGAGTACATTTTGGGAAGGCTTATTTTGGACCGGGGCTATTTTCCTTCAATCTATCGCGCAGGTAAATATGTCCAAACGAATGAGAGTTCTCTGTGGCTAGAAAAGTATATTCCTTTTGATTATTCAAGCGTGTCTCCAGTAAAGAGGGATTTCTGCGACTGGTCCCAGGCGCCAACTGATTGGCATCCGTATCATCCAGACCGCGAAAATTATCAAAAGAAGGGAACGATGAAGAGACTTATCGCGCGGTCAATTCCCGTCGCCGCGAAGGGCGGCTCGGGCGAGCTTGATGAGATGGAAGTTGTAAAAGCATTTGAAGAAGCCTCAATGAATGGAGTTGCGATTTTTTCCTATCACTCGCATGACTATTACAAAAGTATTGAAGACGAATTTGTAAAAGCCCATAAACTTGTAGCAAAGGTAGCGAGCTCTTTTGATGTTCATTGGAAATACTCGAATGCTCTTGATGCCCTTCGAACATTTTCTCGGCCCCAAAGCAGTTTCGAGATAAAAATTGAAGAGTATATGCCAGATGTGTTAAAAATTTCGCTACCCCACTCTCTTGTCGGCGAAGAGCCATTTGTCATTGCCGAAAATGTTAAGGGAGAGGTGGAAAGACTCGATCTTGAGAAAATTGATGAGCATTTCATCGCTAAGGTTCCGAAGGACGCTGTACTGATTGGGGTGGGCGGAAGCGATACATGGGGTAATGCCGCGACAGCCGTTTACGATGTAAAAACTAGATCCGCCAGATAGAGGGGCACTAGATATTATTTCGGAATCCGATTACTATTTCACATTATGAGAGAAAATACTGATGTAAAGAAATTTTTTGCCCAGGATCGGGTGTTTGTTATTGCCGAGATTGGAAAAAACTTCATTCAGACTGAAGGGGAGAGGCCGATTGATGAATATTTGGAAAACGCCAAGGCCCTCATTAAGGCCGCGAAAGATGCTGGAGCGGATGCGGTAAAATTTCAGACTCATGAAGTCGAAGACGAGCAGTATCCCGCGGAGATTACGTCGCCTCACTTTAAAAGTCTTGATCGCCTGCGGTGGCTCACGCGAAACACGAATGCGACGCCTTTTTCTTTTTGGAAAGAGATTAAAGCATATTCAGAAAAACTCGGAATCGTTTTTTTCTCCACACCAATGTCCCGCAAGGCCGCGGAAAAACTTTCAAAGGTTGGTGTGCCAATTTGGAAGCTCGGTTCGGGTGATGTCGAGGATTTTCATACGATAAATTATCTTGCGACGACGAAAAAACCTCTGATTATCTCTACGGGCATGGTGAGCCGCAAAGAGCTCGGTGATGTTGTTTCGTATATTCAAAAGAAAAATATTCCGCTCTCGATTCTCTATTGCATCAGTGCCTATCCCTGTTCGCCTGAATCGTTTAACCTCGCCTCTATCAAATATCTTAAGGAGAAATATCCTGACGCAAATATCGGCTTTTCCGACCACTCAATCGACAGTCATTTGCCGGCGTTAGCGGCAGTCAAGCTTGGCGCTCGCATAATCGAGAAACACTTTTCTTTCGCGAGAGATTTGTGGGGGTCGGATCATAAGGCTTCTATTAATCCGGATGAAATGAAAAAAATGGTGCGTGCTATTCGTAAACGAGAATATGAAAAAATAGACCACACGCCTTATTACGGCAAATATGAAAAAGAATTTGAGGGGGCAACGAATCAATTTCGACCTTATTTCAAGAAGGCCATCGTGGCGAGTACGGATATTCCCGAAGGAGTCATTATTGGCGAGACCCATGTTTATACCATGCGACCCGCCAAGCTCCTTGATGGCCTTCCAGCTAAAGAAATCCCTAATGTTTTGGGGAAACGGGCAAAACGTAGAATAAAGTCGCTCGAGCCAATTCGAAGTGATATGATTGATTGATTCATGAAAAAAGGAGCTAAAAAGGGGCTAAAAAGACCTGAAAATAAAGGAATAGCGGCTTCCCAAAGAAAGGTTTGTTTCGTCATCACGAGTTTTATCCACTACAGCCGAAGCCTCTTGGTTCTCGAAGAGCTAAGAAAAAATCCTCACGTCGATCTGCATATAATCATCGGGGGGACGGCTCTCCTGTCAAAATATTCCTCTAAATTTGCCCACGTCAAAGCCGCCCTTGAAGAGGATGGTTTCAAAAATATTTACGAGCTTTATTTTAACTTGGAAGGCGACGAAGCCATCACGAAAGCGAAGACTGTTGGAGTCGGCATCGTCGAATTTGCAACGCTCTTTAATCACATTCATCCTGACATAGTTGTTTTGCGTGGCGACCGTTTTGAGATATTGGCGGCCGCTGTGGCGGCGGCGAATATGAATATTCCAATTGCCCATATCGAAGGAGGGGATTTGTCCGGCACACTCGATGAACACACGCGGCATGCGATTACGAAACTTTCTCAAATACACTTTGCAACGAACGATGCCGCGCGAAACCGTCTACTGCAGATGGGGGAGAATCCGGAAAACGTATTTAATTTCGGAAGCCCTGATGTCGAAGTGGTAAAAGTAATTGCGAATGGCAATCATAAGGCTGATTTTGGCAAAACAGGAAGCGGGGCGAAGATTGATTTTGAGAAAGGCTTTGTGATGGTCATGTTCCACCCTGTGAACACCGAGCCTGAAGAGACAGAGCGAGCAACGGAGGTCTTGCTCGATGCTGTGGCGGGGCTCGACATACCAACCGTCTGGTTTTGGCCGAATTTTGACGCGGGGGCAGAGCTGATTTCACATAAACTTCGCGTTTTTAATGACGCGGTGTCGAATCACAAAATTCATTTTATGCGCTATTTACCACCAAAAGATTTTCTATGGTTACTAAATCGCACGTATTGTCTTGTCGGTAATTCATCTGCAGGAATAAAGGAGAGCTCTTTTCTTGGTGTGCCGGTTGTGAACATTGGCTCTCGCCAATCGAATCGCCTTCGAGGAAACAATGTGAAAGACGTTTCGGTTGAAAAAAGAGAAATTATGAATGCTATACGTGAACAGACCGCCGTGAAGCGCTATCCGTCTTCCGATATTTATGAAGGAAAAGACACGGCGAAGCGGATTGCAGAAGTTATTGCAACGGCGCCGCTTGATGTTCAGAAAAAATTCCATGATCGATAATTCTTCGTCAAGGAAAATTCTCGCAGTTATCACCGCACGCGGCGGCTCGGAAGGGATTCCTGGGAAAAATATAAAATTACTCGGCGGACAGCCACTTATTGCCTACAGTATTCGCGTCGCTAAGCGGTCGAAACTTATCACCGACTTAATTGTCTCGACCGACTATGAAGACATTGCTGACGTGGCGCGGGAGCACGGCGCAGAGGTTCCTTTTTTGCGACCGTCGGAATTTGCCGCGGATAAGACTCCGCATGTACCGGTCATGCAACACGCAATAAAGTTTATGGAAGAAAGACGTAATACGATATATGATTTTGCGGTCATCCTGCAACCGACTTCGCCATTTCGAACCCGCGAGGATATTGATGAGACACTTTCGCTTTTGATAGAAAAAAAAGCTGACAGCGCGGTAACACTTGTCGAAGTCGAAGGAGGAAGTCATCCGATGAAAATGAAAAAATTGGAACATAGTCGCGTTATGCCGTACTGCATGGAAGAAGTGGAAGGAACTCGCCGGCAGGATCTTCCGCCGGTTTATAAACGGAGCGGTGCGGTGTATGCCATGCGGCGCGATCTCATCATAAATGACGCGAGACTCTATGGTGACCATATTGTTGGACATATAGTTCCGAAAGAGCGTTCAGTCGATATTGATCACCCTGTGGACTGGCTGGTCGCCGAATACAAATTGGACGAATTAAAGAAACAAGGATATGAATTTTAGGATATTAAATACAATAGGGGAGGCCTTTCACGACGACGGCAAGAAGATTCTTGAAGAAATTGGAACAGTGGATTATAGGATTCTCACTCAAGTGGATTTGCACGACATTTTGCCGAACTACGATGTTTTCCTCGTTGGCTTGGGTTTGCGCTTTCATAAGAGCGAACTCGAGCGCGCGAAAAATTTAAAAGTTCTCGCAACTGCGACGACGGGACTTGATCACATCGATACTGAACACGCTCGAAAAAAAGGAGTCCACGTTGTCAGTCTTCGTGGAGAAAATGAATTTCTGGATACAATAAGCGGAACGGCGGAACTTGCGTGGGGACTTATGACGGATCTCCTTCGAAAAATTCCGTGGTCTTTTGATTCGGTCAAAAAAGGGGAGTGGGACCGCGAGCGTTTTCGAGGCCATACTCTGCGAGGTAGAACACTCGGTATAGTAGGCCTCGGGAGGCTCGGGAAAATGATGGCGCGGTATGCGAATGCGTTTAATATGAATATCGTTTTTTGTGACCCGAATGTTCCGGAAAGCCCTTACCCGTTTGCAAAAAAAGTTTCTTTTGATGAACTTCTTGTTTCAAGCGATGTGGTAACGATTCATGTTCATCTCACATCTGAAACGGAAAATTTATTCGACAAAAAGACGTTTACTAAAATGAAAAAGGGCGCATATCTCATCAATACTTCGCGGGGCAAAATTGTAAATGAAGACGAGCTTATCGAAACGCTTGAAGGGAAAGTAATTGCGGGATATGGAACCGATGTTTTATCGGGAGAGCTCGAATTCAAAAAGACTTTTTCTAACTACCCGTTAGTCGAATATGCAAAAGAGCATGACAATGTGATTATCGCTCCTCACACCGGCGGTATGACGTTCGACTCTCGAAGCGCAACTGAT
>MHRX01000048.1 GCA_001822655.1 Candidatus Taylorbacteria bacterium RIFCSPLOWO2_01_FULL_45_15b
TTCCTTAGTTCCGTTCAAAGTAGGTTCGCGCGAAGTGTATAATTACAGCACAAATGAACGAAGTGAATTTAGTGCGCAGGAAGAGAAATACCTGCGTGTTTCTCGTGAGGTCTTGAACGCCGGAGCGATGCCGAGCTAGCAAGTGAGGCCGCGAGGCGGTGCCCAGCCCGAACCGAGTGGCGACGAGGTGAGAAATGGGTCGGAGCCCATTTCGCAAGACCTTGAGTATTCTGTTTCAGAATGCGAAAGGTGTACAGCACCTGTAAGGTGAGAGGCGAGGGCAAGTCCTCTCCTGCACAGAATGAGCGAAGCGAACAAGGTGTGCAGGAGGCGCATCTTTTTCGCTTCGAAAAAGGAGTAGGGACTTGAACCCCGGTTGAGTTTTTTTCAATCTGTTTCTGGCGACACTTGGTGTCCGCTGATAGTATATTCTGTCAATCACAGATTTGCTTGACCTTGACAAACACAATCTAATCTGCTATTTTCGCACTAGCAAAATAACAGTTCTTTCCTATAAGCTATTTCGCGCAATTTTGCCTGTTACTCTCTATTTTTTTGGCAAAACTGTGTGAAATAGTTTCAAAATTCAAACACTGAAAGGAGACATACGATGAGCATGGAATTCCGTTTTGCTACCGTCCCCTTCAAACATGACGGATACATTGGCGAGTTATTCAATAAGGATCCGGACGCGGACTTTCCTAAAGAAGGAGTAACTGTCCTTGATACGAGGGGCGAGGACGACCTCTCGATCCGCTACCTCGGCTTCAACATCCCTGGTGTGTTGGCGATGAACGAGATGACACAAGGAGCGTTCCTCGAACTCTGCGGGGGGCGCGCGAGCGGGCGGTACATCCTTCTCGTGCCGCGCAAGCAACACCTCGCTCGCCTGCGTGAGATGCTACCGAACCTTCCATCAGACACGTGGTCGCAGAGGGAACTGCAGAAACGGCTCGCGTGTCTTCTCAACAACGCGGACGCTTGTCTCGCCGAATACGGTGCCCAAGCGGCCATGCTCATCTACTGAATGGAGGAAAAGCTCCGTGAGAATAGCCTATGGTCAACCACGAGCTCCCTTGCGAAACATGTTTTCGCGTGGGGCTTTTTCTTTTTCTAAAATCATTGAAATTTTCATAAAAATTGATTATCCCTTAATTATTCGATTTGCATATTCTGAATTAGTTGCCGCCAAAGAAAAACTTGAAACCCGCCTGAACGAGTTCATTCGGGCAGGTTGTCATTTGTGCGGCTTCGCCGCAAAGCTTGAATTTTTTAGCGGGGGGACTTCCTCGTCGCCACGGGCGGCGACCCAGTAGGCGATTTTACTAAATCGAAAGCGTTCGGATTAATTCAAAAAATTCTGCACAAAAAATAATAAAAAAAGAGGCACCTGCCTCTTCAATGCTACAGAAATACCCCTGCGTCGGAATTCGTTTTTCTCTCCGGCGATAGCTGGTCATTCCGTCGCGCCCGCACAGCCTCTTTCTCGATGGTCTCGCGTAGCATGTGATATGTGTCGAGCATCTTTCGCTCGTCCTCGGTGTAATCATTTTCCCCGATAGGGACAGGCTTCATGTCCACAAACACTGCCACCGGTACTCTCCAAATGCTTTGGAAGACAACCCGACTTTGAGGAGTAATGAGGACCCCTTTCTGTCTCGCGAGTTCTGCGGCCCTGGCCATTGTCCGGAATTCGAAGCCTTCCGGATTAAAGATGCGGGTCTTCATACTGTTATGGTACTCCGCGAGGAGCACGGGGTTGAAGTAGGGCGCTCTTGGTTGTGCCTCCCAAGATTGGAAGTGTCCCAGGCCGTAAAGGAGAAACCCGCCGACGACAACGGCCGCGACAATGGCCATTTTTCTTGTTTCACTCATATTTTCTTTGGAGGTGTGGTTATGCGGCCACGTTGTTGTGTTTTGGTAAGGACTGAATCTGGGATTACAATACAATAAATGAAAAAAAAGTAAAGCTCATGATTGTTGTCCTAAATCGAAGATGTTTGCACTAAAAACCCTTTCTACTACACTCGGTAGATGAAATTTGAAGGATAGTAAAGCGCAGTGCGATGTCTCGAAGGGCTCGAGAATTTCTCCTCCTCTGGAATTTTCTAACTTTTTGCTGATTTGATAATTTAAGCGCGCACCAGGGGCGTGTTTTATATGCTTCTCATATCTTTGTGTCTGTCAGACAGACACAAATTTCTGCGCACAATGTGAGTAAGACAACCGGTGTGGGGTGTCGAACTGACTTAATGGAGCTGACTCCACCTTTGATTTGATTATAATAATATTATAATCAACAAAAATATCATGATTCAAAAAGTACTAAAAGTAGGAAGCTCGGCGGCGGTTACGATTCCCAAGAAATCCCTTGAGGAATTGGGGCTTAAAGTGGGCGACCAGGTAAAAGTCTCTGTGGATTCTGATAAGAAGCGTGTCACTATCGGACCTATCGTGTCGGAAAAAAAAGATGAGATGTACGACTGGACAAAGAAATTTATAAAAAAGTACCGAAAGGCGCTCGAAGAACTCGCCGACAAATAACCCATGGAATATCTTTCAGTAAAAGATATCCTCATTATTCACGCACTCATTCTTGATGAAACAGGCGGTTCTCATGGTGTCCGAGAAGTAGGGCTTCTAAAATCTCTCGCCGAGAGACCAAAAAACCGCTTTTGGCGGTAGAGATATGTATCGAACGGTATTCGACAAAGTGGCCGTGTATTTCGAAAGTATAGTTCAGTACCATGTTTTCATAGACGGAAATGAAAGATCGGGAATTGCAGTGGTCGCGCGATTCCTTTCCTTAAACGGGTATGAATTTTCTGCGACGAATGAATCGGTCGTAGCTTTCGTGCTAAAAGTCGCAACCGAAAAGACACCTCTCGAATTCATTGCTTCCTGGCTTAAAAAAAATAGCAAAAAAAATTCTGCGAAAATTTATTCGTGACCAAGTTTTCTCCTGCGCGAATAATAAAAAACACTCGAATATTTCGAGTGTGGCCGATTTGTGGCTGTTACCTGAAGAGCGATGATAGAGGAATTGATAATGCCGGGCCCGTTGGCGTGATCACGAACGAGATTCCGGAATCACTTTTGTCCCGTGTTTTTACAACTTGGTCGTTTTTGCGAAGCCCAATTGAGATATTCTCTGCGGCCGGCAATGAATCGCGAATGGCGCGGAACATTATCTTATTGACCGTCTCCTTCAGACCTTTGAAATGATCCATCACATGAATGATTCGCTGAAGCTCATTCAAACTGAAGTCGCCAAATGCTTTCGGGCCTTTCGTGCCTATGTCTTCAGGGATGATTTTTTTCGCATCTTCAATTAGAGCAATCTGAAACAGGCTTAGGGCGCGAATCCGATTATCTTCGACAACTCCAATGACTTCCTCGCCTTCTTCAAGGTCGATTAGGTCTCCGCATGGCGTACTTGCATCGATCTCGCTTTCGAGAATTGACTTAAGGCGCGGAATGAATGACAGCCCTAGATTCTCATTGTTCTCCAAAACCGGCTCCTCAATCCATTCTCCGACGCTGACGATTTCCCAGCCCGCTCGGAGAGATGCGTTATTCGCGACTAGAACAGGACACTCTTCAGTTACTGCCTGCCACATAAGTGTGTGCAAGATGTCGATTGCCTCCACTTGAATCACTGCCCGTTTTGCCCAATTAATGCAGTCGTGAGGCTCACTTCTGCCGCTCGTGTGCAATGCTTCGTGAGTCGCCATGTACTCGTCCAATTGTTTGCCGCATGGCTTGCGGGCGACAAACAAACGGCGCGCGTCCCCTGACGTGACGACGCCCCGCACCACTTCACCATCCTTTTTCTTCTCCGTTGGTTCGATGTTTTCCGTCGGAGCGTCCTTAAATGCGCTTTGGAGACGCGCCAAAATCCCGACTTCGTCGTTATCAACGTTCATTTAGTCCTTTCTGCCTAAACCGATGTTCATTTCGTCTGTTTTTGTCTAAGTCAGACTCTACCTGAAATTTTTTCTGAGTCAAGATTGGGGATTAGCCAATCATAAAAAATTTTTTGACGCAAAAAGCAAAGCCACTGATTGCGCATAATCGATCACGAGGCGCATGCGCCGAAAATATCCAAATACATTATTCACGCGGTCGCGTGAATAATGTATTTGTGCCAAAGATATATTTCTATTACACTCCACACCATGAATTTTGAGCACTACCACGCCGCGGTTCGATATTTGGAAGGACTTTCAAATCTCGCGTCCCCGGATGACTATACGAAAGACAGGAAAGACCCGGCGCGCTATATTGCGCGGATGAAATTTTTTCTAAAGCTTCTTGGAAATCCTGAAAAGGGATTCAAGTATGTTCATGTTACAGGCACTTCCGGCAAGGGTACCGTTTCCACAATGATTCACAACGCATTTGTCGCGTCGGGAAAAAGGGTGGCGCTCTACACGTCGCCTTTTGTGACGACGACGATTGAAAAAATAAAATTCGGTTCGGAATATATTTCGCCCGGGGAATTTGCGGAAATCGTTGATGAATTGAAGCCATTTATAGACCGCGCACATGTCGAGAGTCCGCTCGGCAGGCCATCGTATTTTGAAATTATTTTTGCGATTGTTTTGCTCTATGCAAAGCGAAAAAAGAGCGAATGGGTGGTTCTTGAGGTGGGATGCGGTGGTCGATACGACGCGACAAATGTAATTCCCTGTCCCGAAGCGGCTGTTATCACGAATGTTGATCTCGATCACATCGAAATTTTGGGCGACACGGTCGAAAAAATCGCATATGAGAAAGCCGGTATCATAAAAAAGGGCAGTGTCGTCTTTACTACCGAATTGAAGCCGTTGGTAAGGCAAATACTTCGGGCGGAGGCCCGAAAGGTCGGTGCTTCTTATAACGAAATTGAGGACGGGGCAACATATGAGCAGAAAAACAAACTACTCGCTGTTTCGGTATGCCGTACACTCGGTCTCCCCCAGAGGGAGGCGATGGTGGCAATACAAAAAACGCGCCTTCCGGCTCGGTTTGAAAT
>MHRX01000049.1:0-228 GCA_001822655.1 Candidatus Taylorbacteria bacterium RIFCSPLOWO2_01_FULL_45_15b
TTGTATCAGGGAGATAGAGCCCGAATCGATTCTGCAAAGGCGGGATATAAAAATGCTGTGTTGGCAGAACTTACAACAAGTGGTGTATTTAAACAGGGATCAAATTATGCTTTTGCAAGATTGGGCGGAAATAATGATGCTAAAACATATTTTATGGATGTGTTGGAATTTACGGGGGAAGGAGTTTATTATTCAAATTCTTTAATTCAGAAATTTTATGAGTGGCTG
>MHRX01000049.1:275-9218 GCA_001822655.1 Candidatus Taylorbacteria bacterium RIFCSPLOWO2_01_FULL_45_15b
CAGCGTCCCGGGACGATTTAATTCGACCTACCAACATCCCGCTTCATATCGAGCTCATAGATTTTCTGATATAGCGAGTCGTAATGCTTCGTGGCTTCTCGGCGCCGCCGATCCGCAAGCTCGGCTTTTGTCCTATGTATTGATGACAGAACCGTTGAGGTCTCCTATCAAACCGTTAAGTACCGTGTGGCCGGATGGTTCCGCTGTATTTTGGGAAAATAATGCTTCGTCCCTATCTTTGCAAGCGGCACTTTGGAATCCGAAATCCGCGTCGGATCACAATCACAATGATGTAAACGCGATTCACCTTTCCGCATTTGGAGAAAGTATCATTAGAAATGTAGGGTATAACGGCTGGGGGGCAGGTTGTGCCGGCGCTACATGGTCATATGTCCACGATACTGCTGTTTCAAATAATGTAGTTCTTGTAAGTGGAAAAGATCATACAGCGAAGTATGGTTCAGGGATCAGTAGTTCGTTCACCAACCCACTTTTCGATTTTGCATCAGGCGGGTCGGGGAGCGCTCTTCCTAAGAAGACGCATAATAGAAATCTCATTTTTATTCATCCGCAGGACGGGGCGGGCGGTTATTACGCCATTTTAGACGAGGTCAGTAGCCTTAGTGGACAGGACATAGTGAACGTAGCTCTTCATCCCGATTCAAATAATTACTCAATAACTTCGGATAAGACGGAATATAATTGGACAGTGAATCATTACAGTGGGAATGATGCAAAAGTCGCAATATTTTTAGGAACTACGCCTACAAAAGTCGAGATTAAAGACGGGGCGCTGTGTGGGCAGGAAAGCGCTGGAGATATAAGTATAGTGGGAAAATATTTGTATTCGAGTTACAAACCTGATTCCGGTAGTTCAATAAAAAATATTGTAACCATAATCTACCCTCACAACGCAGATAATTCTAAAAGCACAATGACGCGAGTCAGCGCGTCCGGCATGACGGGTGCTACCAGTGCGCATGCTAGTTCTACGGATTATTTTTTGGAATCAAACGGTCTTACAACCATTTCTTATTCAGGAATTAGTTTTCGAGGAGTGGCCACTATATATAGGAAGAATAGTGTAGACGAGACTAAATTTTACTTTGTTCGGAAAGGACGAAGCTTCAATGATGGGTCGCCCGTAAGGCAGGGATTTGATTCAGCATTTTCTGATATTACATTCTACACCCGAGAAGGTTCCGGAAGCATAATTTCCCCGGGAACGGATGTTACATTTTATCATCCAAATATCACGGGTGTCCGTCTGAATGGCAGTTCTCAAGCGGTACTCTTGTCTGGAAATGGCTGGGTAAAAATCAATGTACCAAATGGCACGCATAAGATTGATTACGTCGTCACGCCTTTCTAATTCCCACGCATCTCCTCAGAGCCTATCCTAATAGGTGAATACTTGAGGCATGAAAACAGCGCAAAAGAAGCAGATTCGTATGGATTTTACCGTCCCTGATGGTTTGTGGAAAGAGATTGAAGCGGTATTACCGAACTTTGAATTACAGAACACTATTCTGACTTTGAATTATAAAACTCTTTTCTGACCCTTTTTTTCACTTACCACAAAACTCCACAGCTTTCTGTGATTTCTCAAAAGTCTTAATTTTTCTTCAAACAATTACTCTAGCCAAGCATTTTGTGTCTGTCTGACAGACACAAACCCTAGTTTTTAGGCTCTGACCCAGTTCTGTGTCTGTCTGACAGTCACAGATTACTCCAGATACAGTCGCGTAAGGTCAGTTTCTGCATTTCTAGATACAAAGGCGCTAATCATATCTCTTGCGCATGTTTTGAAGTCATCAGTCGATTGAAAAATTTCTCCTAATATATCTTTTTCAATAATTTGTGAGACAGTATTTCCAGCGTAGGGTACTAAACTGCAGAACTCATATTCAATCGAGAACTTGTACGCATCTTCGAAATTTTTTTGAGCTTCGCGAAGTCCACCGGCATAAAGCTCGAAGGGATTTTTTACTAATATGTATGCCGCGACATATCGCAAATATTCGTTGTTGTGAATCGTTCGCGCTCGATATGCGCCCTGAAAGATACTTCCGTGCTCACCATATTTATTGTTATTAAAAAGAGTCATACTCTCCGAAATTTTTTTTACAAATTTTGAAATACCGTTCATTTCAATTTCTTTGAGTAGAAGATGAAAGTGATTCGGCATAAGACAGTAGCCAAGAATTTTTACCAGTGGTCTTTGGGTATGCCATTGAGGAGGCCAGTCGTACAGAGTAATACTTGAGTCTGAAACAGTTCTCTCCCAATTTTCGTCAATCTCCTGGGAGTTAAGATAACGAAGCATTTTTAGGAAGCGCCTCTTCTCGGATAAATTTCGAACGATAAGGGTTCCACGCGCGCCTCGCTTCACTACATGTACGTAATTTCCAACTGTGAACGGCTCCTTCCTCATGAGCTAAATTATAGGGTGTCTGTCAGACAGACACAAGTGGCTAGTCTAAAGAGTTTGTGTCTGTCTGACAGACACAAAATAACAATCTGAAGTGGCTTTGGTATAATTTTAACATTGCTTATATAATTTTGTGCTTATAATATTTCTTCGTCTATGACAAAAAAAATTAGAGTCGGAATAAATGGGTTTGGGAGAATAGGGAGGGCTTTTTTTAGAATTGCGAGCGCGCGGCCGGAAATAGAAATTGTTGCCGTAAATGACCTCGGAGATATTGAGGGGATGGCATATCTTTTGAAATACGACACGGTGTATGGGAAATTCAGTGACGACATATCGGTTTCTCAAGACAAAAAATCCTTTTCAGTCAAGGGGCAGAGTGTCGCTTTTGTGCAGGTGAAAGCGCCCCAGTTGTTGCCTTGGAAAGATATGGATATTGATGTGGTGGTTGAATCAACGGGACTTTTCACTTCTCCTGACAAGGCAAAATTACATCTTGATGCTGGAGCGAAAAGAGTTGTGATTTCTGCCCCAATGAAAGAGGGCGAGGCTCCTGGAATAAAAAGCGGCACTATTTTGATGGCGCACAACGAAGAGGATTTGAAAGAATGTTTGATAAGCTCAAACGCATCGTGTACGACAAACGCAGGAAGTCCTGTGATTTCAATTCTTCATGAGACTGTGGGAATAGAAAAGGCACTATTAAATACTGTACATGCTTATACTGCGAGCCAAGGTATTGTTGATGGCCCAAATAAGAAAGACTGGAGAGAGGGGAGAGCGGCCGCGATGAATATGGTTCCAAGCTCGACGGGAGCGGCAAAAGCGGTCACGAAGGTAATTACAGAACTCGACGGACTATTTGATGGAATTTCTATTCGCGTGCCGGTGGTCGCAGGCTCACTTGCCGATGTCACATTTATTTCAAAAAAAGATACAACTGTGGAAGAAGTTAATACAATCTTGAAGACTGCCGCAAAAGAAAAACGCTGGGAGGGGATTTTCTCTGTTACTGAAGAAGAATTAGTCTCTTCTGATATTATCGGAAGTCATTTTGCTTCAATTGCTGATCTCAAATTCACCCGTGTCGTTGGCGGCAATCTAGTAAAAGTCTTGGCGTGGTACGACAATGAGATGGGGTATACGCATACGTTAGTTGGTCACGTTATCAAAGCTGGTCAATTTGTGTGATAATTTGTAAACAAATAAAAAAATGAAAACTCTCAACACTTTTTTTGCGACTGTTTATTCGTTTATTTTTCTCGCGTCTCTATGGTTTGGAATTAATTGGGCAACTACAAGGGGTATAAATTCCATGTTCGATAATCTAATTGAATTCTTTTTTGCCCTACTTTATATAATTGCCTTACTTTACTCGGTTTTTATGCATGTTCGCTTGCGAAGCAAACAGGGCGAGAGTGCTCATAAAATATTACTTATACTCACCTCAATAAACACCCTTGCTCTAGCCGTTCTTATACTTAAGTTGATTAATATCCACAATGATGATGGACTGCTCGTTGCTGGCTGGGCAATTGTCATTGCGATGATCTGGGCCGTATGTTTATTTTTTGGAAGCTTGGCCTTGGCAAAAAAATAGGAAGTTCGCATAAAAAAATCGCCGATCACAATTATGATCGGCGAGCCGAAGTTGGCGCCTATTTTGCCTGCCAGTAAATAGCGGCAGAATTTGTATCGTCTTGTTTGCTTTTCCAAAATCTAAAAACTAAAAACTAATCACTAGAAACTCGTTTTTTATCCTGTATACTAATTACTATTATGAAAATCTACATCGGATCAGACCATGCGGGGTTTTACTTAAAAGAGAAAATTATTACTTTACTGCAAGGGGAGCACTACGACGTGAAAGATCTCGGTGCTTTTTCTTTTGATAATCATGATGATTATCCCGATCATGTGTTTCCTGTCGCGCAAGCTGTAGTCGGTGAGAAGGGGAGTATGGGAATTGTTATCGGCGGATCTGGTCAAGGCGAGGCAATAGCGGCAAATCGCGTAAAGGGAATACGCGCAGTTGTCTTTAATGGTCAGTACGAACGAAATGATGGAGTGGAAGCGCCGGATGAAATTGCGCTCTCTCGTGATCACAACGACGCCAATATTCTCTCTCTCGGAGCGCGGTTTTTGCCCGACGATGTTGCGCTCGAAGCGGTCCGTCGGTGGCTCACCATTCCTTTTTCCGGAGATGAGCGACACGTGCGGCGTATAGAAAAACTTGATAGAGAAAACTAGCATGGCCGAAATTATACCGGCAATTATTGGAGAGAATTACGAAGAAGTCATCCATAAGATCGAAATGGTCAAGAATTTCGTGGCTCTTGTTCAAATTGACGCGCTTGACGGAAGATTTACTCCGACCGAGGCATGGCCGTATGACAGGGGTGGGTATGATCCAGCTTTTGAAACAATCCTCTCCGAAGAAGAAGGTTTGCCCTTTTGGGAGGACCTGGATTTTGAGATTGATTTGATGGTGGAGGATGTCGAGCGCGCCGCTACTGACTGGATGCACGCAGGCGCGGCCGGGCTTATTTTCCATATTGAATCTAAAGGAGATATTAAATTCATAATCGAAAAGATACGGAAGCAGTTTCCCAAAGGAGATGAAGGATTTCCATCCGAGCTCAAAATTGGAGTTGCGATTCGGCCATCTACCGATATAGAGGCGCTCGCGCCAGTAATTGATTTTGCTGATTTCATCCAGTGCATGGGAAGCGACTCTATCGGCAGCCAAGGAGTTGAACTTGATTCTCGCATATACGAGAAAATTTCTGCATTGCGGAAGAAATATCCTGATATTACAATTAGTATTGATATCGGGGTAAATGAGGATACCGCTCCAAAACTTGTTGCCGCGGGTGCGAATAAGCTCGTTGCTGGGTCGGCTATTTTTTCGAAAGATAATCCGGCAAGCACTATCGAATTTTTTAAATCACTATGAAAAAAAATAAAAAAATAAAGAAATCATCAGCAAACGAGGAATTGCGGAATATTGTAATCCGCGGTTTTAAGGCCGTAGACAAAAAGTACGAAGATCTTGCAGTGATGGTGGCAAGAGGCTTTGATGCCGTTGATAAAAGATTTGAGCAAGTTGATAAAAGATTTGAGCAGGTTGATAAAAAATTTGACGGTGTGGACAGAAGATTTGATATTTTGGAATCAAAACTGTCTCAAAAAATCGATGGTCTTACTAACAGAATTGATGACCTAGCCTTAAATCGTGCCACGCGTGAAGAAGTTAAAATTCTAGAACACAGGATTGGGCGAATCGAGGAGAAAATTGGTCTCAAAAAATGAGTTTACTTACAGAAAAAGAGTCGGTATTTTTGGCTGAAAAAGCGAACGCTATTCGCGTTTCAATTATCGAAATGTTGCTCGAGGCGGGCTCCGGCCACACAGCGGGTCCTCTTGGAATGTCGGATATTTTTGCCGCGCTTTATTTCAAAATCTTGCGGCACAATCCAAAAAATCCTACTTGGGAAGACAGAGATAGGGTTGTACTTTCCAATGGGCACATTTGTCCCGTATTGTACTCGACCATGGCGCACGCCGGATATTTTCCCGTGGAAGAATTGAAAACGCTCAGAAAATTCGGTTCTCGTTTGCAGGGGCATCCTCACAGGGAATGGCTGCCGATGCTTGAGACAAGTTCCGGTCCTCTTGGCTCCGGCCTTTCACAAGCCGTCGGCATGGCTCTAGCGGATAGAATCGACAGCAAGCAAAACGAAAGGACAGTATTTTGCCTTATGAGTGATGGAGAAATGGATGAAGGCAACACGTGGGAAGCCATGATGCTTGGGGCCAAGGAGAAATTGCACAATCTGATTGCAATTGTTGACAGGAATAATATTCAGATTGATGGGTTTACGGAGGACATAATGCCGCTTGAACCTTTTGCAGATAAATGGATGGCGTTTAATTGGCACGTCATTGAGATTGACGGGCATGATTTTCAGGAAATTTTTGATGCTGTAGAAAAAGCGAAGTCACAAAAGGAAAAGCCGAGCGTGATTATTGCGAGAACTATTCCCGGTAAAGGTGTGCCGGAGTTTGAGGGGAAATATGAATGGCATGGCAAATCGCCGAATAAAGAGGAGGCGAAGATTGCTCTCGATGCACTCCGCACTTTTGGAGGTAAGGTTGTTAGCGAACACGAATAACATGCTTAGTGTCTCTCAAAAATTAAGTCCGAAACTTTTCGATCACGATGTCGAGATGGTCCCTATTAGAAAAGGGTTCGGAGAGGGTTTGCTCGAAGCAGCTAACCTCGATCCGCGAGTGGTAGGGCTTTGTGCCGATCTCACCGAGTCCACCCAGATGCATTTTTTTAAAAACGCATTTCCGAAGCGTTTTATTGAAATGGGAGTGGCCGAGCAGAATCTTGTCACGGTTGCGAGCGGTATGGCCGCAATGGGCAAGATTCCCTTTGTAACGTCATATGCGATGTTTAGCCCCGGAAGAAATTGGGAACAAATACGAACAACGATTGCATATAACGACCGGCCTGTAAAAATTATCGGATCGCACGCTGGTATTTCAGTGGGACCTGACGGAGGGACGCACCAGGCTCTTGAAGACATTGCTCTTATGAGGGTTATTCCGCGCATGGTTGTCATTTCTCCATGCGATGCGATAGAAGCTAGGAAAGCCACAATCGCGGCGGCAAAAACTACGGATCCGACTTATATCCGTCTAGCCCGAGAAAAAACTCCGATAATTACATCCGAAGAGAGTTCTTTTGAGATCGGGAAAGCGAATGTTTTATTTCAGCCGGTTACCGGTGTTGTGGACATAGCGATCTTCGTAACGGGTGCTCTAGTTCACAATGCCATTTTGGCGGCGCGGATATTGGAAAAAGATAAAATTGGCATTACCGTTGTGAACATTTCTACAATAAAACCACTTGACGAGAGCACGATCCTGCGAGTTGTTCGGGGCGCAAAAGCTGTGCTCACAGTTGAAGAGCATCAGATAGCCGGAGGGATGGGTTCTGCTGTCGCGGAATTTTTAGGGGCAAATTTTCCAATTCGCATCGAGAGACTCGGAATTAGGGATGAATTTGGACAGTCAGGAACACCTGTGGAACTTATAAAATATTTTAGTTTGGACGAAGTCGGAATTGTTAACGCAACGCGCGCTCTGATTAAAAAGAGCGCGTAGTTCGCGGTTGTTGTGATAAGGAGATCGGTGAGGGTCAGTAAATCCGCGACGGCTTGTAATTAGCCGGCGCTTTTGAGAGAAGCTCTAGTAATTGCTCTTTTGTAAGAAGTCCTCTTTGCGCTCCAACATGCTGAACCACATTCATGGGGTTTATTGGTGCCCACATGAGCGCGTCTTCAAACGACTTTCCCATTTGAAGTGCTGTTACAAATGTTGACGCAAAAGCGTCTCCACAACCCGTTCGTTCAAGTGGCGGAGCAGGATCGGGGTAAATTGGCATGAACCAAGCGTGAGTTCCGTCAGAAGCGTATGCGCCCTTTGGCCCATCGGTTATGGCGACGAGTGTCGGGCCGACGCTGTGCATTTCTCGCAAAAGTGTTTTGATGTCGGCATTGGGAAGTGAGAGAATTTTTCTTGCCTCCTCTACGTTGCAAACAAAGACATGCGTCCTTTTATATATTCCCGCAAGTCTCTCTTTTCCGATTTTTAATTGAAAAGTTCCAGGCTGGAAGGCGAGCAAAACTCTAGGATGTTCCATGAGGTATGTTTCAATTTCGTCATGGAATGAGAGGGCCGATTCGCCGAGGGAACTCAAGTATACCCACGCCGGCTCTGGAATTTTTGGCGGCAACGCATAGGGAAATTCCTCATGCTTTACAAGAATGGTTCGCTCCGCTTCATACCATAGGACATAATGGTAATTCGTTTTCTTGCCTTCGTGTATCTTCACGTAGTCGGCGCTTACACCGTTTTCTGTGAGCACGCCGAGGCACTCTTTCCCATTTTGGTCATCCCCGACATTTGAGACTAGTGAGGCATTTGCCCCGAGTCTTGTAACCGAGACAGCGGCGTTCGGACTATTGCCGACGGCATTGATTATGTCGACAGATTCGTAAGGAATTTTGTCGGCAAATTTCATGCAAATCTGACAGTTTTCATTGTTAATGTCGCAACTCACTCTCGCGTCCTTGATGCGGATAAATGCGTCGGTTGTAATGTCTCCAATTGCCAAAATATCGAGTTTATTCATAGAAAATAGTATAACAGACAGGGCAGTAAATTTGCTACTCGCATTATTTTGTTATTAAGAAAGCCGCATCGTATTGCGGCTTGGTTGAGATCGTTCCCGCACATCACTCACGTTTCGCTGTGTCGGGAATCTCTGCTATGTGATGGTTTTTCGTCATATTTAATCGCCCAAAGGAAAAAATAAAAAACGAAAGCAAATGCAAGGACGAATGTGATGGCGACGGCAGACGCGCATCTCCACAGCATGCCGCTAATAGAGGAGCGCATTTTTTTTCCAAATCTGCGAATGATCATCTTAGTAGATTTTT
>MHRX01000049.1:9228-11424 GCA_001822655.1 Candidatus Taylorbacteria bacterium RIFCSPLOWO2_01_FULL_45_15b
TTAGTAGATTTTTTAGGGCAAAATGGGGCAAAATCAAGTATAGTCCGATGAATATACAAGCATGATTAAAGCCTGAATACAAGGAAAAGATTTTTGTGTCTACTGGAGATACTGAATACTCTCATGCTAAAATAGTCGGCATGAAAACCTTGCGTAATTATTTTCAAGAGGCTGATAAAAAAAAGATCGCTTTGGGACATTTTAATATTTCGAATATCGAGATGTTTTGGGCAATAGTTCGTGCCGCGAAAAAAATGAACGTACCGGCGGTCATCGGTGTCTCTGAGGGTGAGAGAGATTTTATCGGCGTTTCCCAGTGTGTCGCGCTTGTCGAGTCCGCGCGTCGCTCATTGAATCACCCTATATTCTTAAACGCCGACCATACTTACAGTGTCGAGAGGGTTAAAGAGGCGATTGATGCCGGGTTTGATTCGGTGATTATTGACGGGGCAAAATTTTCATTTGAAGAAAATGTGGCGATGACGCGCGAATGCGTGAAGTATGCGAAAAATTCCGGAAGGGAAGTGCTCGTAGAAGCGGAGCTCGGCTATATCGGACAGTCATCAAAAGTGCTTGACGCCATTCCCGAAGGCGTTAAATTGACAGACGAGATGCTCGTTCAACCTGCTGATGCAAGGCGATTCAAAGACGAAACCGATATTGATCTTTTTGCTCCGGCGGTCGGCAATATACACGGCATGCTCCGCGGAGGTAAAGATCCGGCACTCAATATAAAAAGAATTGCTGAAATAAAAGGCGCAACGGGTCTTCCTTTAGTCTTGCATGGCGGGTCGGGCACGAGCGAGGAAGATTTCCGCAATGCAATTAAAGCTGGGATTACCATGATCCACGTGAGCACCGAATTGCGGGTCGCATACCGCAGTAACCTTGAAAAGGCATTCAGAGAAAATCCTGATGAGGTTGCCCCATATAAATACATGAAGAGCGTTGTTGAGGCGGTTGAAAAAGTTACAAGCGAAAAAATTTCGATATTTAATAATCCGTAACAATGAACAAAAATAAAAAGAAAGTTTATGTTACCCGCAAGATCCCGGAGGTTGGTATCGATATGCTCCGATCGGCCGGGCTTGATGTAACTGTAAATTTAAGGGAAGTAATTCTGACCAAGGCGGAGCTTATTTCAGAACTAAAAATGGAACCCTATGATGCCGTGCTCGCGATGCTTACTGATTCGATCGATGAGGACGTATTGCAAGCCCTGCCGAATGCTAAAATCGTCGCAAATTATGCAGTCGGTTTTAATAACATTGACCTTGCCGCCGCAAAGCGGGCAAACATCGCGGTTACGAATACCCCAGGCATTTTGTCAGACTCTGTTGCGGAGCATGCAATGGCGTTGCTTCTTGCGCTTTCGTGTCGGATTGTAGAGGGAGACAGATTTGTCCGTGATGGTAGATATAAGGGTTGGGAGCCAATGCTTCTCCTTGGCATCGATCTAAAAGACAAAACACTTGGGATCGTCGGGGCGGGGAGAATCGGAGACCGTCTCGCGCGTCACGCATATTTAGGATTTGACATGAAAGTTATATATCATGATATAAAGAGATGTGATCTTATCGAAAAAGAATATAAAGCGTCGTATTATGAGAATTTGAACGACCTTCTTTCAGAAGCTGATGTGGTCAGTATTCATGTACCCCTCCTCGACTCGACGCGCCATCTGATAAACAAAGATAATCTTGCCCTCATGAAGCCGAGTGCGTTCATTGTTAACACTTCTCGCGGTCCAGTCATCAATGAGGAGGATCTTGTGGCGGCTCTAAAATCAAGGAAAATCCGAGGGGCGGGACTCGATGTGTTTGAAGACGAGCCGAAACTTTCTCCCGGTCTTAATGATCTTGATAATGTAGTTCTCACGCCCCACATAGCGTCTGCGACAGAGGAAACGAGAAACCAAATGGCGACCTTTGCCGCTCGAAACATCATTGATTGCCTCGAGGGTAGAACACCGCCGAATCTTGCTGAATAACTAGTTGTCATCCTATCTTCCGCTCTGAAATAAGGAAAGCTTGATTTTTTCAGACCTTTTAGTACTATGTGTCCCACATGATTACGCTTCAGATAGAGAAAAGAGACAAAAAGGCCAATACGAAGAGACTTCGTGAAAGCGGCAAAATTCCTGCTATTTTTTACGGGCGAAAGACAAAGGCTACAGAAATTTCGGTACCAATGCAG
>MHRX01000050.1:0-503 GCA_001822655.1 Candidatus Taylorbacteria bacterium RIFCSPLOWO2_01_FULL_45_15b
ATTGTCTTGACTTTTATATTGGCTGCGTATAATATAATTACATACACGCCTCAGCCAACCGCAAGGTCCGCTGAGGTTTTTTATTAAATAAATATGAAAACGATACTTTTCATTGATGGTGAAAATTTTAAAGGCAAAATAGAGTCTGTTTTTCATAATTCCAAAAATACAAAACTTAAATGGCATCAATATGATTTTAAAGGATTGCTTGATAAAGTTTTAGATAGTATAAAAATTGATAAAAAATTGTTTTACTTTGCTAAAATTAAAGAACATCCAAAAACAAAAATTAAGTCTCAACAATTAATTCAAGAACAACGTTTACTAAAAACCCACTTAGAAAAACAAGGTTTTAATATAATATTAACTGGCAGAGTGCGAGGACAAATAGAAAATAGCCCTAATCATAAGAACATTCTTGTATTTAAAGAAAAGGGCGTTGATGTAAAAATAGCTGTTGATATTGTTAGATTGTCTTGCGATAAAAAAGTAGATAAAATTAT
>MHRX01000050.1:545-2226 GCA_001822655.1 Candidatus Taylorbacteria bacterium RIFCSPLOWO2_01_FULL_45_15b
ATTAGCGAAGCTAAAGCAAGGAAAATTGAATGTATATATTTAGGATTTGAATCTCTTCCAAATAAAGGACTGTCATATACTACTGATCGCACAATTCTTATTCGCGATTCAGAAGTTTTGGAATATGTAAATGCGCCTCGCTAGCTCAGTTGGTAGAGCAACTCCCTCTTAAGGAGATGGTCGCAGGTTCGAATCCCGCGCGAGGCACCAAAACAAATGAGCCGAAAAGATAGAATCAAAGAAAGCATTAGAACAGAGATTGAAAGCAAAATGAGTGTTATTGATAAATACAGCTTGCCGGTTCTCATTTATACCTGCCTTTTGATAGAGGAAAATAATTATCTCAATTCTCAAAAGAGTGTTGAAGAACTTTTAGAACCAATTACAGGCGAGGTCAAAAGGCAGGGGTTTGAGAAATATTGCTGAAAAATAATTTATGGAAATAAATAGACCAAAATCCAAACAACCAATCCCTGATAACGCCAAAAAAGTTTTTAGCGGAGTGCTCTTTGATGTTTATCAGTGGGAGCAAGAACTTTTTGATGGAACAAAAACTCTTTTTGAGAAATTAAAACGCCCTGATACTGTTGTGGTGTTTCCAGTTTTAGATGACGGAAAAATTATACTTACAGAACAAGAACAACCAGGCAAAGAACCTTTTATCGGGGCGACTGGTGGACGAATTGATAACGGTGAGGATATTTTAGAAGCGGCGAAACGCGAACTACTTGAGGAAAGTGGTTACGAAGCGTCAGAGTTTATTCTTTGGGACGCTCAACATCCAACATCAAAAATTGACTGGGTTGTCTATACTTTTATCGCAAAAGGACTAAAAAAGGTAGCGGATATGAATTTAGACGCTGGCGAAAAGATAAATCTCAAGCTAGTGAATTTTGATGAATTTATTGAAATTGCAATAAATAAAAATTTTGTTGAAAAGGAAATAATACCGAAACTTTACGAAGCGAAACTTCACCCCGAAAAGAGAGAGGAACTTAAAAAGTTATTTAATCCCAAATTTTAATATGAAAACAATTTTAGTTGATGCTATAGATGCTTTTTTTGTAGAAACCGAAAACGGTTTCGAGATTTTTGAGCCAATGCGAAAAATGTTTGATGAGTTTCCGAATACCAAAATAATTCTCACTGGTGCAAATGATGTACAGTTTAAGAAATTCTTGATAAAATGAGTTCGAGCCAAACTGTAAAGACACACCACAATCTGATTTTCCGATTTTTGCCCGACCGATTCTGCCGCGCGAAGCGCGTGTGGTGGCTCTGACCAAAATTGTACGCTCGGAGAAAGCCCAGCCACGGTCTTTGTTGTTCTTTTTGATGAAAAAGACCCCTCACGTATTGCTACGCAAGGGGGTCAGGATTGGCTTTGAGACATTGCCCTAAGCCCGGTGTTCCATGCACCAAGTTCTGGCGTTCTGAAACATTCGGAGCCATGGGGAAGCCTCGAGGTTTTTCCATGAGTTTGGCTTCCACGGCCACTGCCACAAATGGAAACAACGTTCTGGATGAGGCATCATCGCAAGATGGCGTCCTTCCGGAGAGCACAGAGCCGTAATCCCGAGTGGCGAACCATTCGGATTGTACGGATACACTTCTGTTCGATCGCCGTATGGATCGATGAAGGCGAGAGGCGAGAGCTTGCGCTCCGAAACCTCCTGCGCGA
>MHRX01000050.1:2491-14951 GCA_001822655.1 Candidatus Taylorbacteria bacterium RIFCSPLOWO2_01_FULL_45_15b
GCAGTCGAACATCTCCCTCAACTTTTCGTTGAACAGAATTGTTCCCGCCCAACCCTTGGCACTATCGAACACGTCCATGTAGGAGAAACCACCGGCAAAGATGACACCCTGGAACTGATCGAGGTTCGTTCTGTCTTCAAGGAGATCACTCATCGTGACATCCCATGGAGCCAGACCGGCAGCTGCGCATGCGGCTTGCATCTCTCTGTCGCCATTCGTGCCTTCCTCGCGCAAGACGCAAACTCGGGGTTTGTTTGACGCTTCCAAAACTTCCGGAAGCGTTGCTACTGGAGTGAATGAGAGACTGTAGGAAGGAATTGATTCTGCGCAAATGTTGAATAGAGTCTTATGTTGAAAATATTCTTCTTTCGCGCAGGTAGGATTCATTTGCAAACTCTCGATCTGAAAGCTGGTGGCTTCCCACCAAATGCGAAGCCCACCAGTACCAATCTCAAAGATCATCTTTCTTGGGTCATAGATTGTGCATCTATTTCCCGGAGCAGTTCTGCCGATGATTTTGAAAGGTGTGTCTGACGATTGGCACAAACTCATCAGTCTTTGTACATTTTCTGATTGGCATTCTATCACCCATCCTAGTTCTTCAGAGAAAAGGAAAGGGAGGATGGTGCGTGTGTCAACGACAACTTCAGGCAGTTCCAAAGTGAAGCCGCAGCAACTTGCCATACACATCTCGGCAACTGCGGTTATGAGGCCGCCGTCACTTCTGTCATGCAAAGCAAGAATTAATCCTTCGTCAATCATCTGTTGCACCGCAAGAAATGCGTTCTTGAGGAGCTTGGGATTATCAACATCGGGACATTCGTCGCCGATCTGGTTGAATGCTTGAGCAAGAGCTGAACCACCGAGGCGGTTTTTTCCTAGACCGAGATCAATCAGATAGAGATTACTCTCTCCCGGACGCTTAATGTCCGGCGTGACTTTTTTCGTAATGTCGGGCACGGGTGCGTATCCAAGCACCACCAAACTTCCGGGAGCCTTAACAATCTCTCCCGAAATCGTCGCCGCCATCGAAAGGCTGTCCTTTCCGCCGTCCGCTGCAATGCCGAGTTCAATCATAAGGTCTGACATAGCAACCGCAGCATCATAGAGTAGTGCACCCTCGTGAGGTAGCTTTGCAGGCCACATCCAGTTTGCACGACACCGTATATCTGCGATGTCACTCACCCGCACCGAGGCCATGTTGGTCAGCATTTCTCCCACCGCCATTCGAGCTCCGGATTTCGGATCGATAAGCATCTTGATCGGTTGTTCGCCGATCGCAGAAGCACTTCCAGTGAGAGCGAAATGACTCTGTGCATTTATGCTTACATCTGCTATCGGAATCTGGGCGATCCCACAGCATTGCTGTCCGGCCACGAGCCCGGTAACGCTTCGGTCCACCTTGTGAACAAGGAATCCCTTAGAGCCGACGCTCGGCAGTCGGAACACCGCTTGTATGGCATCGCCCACAGTGATATCGGGAAGTTCGAGTGGCTTGAGGTTTGGGGTCCGCCGATTTGACTCGAACGTCTTCTGAGGCATATTTGTGAGAATTTGCTTCAGATTCAGTTCAACGGGTGTTGTCCCGTTTTGAGTGTCTTCGACAACGACATTTCCACTGCCATCAATTTCACCGAGAACTTCGCAGTTGACGCGCTCGCGTTTGCAGACTGACCTGAAAAGCTCGATCTGTTCTGGCCTCACTAGGAGCCCGTATCCTTCCTGAAATTCGGCGCTCCAGATTTTGAGAACGGACATCGTCTTGTCGCCAAGCACGATACCGCGAATGTCTATCTTGCCGCCAAGTGGCTCAAGCAACTCCGTGAGGACATTGCTCGGACCGCCGGCACCTTGATCGTGAATGCTCGAGATGGGATTCCGCTGATTATTTTTTTTGCCCATTTCGACGCATGCCCGAATGACCCGGTTCGCACGATTCTCCATCTCTGCGTTGCCGCGTTGAACGGAATTGAAATCGAGCGACTCGGAATTCTCGCCCTGCATCATACTTGAGGCTGAGCCACCACCGACCCCGATGGAATAAGCAGGACCGCCAATGCGCACGATGAGCATTCCAACTTCAGGCGTCTCTTTGGCGATGTGTCCGTCAAACAAATGACCGACACCACCGCTGTAGAGAATCGGCTTGCGGGGTTCGCGCCATTCGCCGCCGACGATTTGGCCAAATGTCCGGCAAAATCCTATTGTAAGTGGCTCGCCGAACTGATTGCCGTAGCTTGATACGCCGTTACTGCCCTCGATCAAAATCGAAAGCGGCGAAGCGTACTTTGATGGCTTGTCTCCGCCGGTAACCTCTCCTGGGACTTGAAACCCAGGAATGAAAAGGTTTCCGACAAAGTAACCAGCGACGCCGATGCCGACGATGCCTCCACGTCCGACTGCACTGTTGTCACGTATCCGTCCACCTGCGCCTGTTTGGGCACCGGGGAAGGGCGCAACGAATGTTGGATGGTTATGCGTTTCTGCGGTGCAGGTGATGTGAACCCGCCTTTCGAGGATTCGCATTTCACTAGGCTCACCCGGAGTGATTGGCAGAATAAGGCGTGTGCCGAATCCCCTGATCACACCGGCATTGTCTTTGAAGGCAACGAGGCTCGAGTTTTCACTGCCAAGATTTTTCAGCGGTCGCTGAACGATCTCAAACAATGTTTCCTGCATTGGTGTTCCGTCAATAACGATCTGGCCTTTGAAGTACCAGTGCCGGCTGTGCTCGCTGTTCGCGTTACCGAGCTGGGACAATTCGACATCGGTCGGATTCCTGCGAAGGACTTCCGCAAAGAGATGCTGATAGTACTCGAGGTCCCGGGCATCCATGCCAAGGCCAAGCGCACTGTTCATCTCTTCGAGCGCAGCTTTTCCGCGACCCATGAGGTCGATCACTCGGACATTTTCCGGCGTGGTGCCGGTGTCAAAGCTCTCGATCCCGTTCGGGTAGTGCTGTTCGGTCATCCGATCAAGACGAGTCTTGAGGATGTCGGCCGACTGGCCGTTTCTGGCAGCGTAGCGGTGAGTGCGTTCAATGCGTGTTACTTGCCGAAGCCCCATGGCTTGGCAGATTGATACGGCATTCGATGAGAAAGGAGTCTCGATTGAAAGCCTTGGTCCGATCTCGACGATTTCTTCCGCCTTTAGATGCGGTTCACATGCGGTTTTTTCCGGCTCGAATGTTTCTGCAATGAGCCATCGGAGCTTGTTGAGATCCGCTTCTGACAGCTGACTTGTGGAGTCTATGTGGTAGCCATGTTCAAGCGCGCCATTTATCTGACGATAAATTCGATATAGCATAAGTTCTTCTTTCGTTTCTGCGTTTGTGTTGTCAAAAAACAATTCACCTCCAAGGTACTATCTAGTCGTGATACTAATGAATAAATTCTCCAAAGGCAATAATTCATCATTATTGCGTTTTGTTCGATTCCAAGTAACATTCAAATCGGAAACAGAACACAAAAAGGAAATACATGAATATGACATATGCTGGCACGGGCGTTAATTACGATGCCATGGACCCATTCAAACTAATGGCACAGCTTGCCGCGCGAGAAACGGCCGGCAACATTGCGCGCCTCAATGGCGGCGAGTTTCGGGAATTCGAACCGAGTCGCGGCGAAAGCGCATACCTCATCGAGGCGGACGAAAGCTACATCGCTCACGTCGAGGAAGGACTCGGCACCAAGAATCTGGTCGCTGACGCGATGTATGCCCTCACCGGTAAGTCGTACTACGATCAGATCGCGCAATGCACTGTCGCCATGATCGTCAATGATCTGGTCACACTCGGCGCACTACCGCTGTCAGTGGCGATGCATCTCGCGGTCGGCACTTCCGACTGGTTCAACGATGAGAAGCGCACGGGCGATCTTGTCGCTGGCTGGAAGAACGCTTGTAATCTCGCACGGTGCGTGTGGGGCGGTGGCGAAACGCCGACTCTCAAAGGTGTTGTGGTTCCGAGGGCTGTCGTGCTCTCTGGTTCGGCGATCGGTATCGTCAAACCGAAGGGGCGCCTGATTGCCGGTCCGATTAAGCACGGCGATGCAATCGTTATCATCGAGAGTTCCGGCATTCATGCCAATGGACTCACGCTGGCGCGTAAGATCGGGGAAAGGATCGATCCGTGCCCACGAGAATTTGGAAAGCACTCGGTTCCCACTATCTACCAAAAAAGGCTTCCGAACGGCCGGACCTACGGCGAAACACTTCTCGATCCGACTCATATCTATGTTGGTCTCGTGGAGGACTGCCTCGATGCCGGAGTTGATATTCACTACGCGGTGAACGTCACCGGCCACGGCTGGCGTAAACTCATGAGGGCAACACAGCCTTTTGCTTATGTGATAGAAACGCTCCCGACCCAGCTTCCGATTTTTGACTTCCTGCAGCAGCATGGACCTGTCGACGACACGGAAGCTTACGGCAATCTCAACATGGGCGCAGGTTTTGCGCTTTATGTTGCGGAAGCTGAAGCGCACAAAGTGATTGACGTCGTCAAGAAACTCGGTCTGCGTGCGTTTGTTGCAGGACATATCGAAGAAGGCGACAAGAAAGTCGTGATCAAGCCGAAGGGTATCGAATTCCAGGGCGAGACGCTCGCAGTTCGATGACCCTAATATTTTTGGTCAAAATACTCGCACCTGTGGCTTTGGCTGTAGGTGCTTTTTATTAATAAAGATATAAATGCTCAAAAGTGAAGCGTATAAGGTTATGTCAGAGGTAAATGGAGAAGTACAATTAATTAACCAGTCCTGTGTCATAATGCATGCGTTAACCGCATGAACCGCCTCGCCGTCGGCGGCGCCATTTATGATCAGCACTCATCTCCATTTCCTTGTCGTGAATTCCAGGAAGGCCGAAGAAAGCGTGAATTTATTAGAACAAAAA
Organism: Candidatus Taylorbacteria bacterium RIFCSPLOWO2_01_FULL_45_15b; assembly: GCA_001822655.1. Lineage (GTDB taxonomy): Bacteria > Patescibacteriota > Minisyncoccia > Phycocordibacterales > 01-FULL-45-15b > 01-FULL-45-15b. The sequence continues at coordinate 7,388 of MHRX01000050.1, forward strand.
AACATTGAAATATTGTGCTTATAACAATTTCCCTTAACTTCCCAATTTTCGCATATTTTAGTGTTTAAATTTTTAAAATCAGTTAATATAAAAGTATGAATATGGAAAGTTTTGAAAGCAGTGAAGACGTTATCAAAAGACACATTGAAGATTTAGCCACAAAAGAAGAAATGGATTCTGAAGATATTTTTTCAGATATTATTACTTTTTCAGAATTATACGAAACGGATGAAAACGCTGGAGCGTATTTTGTAGTATTGGCGGAAAAAATCGGCATTTCTTTTGGAGAAATGCTTGAATTCGCTAAGAAGTTGAGAGAAGAATAGGGAAAAAAAGAAATGGGTAAGGAATAGGGATAAATACAGTTAATTAGTAAGTTCCATATCATAATAATACGTATACACCTTATGAACCGTCTCGCCAAAGGACGGCCCTAAAAAATGGATCTGACTCAATCGAAAAAGTCGTTTTGATTACATATCCACAGCGCTTCTTTGGCGGCATTTTGGATTTATGAGATAATATGACCATGTTAAAAAATATCTTTAAGCATTCTACGTATTTTATTATTGCACTAGGACTCGTTGTGGGGGCTTCTTCACTTTACGCGGTCTGGCAGGGTCCCACGGCGTTGCCGCCAAACCCAAATGTCGCCGCGCCCATAAATGTCGGAGATTTGGAACAGACAAAGGCAGGCAAGATAAAGGCTTTGGATTTTTGTTTGACGGATGGTTCGAGATGTTTGAGTGTGGCAACGAACGGCCCGGCGCCAAAGATGTATATTCTGAATGATGGTGTTCAGACAGTAAACGATGTTTGTATTAACGACGTTGACATTAGAGATTACTGCGGAGATGAAAACGGCTGTACCGTCCGCTTCTATATGAATCATAAAACAGTAACTAATGATGAAGTGCGTTTTTATGAGTCAGCTGTTTACTTGGAAGATCCTTCTTTCTCAAGTAGAAATTCCGCGACGGTGTATGGAAATTCTATGGGCTACGATGTTGGCTACACATTTGTTCTTTCAGACACCAATCAGGAAGTAGTTACAGCGCCGAGGAATAGTTGGGCGAGCGTATTGGATTACGCCAACTCAAGGTGTGGCGGTACGGGCGCTACCTATAATGACCCATATAAAGTAACACTTCATACCGATTCTTTTATTAGAACGAAAATAGTGTTTTATGATGACGGGGTTAACAATGTTCCGCCGGTAGTGGCTGGAAGAAACAGTCCGTAGATTTGAGGGAGATTATCTTATTCAATGCGTGGATAAAAACCAACTAGCCATCTTTTGTGCGATGGCTGGTTTGATGCGTCGCGTAGTATGAAAGCGATAATTGGAAACGGAAGAAGCATTTTTGTAAAAATGTGCGGGTATTATGACTCGGACCATGCTCTGCTCTATCTTGGAAAGCACTGAACAAAAAAGGACACGCTTGCCACTTCGATCTGTTTTATCTCGACATTGACAATACCCCATGGGGGTATATACTTGCGCTATGAATGCAAAGAAGGAAAAAGTAGTAAGGCGTTTGCGGATTATCGAAGGCCAGGTCAGGGGCATGAGAAAAATGATTGAAGATGGCGCCTATTGCATCGACGTTATTACGCAGAGTTCCGCTATTAAACAGGGATTATCAAATGCCGAAGATATCTTGATGGAGGGGCATCTTGCTGATTGCGTGGTCAAGCAGATTAAAGGCGGGTCGAGCGCCACGGCGATTGCCGAGGTTTTGAAAGTTTACAAGCTGAAGAGAAAGTGATATGGACGAAAAAATATATCGAATAAAAGGAATGCATTGCGCGTCATGCGCCGCTATCATCGAAAAGACCTTCAAGAAAACCGATGGCATCCACTCGGCCGAGGTAAATTATGGGACAGAAAAAGCAAAAATTGTTTTTGACGGCTCAAAAATAAAACCCATTGATCTCTCAAAGAAAATAGAACACCTTGGGTATTCTTTACAACTGAACGAGGACGATTTTTACGAGCATGCTAACAAATCAGCCGCGGAGATGGGTATGTCTCCTGACGAGCATTCGATTCATCTTGGACTCAATCAGTCAAAGCAAGAGAAGCTTGCAGAAGTTTCTGACATGAAAGTAAAAGTGCTTTCGGCCGTTCCCCTCGCGATTTTTTCCGCCTTCGTCATGGGTTGGGACATTCTTGCTCAATATGATGTCGTTTTAGAGATGAGCTACGCAGTTAAGGAATTTTTCCATCATCTCTTGCCGATCATGGCCACTTACACCCTCTTTGTCGTAGGTAAGCCGTACCTTCTTGGTTTTTATAGATTTCTCCGCTATGGCAAGGCAAATATGGATACATTGATCGGCATAGGTACTACTGCCGCGTTTTTATATAGTTTTGCGGTGACTGCTTTTGAGGAAAAGCTCCGACCTTTCATAGATGTCGATTATCAGTATTACGATGTGACAATTGTCGTTATCACCTTTATTGCGCTCGGTAAATATTTGGAAGCCCGATCAAAAATGAAAACAGGCGACGCTATAGAAAAACTTCTTAATCTGCAAGCTAAGTCAGCACTCGTCATCCGTGACGGCAAAGAAATTGAAATATCGGTAAATGACGTAAAGCGCGGCGATCTCATTATCGTCAAGCCTGGGGCAAAGATTCCAGTAGACGGTGTCATAACGGACGGAAGTTCTTTTGTTGATGAATCTATGGTTACCGGGGAGCCGATGCCAGCTCAAAAAAAGATCGGGGACAGTGTCGTGTCCGGGACAATCAATACGAGTGGCTCGTTTACATTCAAAGCGACAAAAGTTGGATCGGAGACTTTACTTGCGCATATAATAAAAATGGTTGAAGAAGCCGAAGGGAGCAAGGCCCCAATACAGGCGCTTGCGGATAAAATCTCATCTGTCTTTGTGCCGATCGTTCTCGGCATTGCTTTTCTTTCTCTCGGCGCGTGGCTCATTGTTGGATCGCAATATTTAGGTTTCTCTCAAGCTTTGTCATTTGGTCTGGTTTCTTTTGTCGGAATTCTCGTTATTGCATGCCCCTGTGCTCTCGGACTTGCCACACCAACAGCAATTATCGTCGGTGTCGGCAAAGGGGCGAAAGAAGGTATTTTAATCAAAGATGCCGCTACCCTTGAAAAACTGCACAAGGTAGACACTGTTGTAGTTGATAAAACAGGCACATTAACCCGTGGCAAGCCTACGCTCGTTGATATTCAAAATCTTTCAAATCTAAAAGATGAAGAATTTGTATCGATTATAGCTTCGCTTGAAAAGAAATCTGAACATCCGATAGCTCATGCGATCGTCGGCTACGCCCAAGAAAATAATCTCACCATCTCCGCGACTTCAAACTTTGAAGGAATACAAGGAAAGGGAATTAGAGGAATGGTCAATGGCACAGAATATTTTGTTGGTAACGCAAAGCTGGTAAGTGATCTTAAAATTTCTTTCGATACGGCAATGCTTAATGAGTTTACATCCCAAGGCAAGACACCTGTCATTCTCGCTACTAAAGAAAAGGTTCTTGGTTTTGTGACTGTTGCGGATCAAATAAAGGCGGAGTCAATCGAAGCGATAAAAAATCTTCACAAACTTGGCATCAAGGTAGTTATGCTCACCGGCGATGACGAAAAGGCCGCTAAGTATATTGGGTCGCTTGTCGGCATAAGTGCTCCCTTAGATGACGTTGTGTCTCACGTTCTGCCACAAGATAAGTTAGAGAAGATAAAAGGACTTCAGTCGCAGGGCCGGGTGGTTGCAATGGCAGGCGATGGTGTCAATGATGCGCCCGCACTTGCTCAAGCAGATGTCGGTATAGCCATGGGGACCGGAACTGATGTGGCAATCGAGTCAGCAGGCATTACCCTCCTTGGCGGTGATATTTCAAAACTTGTAAAGGCAATTAAACTCTCGAAAATTACCATGAGAGGAATCAAGCAGAATTTATTCTGGGCTTTTATCTACAACATCGTCGGTATCCCCCTTGCGGCTGGTGTCCTGTATCCAGTGTTTGGATGGCTCTTGAATCCAGTTTTTGCAGGGTTTGCTATGGCGATGTCGTCGGTATCAGTTGTGTCTAACTCGCTTCGCATCAAAGCAAAAAAACTATAACCATGACCTATCTACCTATAAATATAAATACATTTGGGTTTGTGCACAGAGAAAAATGCAAAGGTGTTAGCGTGAAGTATAAATGCGGGCGAGATTTCCTGTATTATGCATTGAATTACTATGTTCCTTCAGAATTTAATCAGCATATAAACAATCCTGAACAAATAGAAAAGAAAAGACTTTTTGGATTGTCCGTCCCCGCCACGTTTGCATGGACAATGCTTCAGTTTATTAAAATACCGGCTCTCCTGAAAAAATATTCATTTTCGATTAGAATCAACAAAAGAAAAGTAGAGAGCTTCCTCGGTTTTTTATGGGCAATAGTCTTCTCGAGAATATCACACGATGAATCTCTAGATTTGATCGAACAAAATATTGATAACGGGAGTGTCGTCGGAATAGATATTGGGTTGAGGTTTCAAGGTCTAGAGGATCACATTATGTTTGTCTATGGTTATGATGAAGACAATTTTTACGTCTTTGATACAAATAGGATTCCTAAACTTGAATATGAGAAAATTACTAACGATGAAAAATTTATTATGAGGCTTCCAAAAGATGCAGTCAGAAAAAGATGGAAAAAATTTAGCAGGATTTGGGAAGTTAAAAAATCATAAATAATTAACTAAAATACTATGAACAACAATCAAAACAGCAAAATACTATACGGAATCGGCGGGTTGATTTTAGGAATTCTTCTTGTTTCATTATTTGTCCCAATGACGAGATATGGAGGAATGATGTCGTGGGGCGGTAATCAAGACTCATATCCTCGGTCTGCAGATACAAGCTCGCTCGATCAACACTTTATAGAGCAAATGATTCCCCACCACGAAGGCGCAATTGCCATGGCGAATCTCGCGCTTCAAAGAGCCAAACGTCCGGAGATAAAAACTTTGGCGGGGTCAATTCTCGCGGCGCAGGCAGAGGAAATTCAAGACATGAATAGTTGGTACCAGAATTGGTTTGGAAATAATGTACCACAAGTAAGTCTTGGAATGATGGGGGGCGGTATGATGTCGCAGAGCGGAATGCACATGGGCGGACAAGAAGATATCGCTGGGCTGGAAAATGCAATTGATTTCGACAAAGCGTTCATCGAAGAAATGATCCCCCATCATCAATTGGCAATTATGATGGCGAATATGCTCAAAGCCGGAACGAGCCGTCCTGAAATGCTGCAGCTCGCAAAAAATATTATTTCCTCGCAGGCGAAGGAGATACAGCAAATGCAAGCTTGGTATGTACAGTGGTATAAGTAAATTTCGCTAAAAATAATAAAAAATATATAGGCATGAAGAAATCCTCATTAATAAGATGTCCACTCTGAAAAAACACATTTTCCACGTGAATGGAATGCACTGCAATTCATGTGTAGTACTAACCGAAGGCGAATTAAAAAATCTTCCAGAAGTGAGATATGTAAAAGCGTCACTCGCAAATCGCAGTGTCGAAATTCAGGGAGATTTTGGCGACAAAAAACCGGAACATATCGCGAAGGACTTGAGCACGGTGCTCATGCCTCACGGCTATATCCTTACGCTGGAAAGACAGACACACTCGGCGAAATGGTCTGATTTCAAAATTGCTCTGCCTGTTGCCCTCGGCTTCATTGCGGTATTTATCGTTTTACAAAAGCTCGGCATAGTAAATCTTGTTACGACCGCAAATGTGGGGTACGGGACCGCGTTTCTTATTGGGCTCATTGCCTCGCTCTCTACATGCATGGCGGTTGTCGGCGGACTTGTTCTCTCGATGTCGGCAAATTTTGCAAAAGAAGGCGATAAGGTGCGTCCGCAGATATTATTTCATGTCGGCCGGCTATTTTCATTCTTTATTTTTGGTGGCGCAATCGGCGCGCTTGGGTCTGCATTTCAAATCGGCCCATCGGTCGCCTTTATATTGAGTATTATTGTCGCGATCGTTCTTGTAATTCTCGGCATAAATCTTCTTGACATTTTTCCGATATTCAAACGACTCCAGCCGACAATGCCCGCATTTATTGGCAGGCACATAACTGGCCTCAAAAATATCAATCACACGCTTACGCCTATTCTGGTCGGTATTGCAACATTTTTCCTGCCGTGCGGCTTTACACAGTCGATGCAAATATATACTCTGACGACCGGAAGCTTCGTTGCCGGCGCACTCATCATGTCCGCCTTCGCTCTCGGGACACTGCCGGTTCTTGCTCTGTTGAGTTTTGGTTCTGTCGGTATCCACAAAAAGGCGCAGTCGGCTATATTTTTCAAAACCGCAGGCATCGTTGTTATATTTTTCGGACTATTCAATTTGCTGAACGCACTTGTCGGCATGGGATTGATACCGCCAATATTTAATTTTTAAGCCGAAATGAAAAGCACAGCCACATCCATAATTATTGCTCTAGCGCTCATCGCTGTTACAGCATGGTTCTCCGGTGGGTTTGGCAGTGCGTCCGATGATTCCGGTACAGTGAATAATGTGATCATGCAGGAAGAGAGGCAAATAATCGAAATTACGGCAAAGGGTGGTTACTCACCGAGAGTTACAGAAGCAAAAGCCGGAGTACCGACGACTCTAATAATGGAGACCCGAGGCACTTTTGATTGTTCATCCGCGCTCGTTATTCCTAGTATCGGCTATCGAGATTATCTCCCTCCTTCAGGTACTACAGAGATAGAGTTGCCACCGCAGAAATCTGGAACAAAATTACAAGGACTTTGCACAATGGGAATGTATAGCTTTACTGTGAATTTTAATTAGCACAATTTTGCATAAAGTCGGTTGCGGTATACGTATACATAAGGTCAGATACATATTGCATTAATTCGGCATTTATGTACCATAAACACATGAAAAAGAACATATTTTTTATTGTTTCATCTATAGCAGTTGTAGCTTTGTCTCTGCCTAGCATTATCGTTAACGCGGAGCAGAATGATGAAGCTATTCAGTCGAGAAAAATCATTATCTGGAACAAAGTTGGCGATGAGTCAGAACATCGAGATCGGATCTCAAGACACGGCCGTTTTATCAAAGACGTATCAATAATTCACGGTTCTGTAGCAGAATTGAGTGATTTTGATGCTGATGAGCTGGCTTCTTCGAAAGACGTGTTACGAATCGATGATGATCCTGTTGCAAGTATCGCCATTGTGGATGATCAAAGAAATTTTCTGCGAACACGCGGTAATGACGCGGTCTCTACATTGAGAGCTGAAGCTCGCGCGCCAAAAGGTGGCGCGACTTCTCCCGCCCCGCAAGTAACACCGTGGGGGATAACAGCCATTAATGCGCCACTTGTCTGGCCAACGGGAAATACCGCCAATCCTATAAAGGTAGGTGTCATAGATACGGGAATCTCATCATCTCACCCCGATCTCAAGGCAAATATTAAAGGGGGCGTGAACACGATAAATTCGCGCAGAAGCTGGAATGACAACAATGGTCACGGCGCTCACGTTGCCGGGATTATCGC
>MHRX01000050.1:14962-18705 GCA_001822655.1 Candidatus Taylorbacteria bacterium RIFCSPLOWO2_01_FULL_45_15b
ATACGCAGGGAGTCGTTGGTGGAGCTCCACAGGCGGATCTATACGCGATCAAAGTTCTCGGCGCCAACGGTTCCGGCTATTATTCTGACATCATCGAAGGTCTTCAGTGGGCGATTGCGAACAGGATGCAGGTTGTAAATATGAGTCTTGGCGGCACGACTGACTATCAGCCGCTTCACGATGCCGTGATTGCCGCAAAAAATGCCGGAATTCTTGTAGTAGCCGCCGCGGGCAATAGTGGTGGTTCGGTTATTTTTCCTGCGGCATACGATGAAGCTTTGGCGGTCTCCGCAACTGACTCGGCAAATAACATCGCCTCATTCTCGTCGCGCGGGGCCGAAGTAGATATTGCGGCTCCCGGAGTAAGTATTTATTCGACATATAAAGGGACGGCATACGCGACACTCTCTGGCACTTCGATGGCCGCGCCGCACGTAACGGCCGCCGCCGCCCTTGTTTTCAACACTTCAGTTGCGTCAAGTACTGACTCAAATAACAACGGTCTCTGGGATCCCAACGAAGTTTTTGCAAAACTCACGAGTACCGCCGTTGATCTAGGCACCGCTGGCCTCGATAATCTTTTTGGGTACGGACTCGTGAATGCGCTTGCCGCAACGCAGTAATTTCGTTTTTTGGTCGCACATAGCGTTTGTAAAAAATCAAACTCACACGACAAGACATTCCAATATTCTTGAGAATGTCGGAATGTCGAATCAACAGTATGTATGGACGAATATTTCCTGCCCAATGGCAGCAAAATTGATTTCGATAGTCTCATTGATGCCTTAAAGGATAGGACGGGGAAATGCCGCTATTTTCTCGATTTGCAAAAAGGTGAAGTTGGTTGTATTGAAAAAGAAAAGAATGATCTCCAACCGAAAAGCGCGGTTTTGAGAGAGACAGCGCGATACGTTGAAATTGCTCCGGTTGCGGAGAATGTGCAAATACAATGGATGCGTGAATATCTAGACGAATTTCTGCAAAAAGGCGACAAGCGAGAGAGGCTTCTCTACGCGAGCACTCAAAAGATTTTGTCGGATAAAAAACCTCATACGTTTGAACGAATTTTAAGTTTGGTAGAAAAAGATAAACGAGGCAGTATTCATGGCTGGGTACAGTGGCAAGAAGATCAACAGTGGGATGAAGTTGTAAATTGGCTCGAGATGCTTCCGGTTGCCGTTGAATCAAAATTTAAAGGCTGTGGCGAATGCGAGCTTTGTAAGCTCATGGAAATGGGCGAACACACGATTGGTGATTTTTTCGAGGCATCCGTAAAACAGAATCGAAAAGTGATGGAAACAAAAAAGCAAATTTCTGCGTCCAGAAATATTCCACCGCGACAGATCTTTCAATTGAAGATAACGCTTGACGAGAGTTCGCCTAAAATTTGGCGGCGTATCGCCGTTCCTTCAAATTATACTTTTTTCCAACTTCATATCGCTATTCAAAATGCTTTTGGCTGGGGTGACTCGCATCTGCATGCGTTTGTTTTTAAGAATAAAAATAGTTCGCAAATGGTAACCATTCAATTTCCCGATTCGGAAAATGAACCTTTTTTCACAGACACAGTACTCGATGAGAGGGTAGAGAATATCAGTGATTATTTTGATGACTCTAGCAAGCGATGCAAATATACTTATGATTTTGGAGATAATTGGGATCACACGATATTATTTGAACGCGAGATCAAAAAAGAAAGGGGTAAGAAGTACCCACTATGCGCTGACGGAGCAAACGCGTGCCCTCCGGACGATTGCGGTGGCGCGTGGGGCTACAAGGATCTCCAAGAGAAAATTAAGAATTCTGGACATGCCGAGCATAAAGAAATGATTGAATGGCTGGGTCTTCGTAAAGCGCAAGAATTTGACCCATACCGATTTGATCCAAAAAAAATTGTATTTGAAAATACGCACGCTAGTCTCAAAGAGTATGAAAGGCAATTTGGGGTTAAACCGCTTGCAGTAAATAAGAGGAGGGATAAAAAATAACATTCCGACATTCTTGAGAATATCGGAATGTTGTGAGAGAATGCAACGATGAAAAAAGCACGACAACTAGAGCGGTATTTTAAAGGCGCGGCAAACCATCGCCGGATTGAAATTCTCACTATTGTGAATAAAAATTATGGAATCACACTCGAGCGAGTCGCGGAAATGCTGGAGTGCAATTTTAAGACAATTTCCGAACACACGCGACGACTCGTACAAGCAGGCCTTCTTGTCAAAGTCTATCGGGGTCGCGAGGTGGCGCATTCGCTCTCGCCCTACGGAAAGCGTTTTGTTGAATTTATGAAAACATTCTGACATTCTCAAGAATGTGAGAATGTAGTAATGATGGGTTGAGCCGATTCCCTATAAGGAACGGGTGTTTCAATGTTCTGGAACATAGGAATAAAAGTCGAAAAAGAGGATATTTTGAAGCTCGTCAAGCTGTTGTTTGAAGGTGCGTAAAAGGCCTAATAGAGCCAGAATTTATGATTCTTCAATATGCTGGTTCAAATCAACTTGACAAAAAAAGCGTGATATGTTAGGATGTCAATACAGTAAAAGTATGGTGTTAAAAGACAACAAATATAATCAAAAACTGATCAAACGAACACCACCTCTTCTAATGCAAATGAATAAGCGCCGAAAAGCGCATCTCACAGAAAAAACCGGCCGATGGCCGGTTTTTTCGAACCAAAAACTGCAGCCGGCGGACAACGGACCTTGAAACCAAACTATCTGTCCCGAGATAGGTGTCTCGGCTGATGAGTCCGGGCCTAAACCGCCAAACGGTCGGCCAAACCTAAGGCACAAAGGTGCCTGGTAAAGGACGAAACAGAAAGTTCTTCACAAAGCAATTCGCCAAATACCCAAACCATGAAAACTCCTCAAAAGAAATTCATTCTCTTCTGGCAGATAAAAGGTGAAGTGAGACTCAGTATCGTTGAGGCGACCTCAGCTAAAAGCGCATATTTCAAAGACATGCGAGCATATTTCGCAAACGGCAACGAAAAAATGTTTGGGGATTGGCGGTACCTTTTTCCGCACCGCATTTATGACCTCGAGGGCACTGTATTGGTACGCACCGAAGGCCTGCGCTACCGACGCCGAGTGGTGCCGGACAAGAGACTTGTCGCCACGGTCTTCGATAGGGTGCGCGGTATGGTGAGTCAGGCATGACTCGAATGGGTCAGGGGCCCCATAGACAAAGCTCCCTGTTCCGAGATGGGTGTCTCGGCTGATGAGCTCGAGCCTAAATCGTAACAACGATCGGCCAAGCAGAGCGAAACAGAAGGTCTTTGAAAACTAAATAATCCCTACGTATGACGCATAACCAAAAGGATACAATGAATCCGTTGAGAAAATTCGCAGAAGTGATAGTTGCAGCTAGCCAGAAACCTCAAGATGTTCCGACAGATTGTAAAATGCGTCTGGAAGAAACATACATACTTTTTGCTGAGAAGCATGGGCTTACGCAAAAATGTAAGTTCTTAATTATCCACGAGGGGTTCATGGGCTCAGGAGATCCCAGCGGATTTAGGATAAGAGCATTGGTAACATCGTCTGATCCACATTTCGATATAATATCCGTCGATGGAACAGAGACAAGCATTGAGGTTCCTGAAGGTAGATTTAAACTGGGAATCAAATTAAAAAGGATGTTAGAAAGACTCAATACTAAAAAACGTAAGGTTACAGTTTCGGTTGTGCGTCGGCAAAGGAAGACAAAAAAAGAGGCAGACTACGGTTCACAGAGTC
>MHRX01000051.1:0-28839 GCA_001822655.1 Candidatus Taylorbacteria bacterium RIFCSPLOWO2_01_FULL_45_15b
GAAGTCGCCGTCAGAGAAGTTGAGACGGCTTGCGGTCAAGTGACGACCGACGAAGTGTACGAAGAAGAAGACCGGATTCGCCACGACATCCGTGCGCTCGTGAATTGCGTACGCGCCAAAGTCAGCGAAAGCGTGAAGCCGTACGTCCATATGACGGCGACCTCGTACGACATCATTGATCCGGCGAACGCCGCTCGTTACAAGGACGTTGTTGGGAAGGTGCTCGTTCCTTCGCTCACAAAGTTGGAAGGAGCGCTCATCAACATCACGCTCCGCGAAACGGAAACAGTGCAAGTCGGCAGAACTCACGGCCAGCACGCGGTTCCGATTACGTTCGGCTTCGCGCTCGCCGGATACGTCAGCCGTCTTGGCGGTTCCATCGAAGCACTGAAGGCGCTCGCAGTAGAACTTCCTGGTAAGTTTTCTGGAGCGGTGGGGGCGTATAACGCCTCCTCTCTGTTCTTCGATGACCCCGAAGGTTTCGAGGCGGAAGTGCTCGCCGAGTTGGGACTTACACCAGCGGAGCACTCGACACAAATCGTGCCGCCAGAAGCACTGACGCGCCTCTTCTGTGAAGTCACAATCACGGCGGGCATTCTCGCTAACTTGTCCGATGACATGCGAAATCTCCAACGGACAGAAATCGGAGAAGTGGGTGAAGCGTTTGAAGCGGCGCAAGTCGGTTCCTCGACTATGCCACAGAAGCGAAACCCCATCAACTTCGAGAACGCCAAGAGTTGTTGGAAAATCGTCGCGCCGCGAATCGTGACGGTATTCATGGATCAAATCAGCGAACACCAGCGCGACCTTACCAACTCCGCTTCTGCACGGACTTATGGCGAGGTTGTCGCCTATGTAGTTTCGACTGCGAAACGACTCACGCGCACGATGAAAAAGCTCACCGTTGACCATGCCAACTTGGAACGCAACCTCGCTATGCAGAAAGGTTTGGTGGTTGCCGAACCGCTCTACATCATCCTCGCCGCGCAGGGACACCCAGACGCGCACGAGAAGGTGCGGACGCTCACACTTCAAGCAGAGCGCGAGGCGCGACCTCTCGAAGATGTCGTTGTCGGCGATGCGGAGATGAAAGACTATCTCGAAAAGATGACGTCGTACCAACGACAGATTCTATCGAATCCGTCTCTCTACACTGGCATCGCCGCCAAGAAAGCGAGGGCGGTCGCGGAACGATGGAAGCAAAAACTTGGGACTTAATCCGGCCCATGGGCGTTGTCGTCTACTCGGCAACGCCCTTTTTTTCAGGAACTTTTCTCATGCTCATATTTTGATATTCATAATTTGTTGAATGTGGAGACAATCGTTTTTTCCAAGCAAGCGTGCGACGGAATTCCTTCCCCAAACCTTCTTCCGCGACTCCCGAGCGAAGCGGTTAAGAATTTTTCTCCAAATGGGTTCGCGTTGTTTTCAGAATATCCCACAGACATGGAACGATATGTGGAAGAATAAAACGCGCCAGAAAAGGGTATGCAATAAAATTCGTTTGACAAAACACACCCCGTAACCTATTGTCATAGCAACAAAAAGCGATGATTCTCTCGGTCGAAGCACAAGAACATTCTATTTGTATATTATTAGTAATCTGAAAAATCAATGAAAGGAGTCATCAAAAAGACTATGGACAAAGGTTTCGGTTTCATCACTCCGGACGGAGGTGGAAAGGATATTTTCTTTCACACCAATTCGCTCGTAGGCGTGCAGTTCAACGAATTGCGCGAAGGAGATGCTGTCACCTTTGAAACTGAAGATACGGAAAAAGGGAAAAACGCGATCAACGTAGAACGCGCATAAATCTATTACAAAAAATCACCCCGCAATTGCGGGGTGATTTTTTGTTGCGGATTTGGTATTTTGACAAATAATAAAAATAATGTACCCTAAAATTCAGAGAAAGGATTAACATGAATTTAATTGTTGACTACAGTCGCCCTCTTCCAAAATGGTTCTCTGGGGAATTGATTCACCATCATGCACAAAAAGGCCTTATGACTGTCGATATGGCGACTATGATTCCATATCGAACCCCCACCAAAGAGCCGAGTGAAGCGACTCCGGATCCGTATATTTCGTCTCATCACATGATGGAGAGTCTCCTGAAAACCGCCGAGTCTGGCAATCTTGTTCCATGCGATATCTATACTCTCATGGCTCTTCTACAAGAAGAAAACTGGAATCTTATTCCTGAAAATTGGAGAGGCGAAGAAAATGCTCGAAAAATGATATTCTTTCCGAATTCAATTTCACGCATAAATGCAAGATATACCGAAAAGATCCAGGCGACCTACAAACTGACCGAAAGAAAAGTAAGAGTGGTCGATCGGCCGGAATCTGAAATTGTGCGAACCCTCGAAGAACGCACGGTGTATTCGATGGTCTATTGCGAGTCTCGCTGGGTATGCCGGTCAATGCACGTTATGCGGAGAAATGAATTCGAGGGGTGTTTCGACAAGAATTGCTATTGGCTCTTCCAAAAAGTCAAAACCGAACCGGCATAGAGCCGGTTTTTTATTCTCAAAATGTTAGGCTCTTAGGTAAGAGCGGTTGCAACTACACGTCTCCATACACGGATGAAGCTCCCGCAAAGCCAAAGGTCGGCTTCACCTCCGACGCTCCAGCCATTGGCCGAAGCGCGTAGTACGCCAAGCGCCACTTTTCAAAAGTCGATATAAAACACAGCTGTACGAGATAGCCTACGATCATTTCATCAAGAAAATTCCCCGGGTATGTGGTGCTTGGTGATTATTAGCTAATGTATACCACTTATGAAACCAGAATATAAAATTGCGCTATTTACTTTCTTGTTCATCGCTCTTTTATTCCCCCAGAAAAGCAACGCCGCCCTCTTTGTAGAAATGGAAGTCGGCTCTTCCGGAGATTCTGTGGTGGAACTCCAACAATATCTTGCGCTTGACCCTTCGATCTACCCGGAGGGACTTGTCACGGGATACTTTGGATCATTGACACGTTCTGCTGTCATGCGCTTTCAGGCAAGATACGAAATTTCCCAAGTCGGACGAGTTGGACCAATAACACTCGCAGTGCTGAACGAACTTATGATTGGAGGAGGTACTGGAGGAAGTGATGATGAATATGCGCCAATCATTTCAGACGTTAAAGTAACGAATACCGGCTCGATGGCGCTCGTTTCCTGGAAGACAAGCGAGGCCGCTACGACAAAGGTCTACTACACTCCGCGATATCCGCTGACTTATGAAACCTCTCTCGTCTTGAACCCCCCAATCGACTACATCGGAAATCACTCAATCTTGATTCCGAACCTAGAAAACCGAACTTACTTCTACATTGTTGAATCCGAAGATATCGCAGGAAATGTTTCTGTAACGACACCGAAAGTTTTGAGGTAGAAGTGAGAAGTTGAACTCAAGGGAAAACCGCCTCGCATGGGGCGGTTTTCTGAATGTGGGTACCACGAGATAGATAGGCTCTTAGGCGCGGCATCACATGGACCCAAGAAAGTCTTCTACGCGAGAATCTGTTTTATCCTCCTTCATAACGAGCGGAAGCGAAATGAAAAACGTGGTGCCCATCCCCTCTTTTGATGTAAACCATATCTTGCCATTATGTTTCTCCATAATGCTTCTATTGATATAAAGCCCGAGGCCGCTTCCATCGCTTTGATAATGAAGCGCGTTCGTTGCTCGATAGAATTTATTAAATATCCTTTCTTGTTCGGACGCTGGAATCCCAATTCCGTTGTCAGTCACATCAATCACCACCGATCCGTTTTCCCCTCTCAACGTAACGTTCACCACCCCGCCCGGCCGAGAATAGCGAATCGCGTTTTCAATCAGATTGGTAAGAACGATCGTGAGACGCGACGGATCTCCGCGAACGATAGGCTGTCCCAAAAAGATATTCGAAAAAGCGACGGGGACTTCAATATTTTGCTGTTTCTCTATGCGAAGCCTAAATTGGGCTGACAGAGAACCAAAAAGATCTGCAATATTCATTTCCTTGAATTCATAGCCGAAATTACCCTCCTCGATCTTAGACACGTTAAGTAAGTCGGAGACGACTTCAAGAACTTGGCCTGTGGAGGCGCTCGAACGCTCAATATATTTCCTCTGGTCTCCGCTAATGGGCCCAAGTTCTCCTTTCAACATCATTTGATGAACCCATCGGATTCCCGAAAGGGGCGTCCGAAGCTGGTGGGCAACGACTGTAATAAACTGCGATTTCAGACTTGATATCATTTTGTTTCGTTCCTCAATTTCCTTCACTTTATCGAGCAAGAGATTGAAAAAGTTTGACAGCATCCCAAGCTCGTCTTTGCGCTTTTCGGCCACGTAAATATCGGTATAACCCTCACGAAGTCGTTTAATGCTGGATATGATGTCCCGTATCGGCTTTAGCACCCGATCAGCAAGAACGAACCCAAGAATCACCGAAGGCACGATGACAATAATCAAGATGACCGAGATATTGGCTACAAGAGCGCGATGAAGATTCTGCAGATCTTCCGACGCGAGAGCTCCTTCAATGGCGCTTTCGTATGTTCGGGCGGTAATTACGAAAGTCGCAAACGCCGCTACTATTGCCATTAAAAGCAGAGACAAAAAAAACTGCATGAGTACAGAATGTCTCAATTTTACCGATTCCGGGACGGTATTTCTGGGACGTTCTGGCGTTGTTTTCTCCATCTTGTATTCAAAAAGCTCTGGGGATAAATAAACAGCAAGATTATACCACAGTGCTATACTACTCGTAATGCAAAACTCACAATCTTTGCAGTTTAATCATTAGATCTTTAAATACTTCAATGGAGTTTATCGCATACACAGCCGCAATTGATGCCGCAATAAGTCTTGTCAGTCTCCTTATTCTATACACGCGTCGACAAAAGAGTTCGGCGCCGTCTCAAAAGCTGGATTATTTTATTAAATATATATTCTGGACGTTCGTATTTCTTACCGTCCTTTCGTGCACAATCCTTTATGTTACCGGCCAAGCCCAGATGATCATGTTTATCGTTGCCGATATCATTTTGTGGATTTCGCTAACCTATATGATTCTTCTTGCATCCGAACACACTTCAAAGAAACAAATAGGTTCTCTACTCACCCTTTTCTTTGTCTTCGCCATAGCAAGAAACCTTTTTCAGTTGAACGGTCTTTTGGGCGCGCCGCTCGAGATAACGGGCACACTGAATTACTTCTTTTCCAATCTTGATGCGTGGCTGATGTACGCCGTATGGGTGCCGAGCGCGCTCGTATTTTTCGGCATCGCACTTCGTTCATCAGATGCCGCCACGAAGATGCGGGCAATTATGTTTGCCATCGGACTTCTGCTCATCACTTTCACCTGGGCATTCAGGTTTGAGGCAATGCGAGGCATTATAACAAGCGCAAACTACATGATTGTTGCCATCGGCTCGATCGCGGGTTTCGCGCTCCTACTCGGAGGAATACAGTACGGCAGTAAAAAGCGATCCGATTAGCGCTAAGAGCCTATCTCCAATCTAATGCCTAGCTCGAACGTCCAAAATTCGGTCGACAGGGATATTGTCGACACCTGTAGACGGTGCGAAAATTGCAGATTTTGAGGTGAAGAAGCGAATACGTGGAGCTTCTGCAAGACCTTGAGCCGAGCACCAGAATGGTGCTTCGGCGAAAGGTGTACCGTTCCCGTAGGGAAGCATGTCGACACCTGTAGACTGGTCGACAGGGATATTGTCGACATCTGTGGACGATACGCTGACGAAAAATATGCAATTTGCAGCAGAATTTTGGATGTTCGAGCAGGCAAGCCAGGGATTTGCTTCTTAAAACTGCGGTTAGATTGGAGATAGGCTCTAAGTGAATAAAATTGCATATTCAAGCAGGATGTGGTAGAAATATCGCACCGCGTCGGCGTTACCGCAAACGAGGACAACTCCATTGTCAAGCTTCAACAGAGTCAAAGTAAATCAATTCATAAAAGCACTCGAGCTCCGAGTCATCGGGCCCGAAGGTGAGAACATAGGTATTATCGGACTGCGAGAAGCTCTCGAAAAAGCGCACGAAGCAGGGCTCGATCTCATAGAAATCTCTCCGAATGCGACACCGCCCGTTGCAAAGATAATGGATTATGGTAAGTTTAAGTACCTCGAAAGCAAGAAAGAGAAGCAAGCACGAGCAAAAACACAAAACATTGAGACGAAGTCCGTGCAGGTCAAAATCGGAACTGGTGAGCACGATCTTGAACTCAAAGCCAAAAAAACTTCTGATTGGCTCCGCGAAGGGCACCGCGTTAAGATTAACCTTTTTCTAATCGGGCGCTCTAAATATATGGATTTCCAGTTTCTAAAAGAAAGGCTGGAAAGAATACTGAAGCTTGTTTCCGTTGAGCATAAGGTGGCCGAACCTCCCAAAAAAAGCCCGAAGGGAATCACCACGATAATCGAAAAAGTATAACGAATTTCTGTGAATCCCGTTAGAAGCCGCGGACGCGAAAAGGAATAAAATGAGATCAATATTAAACATTATCAATAATAAAGTAGGGTGCGCGAACGTTTTGTCCGCATCCTGCTTCTAAACAGGATGAAGACAAATAAATCCTATTCAAAAAGACTTAAAGTTACAAAAAACGGTAAAATTCTGTCGCGCAAAGCCGGACAAAACCATTTTAATGCGAAAGAAGGAAGTGCGACGAAACACGGCAAAAAGCGCTCAATGGCTTTCGTCATGAACAATCAGACCCAGTCCCGTTTTCTTCCTAATACTAGTAAATAAAACCCCATGTCACGAGTAAAAAAAGGAGTAAACGCCCTAAAGACGCGTCGAAATATCCTAAAACAAGTAAAAGGATACCGGTTTGGACGTTCCACAAAAGAGCGCGCGGCCTACGAAGCATTGGCTCATGCAGGCACCTATTCATTCGCACACAGAAAAGATAAGAAAAATGACTTTCGAAAACTTTGGATCTTGCGCATGAATGCAGCCCTTCGAGAACAGGGGCTAACCTACAGCAAATTTATCGGAGTGCTACACAAAAAGAATATCGAGCTCGACCGAAAAATACTCTCGTTCCTTGCAAAAGATAATCCGGAAACCTTTAAGCGTTTTGTGGTGTCAGTAACTAAGTAGCCTGCTATTTCTCGACTCTAAAAAGCCGCTTAAGCGGCTTTTTTGCTACGTCGTACTTAGAAACAGGCTGAGGTTCTCCTTTAGCAGAGCATCAACCTTTTCTCTAATTTCCCGATGAAATTCAACGTCGTGCCCCTTCGGATCGGGGACGTCCCAATACACCATTCCCGGCCAATTATTTAGATATTCTGGCATATGTTCGCGCTCAGACATAACGATTACCCTATCTACCCCAGGTAGCATTTCCGGCGCGAGTTGCGTCCGCGCATTGTCCCGAACATTGACTCCGACTTCATCCATGACATCGATCACTCGTTCAGCTCCATTGCAGTCTTTTAATAATTGTCCGTGCCTCGATGTTCCATCTTTCCCCTCTACTTTCGTACCTGCTGAAATGACCTCATGGCCTAAATTCATTTTTTTTAAAAGTGCGGACGCAAATTGACTTCTGCCCACATTCCCCCGGCAAATAAAAAGTACCTTCATAATTTTTATTCCAAAAGGTAAGATTTCCCCCTCTCGGGGTAAATTGCATTCGCCACAAGTTCGTCTCGAAGCTTCTGGACGAGGAAAAGCGATGCTTTTGGCTCGCCCATCACTACAAAAACCTGCTTTATGGGAAGCGCTTTCTCGACAAATTCAATAAGATGGTCGCTATCCTTGTGAGATGAGTAGCCGAGTATGGATTCAATGTTCGCCCGAACACCAACCGTAGTGCCGTCAATAACAATCTGCCTCTCCCCGTCCATTATCCTACGGCCAAGCGTTCCAATACCCTGATAACCGATAAAAAGAATCGTGTTTTTGTCGTCCGACAAGATTGCTTTTTCATGACCGCGCACTCTTCCTCCTTCCGACATGCCCGAGCCCGCGATAATAATTTTTGGCCCGTGAGTCGCCGCTATCTCCGCTGAATCCCGACGGGAGAGTGTTAAATTGAGATTTGGAAAATCAAATATGTCTCTGTCGTGCCGTTGCTCTTTCTGCACACTTTTATTGAAATCTGCGCCCTCGCGGCGATATATTTCTGTTACTCGAATAGCGAGCGGAGAATCCAGAAAAACGGGGATCTTGGGAATACTATTTCTTTCAACAAGATGATTCAGCTCGTGAAGCAGAATTTGTGTTCGTTCCAATGAAAAACAGGGGATGAGGAGCGTCCCGCCGCGCTCGATTGATCGGATGATTATCTCTTGGAGTTTGTCTCGTCTGGTATCAAGTCCTTCATGATTGCGGTCTCCATACACGCTCTCCATGACTAAATAGTCAATATTTTCGAGGAAATCTGTATCACGGAGCAACGGAGTCGGACTATTTCCCAAGTCTCCCGTAAACGCGATATTCTTTCCACCAATTGAAAAAATGGGCATTGCCGAGCCGAGAATGTGCCCTGCGTCCTTAAAAAGTACGCTCCACTCTCCGAAATAAATCACTTCGTAATAAGGCGCGGTCTTCCATAGCCTTAGAGCTTCATCGATATCTTTTTCTTCATAGGGGACAGGCGAACCGTCGCGGTGCGCTTCTTCTGTCGCAATATATAGCGCGTCGCGAAGCATGTGCGGAGCAAGTTCCTTGGTCTGCGGAGTTGACCATATCTCACCATTAAAGCCCTTTCTTAATAAGAATGGTATCCGACCTATATGGTCAATATGTGCGTGAGTAATGAACAAATAATCTATGGATGAGGGGTCATAAGGAAACTTCTCCCAATTCTGCTTATGAACATTCTTGCCCTGAATAAGTCCGCAGTCGACAAGAATTCGCTCATCGAGATACTCAAGCAAAAAATTAGCCCCCGTAACTTCTCCTACACCGCTCCAAAATGTAATTCGAGGTGGTTTATGCTCCATGTGAATCTCGAATTTTTATAAAGAAAGAGTAAGCGATAAGCGCCCCCGTGGTATCCATGAGAAGATCAAATGCCGTGTCTATTCGATAAATTTCGGGACTAACAGCGGTGTCAGTTACTAATTCAAAGAATTCCCAGACAATGCCGACCGCAAGGGTGCCGATAGTAGCGACAAGAAAAACTCCCAGGCCCCGAAACACGTGTAGTCTCTCATAATTCGAATGAAACACAAGCCATAAAAGTGTCAGAGCCACCCAGAGCCCGCCAAGTGCGTGGACGACGAGGTCGAACCAAATGATAGTCCAATACAAATGAAGATACATCGCCGTCATATGCAAAAGGAAGACGACAATGGCCGCGATTCCAACCAAACGAAGTAAAATCGCATTTTTCATAGAACATATAATACCACGCACTCAATCGCGAAAGAAAAAACCGCTTCTTTTTGTGAAGCGGTTCTTTCAAAGGGGCTCTTGAGTATTGCCCTAGGTTACCCCAGGTGGGTACCTTCAGCATGTTGCATTTGGAAGACTTATTTTAGAAAAAATAAACGCATTTCTTCCAAAATAAGTCCTCCGTTTGCAAAAGCGATTTAGGTTCCCTATAAGTATTATTTAATCTAGATAATACTCGGAAGCCCCATGTACAGTATACGCCTGTCAAAATAGAATGGAAGACTGTGTATATGTTTCGACATCAATCGGTCTCGCCATCAAGATTGATGTCATAGAGAATTTGTTCCTGAACATGGCGATAGGGCATAATTTCATCTTTCCGAAACCAATGAGCGATCTCCAGTCCCGCTTCCTTGACGGACCCCGAGGCATGAACGAGATTTCGAACAGCCCTATAATCATCGTCTGACAATTTGTACGAATCAAGAACGTAATCTCCCCGAATTGTACCGACGTCCGACGTCAACGGTTCGGTGCCTCCGGTAATCTTCCGCACAATCGCCACCGCATGAGCCCCTTCCCAAATCATGGCGATAACCGGGCCGGAGGTCATATATTTTTTCAGCTTCTCGAGAATAATTTCAGTGATTTTGTATGGATCGTTTATCGGGTGTTCCATACCTTTGTCCTTGTATGCTTTAATATTTTTCTCTCCGGTAATACGTCTCCACTCCGGCTCCAAAGTGTAGTGCTCTTCGATGAATTTCTTCGTAGGCACCACCATTTTGATTCCAACCAATTTCAAACCAACTCGTTCATAACGCGATATTATTTCTCCCACCAATATTCTCTGAATTCCGTCAGGCTTTATTACAACGAGAGTTCTTTCTTTTGTCGGATTTTCCATTATTTTTTTCGCAAAGCGTTAAATTCGGCGACAACTTCCTTTACGCTCGCATCGAGAATACTCTCGAGATTCGGCAGACGAAGTTTAAGGTAGGAAGTAATTTTTTCATGATAGTCGACGTCATTCAGTAAGCCGAGCTCTTCCCTATCCTTTTCGGTTAGATTTCTCAAAATCGAGAGATACGCATGCTCGAGAATATTGTCCTCAACCGCTTTTATTATTTCCAAACATTCGGCTTCGGTGAAGCCCTCGAGATTAAGCTCTTTTCTTATTTGCCGATGTGCTGAATTTGATAAATTCATGAAAACGTAAAAATCTCGGGAAATTATTTTTCGATAGAATAAATTTGTGATTTCAAAACATCGGTTATCTGCTTTTTGATCGGTCCGCAATAAACATCAACGTTTCCCTGCATGTCTCGGCGTCGCTCGGCAAGTATGCGGAGTAAATTAGACGCTTCCGGAGATAGTTGCTCTGGTATTTTTTCCATGTAATTAAATATGATTATATCCGCGTAATAATGACACCGCCACCTAGATTTTTTTTATTGTCGTGTCTTGGTATTTCTTCATAATCTCATCGCGCACTTCATCCCGGCCTCGCCCATACTTCAACGCAGAAAGCTCTTTTAATTTTTGTCCAGATTCAGAATTTCCTTTTTCGGGAATGTCGGTTCGGATATCAAAAGGTTTCACTGTTGCGCCGCGAACGAGAAGCTTGAGATATGCATGATAATTATCAAGATTCGTTATATCTTTAGCGGTAAAAATCGGTGAAAACTGCTTCTCAAGAAATTCCGCGTCTTCAGAGCCGACGCGAAAAACAGCCATTGATCCGACGTTTCCAAAGACCGCATTTTTTATCTTATCTTCCAGTTGTCCGATAAATTGATGGGCGAGCGAGATACCCAATTTATATTTTCTCGCCTCGGACAAAATTGTGGCAATCGAATCAGTCGTAACGTTCTGAAACTCGTCAATGTAGAGATAAAATGGCGGCAACTCCGCACCGAGCGAGTCCACGCGAGAGAGAGCGGCCATTAATATTTTCCCAACAATAATCAGGCCTAAAAGATGCGAATTCAACTCGCCGAGTCTCCCTTTTGACAAATTCACAAGTAGGATTTTTCGCTTATCCATAACATCTCGAAGACTAAAAGACGAGCGTTCCTGCGCAATGATGGGGCGCATTATGTCGTTTGCAAGAAAGTTATCAAACTTGCTTGTAATATAGGGCACAATATTGGCAAGCGAAGCTTCGCCGCCTGCCTTATCAGCAATTTCCTTCCAAAATTGAGTAACGATTGGATTGTCGCATTTTGAAAGTTTCATTTCGCGAAACGCCTTTGATGCCAAAACCCGTGAGACATCAAGCAGTGTGTTTCCCGACTCGGGGTCTTCAATGGTGAGAAGTACGGCATTGCGAAAATATTGCTCAAACATCGGGCCCCCCGCAACCTTCATATCAAAAAGCTTATTGAAAATAGAGAGCATTTCATTCACTACAAATGTCTTCTGTTCGGGAAACCGCACATCGTATTCGAGCATATTGAGCGCAAGAGGCCGCTCAACCGAACTCGGGTCAAAATAAATCACGTCTTCATAGCGCTCCCGAGGCACAAGCGCTAACACATCATTGATGTCCGACCCGTGGGGATCAATAAAGCAAACACCGTGGCCACTGCGGATATCCTGTACAATCATATTTTTCATCAACGTCGTTTTTCCTGTGCCTGTCTGCCCAATAGTATAAAAGTGGCGTAAACGATCTTCCGGGGCCATATAAATAGGAGACGGAACACCCCCGTATGAATTATGGCCGAGAAGCGTACCCTGCTCTGGCATGCCGACTGGAGGAGCGGATACACCCGCTTTTGCGACCTTAAGACGGGGCGCCGCCCGCATGGCCTCTACAGGATAGTGCGCAATGGTTGCCAACTCCTCGTAACTCAAAAGAATTGCGCGATCACCGTCAAACTTCCGGTAAGAAAAATCTCGCGTTATTCGGGCAAAATCACGACCGCTCTCGGCTCGATCAAATGCGATGGAATTTCCGTTAGGCGATGAAAATTGGCGAAACGCGGCCTCAAGATCGCGCAAAATTTCTTCGGCGCCACCTTTGGTTTGCGATGACGCAATAAGGCGAATATTAGTTGAGACGAGACCTCTCCTTATCTTTTTTTCAAGGGCCTCAATAATGCTTCTGTTTTCTTCAGTGCGAACCCGTTTTTTTTCTTCCTCTTTTGAAGGATCTTTCTTTGATCCTCCAAACAAGTCTTTCGCGGTATCGCTGATTTCCTTGAGAAGCGTGCCTCCTCCGAATACATCTTTTGCTTTATCGCCTTTTCGCAAGCGCTCGACGGCTTTTTTAATCTTCTCTTCTTCACGAGACGACGCCTTTTTGACCATACACTGAATGGCCGCGCCCTCACCATCCCGATCGATTTTCGAAAAACTTCCCAACAAAAGATGCAGTGGGTCATGATCAAATTCCTCGTAGAGTTTGAGTGGCAAACCCGTGTAATTCTGAAAAGTAGCTTCGGAAGCGGCCGATGATCCTGATTCATTGAAAATATTGTAATCGTCTTTTTTCTCTACTATTTTTGCTCCGGGATGGATTGAAACAATAAGCTTTTCAAAAAGATTTCTTTTGGAATCTGGCACACCCGCATAAAAAACGAATTCGTCGCTATGGTTCGATACCGCAATTTCAAAAGAAAAATAATCAGGTTCATCGGTTCCGGAGAGGGAGTCCGACATCGCACCGGCATAAAATTGCTCCATGGAAGAGAGCGCTTCTTTTATCGTTCTTTGTCGAGACTCTTCAGGCTCCGGAATACTGATTTCAAGAAGTGTCATGCGAAGTGCCCTAGCGAAAGGGGTTTTTTCACTGCCGTTTCTTACCCCGTATCCGGCTTTCAAATATTCCACGAGAAAACGAGCAAAATCATCATCGAGGTGGGGATTGTTCATTTTTTCCGCTACACCGAGCGCATTCTTAATACCCCTGGTTTCGAGTATCCCCAAAAGTTCCGACATAACTGTGTCATGAGACTCTGGTGAAAGTTTGAGTACGATAGCTTCCTCCTCTCCTCGCGGTAAAGCCGCAGATGGGTGAAGAATCTCATCGCTAGGTATTTTTTTATATGCCTGGATAAGTTCAGAGGGAGTCCGTGGGGCCTTCTCCGGCACCGGTGTCCCCTTTTCCAACTCCTCCACGTATCCTTTTAAGAAAGAAATTTCTTCTTCGGGTGAGGCAAACTTTTCACGACCTTTCCAACCTATTTGTTCCATAGATTCTTCTAGTATACTAATTCTATCCTCATCCAGCATACTCACTGTGTGCAACTAAAGATAAAATTGGATTATCTAGTGGGTCGCTGAAAGAACCCGTCATCTGGCACAATGAAAAAACCCTCTACCACGGCAGGGGTTTTTACAGATGGCCCGTCTACAGCGGCTCTTTATAGATGCCTCTCGAGATAGTTCATATTCGAATCACCTTCGCCCGACACACTGCTTATCAGCATTTTCCAAGCGTCTATTTTATCCTGGACCTTGGTTTTCTCTGTCTCATCAGCAATTCCCTCAAGACCCTGCTCAACAGCCTCAATATGATCTGAAAGGGAGGTGTAATCTTCGGCCGTAACGGATGCCTCTGCCTGCGCAATATTCCAATCCAACGCTCTTTGCGCATCAGACATTTCTCCTTCATGTCTTGGTTCCATGTAATTTTGATAAATTCTAATGAAAATATCTTAGCATATTCGAGAAAGAATGCATGGCTGCGAGGGAGTTAGACTCCGCCCCACTTATCTTTACCCGTTTTATTTTTTAGATTTTCCTTTGCTTTACGCGCACTTTCTTTTTGTTCCAGAGTCTGTGGAGTCCACGTTTTTTGTTTGCCATAGGTATAAATCTCCTTGCCTTCGGCATTTGTTGAACTATTTTTACTCGCACCGCCGTATTGAAAAACTGCGTTTCCTGATCCGTTTGTCGACACATTTGAGCCCAATGTCCCGCTGTATCGAAAAATTTTATCGTCGTCTTTCTTAACCGGTGCTTTTTCCACAATTGGCACCCTATTTTCGAGATTTGGTGTTTTTCCTTGATCGGCCTCTCCCGAAGAAACAGCAGAAAGACCGAGGAGTGCGGCGAGCGGCACACCGAGAGACCGTTTGCTTTTTTTCTTCATAGTATCCGACGGAACAACTGCTTCTTCGGCATTATTCGCTGAAGGTCCGGGAACATTTTCCTCGGAGGGAAATAATTCAAAAGATTTCATACGATGTAGTATATCAAAATGACGTATATTTTTATATTCGCGTAACAACGATCGGCGCCCCTTCAGTGATAACCACCGTATGTTCAAAATGCGCGCTTCTGGTACCGTCTGCGGTAACGTACGTATAGCCGTCTTTCAAAAGCTTTATTTTTGACGTTCCTTCATTTAGCATTGGCTCAATTGCAAGCACCATTCCGGGCTTCAGAAGCGGCCCCTCGCCCTTGCGCCCCATATTCGGGACATAGGGGTCCTCGTGCACCGCCCGCCCTACGCCGTGCCCGCTCAATCCATCCGCAAGCGAAAAACCACTTCCTTTCACTAAAGTCTCTATAGCATGACCTATATCGCCGACATTTCCGCCGCCGCGAGCAGCCTTTATGCCCGCCTCAAGCGCCTCGCGAGTGGCACGAATAAGTTTTTTCGCAGATTCATCAATTTCGCCCACGCCGACAGTTATCGCGGAATCCAAAAAAACTCCCTCGTGAATGAGTCCGATGTCAATGCCGACAATGTCCCCTTCCTTCAAAATTTTTTCATCCTCGTTCGGAATTCCGTGGATAATCTCTTCATTTATGGAAAGGCAAGTAGTGGCGGGGTATGGTCGATCCGCGCCATGTGGCTGATAATTGAGAAACGAAGGAATATCGGAATTTTTTGTAATGAGGGAATGAGCAAATTCATCAAGTGCCCTGGTCGATATGCCCGGCGAGACTCTTTCCGCGACCATTTTCAAAATGGCTCCGAGGCGCTTTCCGCCTTTCCTTAAAAAATCAATTTCTTCTTTAGATTTTATTGTAATCATTCAAGAAAAATGTCGTGCAATTTTTGAAGTATCGACTTGTGAATTTCTGGAAAGTTAAATTCACCGTCTACTTCAACAAATCGGTAATATGGATTCATTCGATAATATTCCACAGTTGGTATAACATCCTTATGAAACCATTCAAGGCGCCTGTTGATATCCTCATCTGTGTCATCCTTTCGCTTTCGGTTAGCCATCCGAATCCTCGCGGTCTCGTCGCTCATGTGAATATAGACAACAATGGGACTCTTGCGTCCATAAAAGCGAAGAGCTGAATCAATTACGCCAGCTTCGTGATATCGTCTCGGACTGCCGTCAATTATGACATGCTGGTTTTCTTTCATGGATTCAATCATTTGCGACGACCAAAGCCAGACAGCCATGAATTCGGGCTGAAGCCCGCCCTCCGCATTCACTTTCCTCGCCAGCCTTGCCGAATAACTGTCCTTCATCACAAATTCGCGAAATCGCCTACCTGTTTCAAGGCGAAATATCTCACGGCTGTCAGCAAGTTTGATTTTTTCAGTCAATAAAGTCGCCTGCGTACCTTTTCCACAGCCCGACTTGCCGATGAATATTAAAGTTAGCGGATAAGAAATCATGGAGATTAGTATATAGTATTTAGTATGTAGTATGTAGTATTGATGATATTTGTTACTAATAAACCGGCACAGCGCCGAGTCATTTGCCGATAATTTTCTGTCTCAACTTCCAGCTGTTGCCGTGACTTATAAGACCGAGATATGACTGTACCGTTTTTTCCTTTCCGTCCTTCGCCTTTATATTTCTGAACATCCTCTTTTTAGTCGTCGTTCTTAAAACCCGATGATTCGGAAAATGCACCCAACCGAGAAAATCAACTCCGGATGCAAATGTTTTGATAAACACTTTGTCGGGATGAAGCGCGAGCAGTAATCGCTCTGACAAAAAACTGTCAACTCGCAAGATAAGCTCTTGAAGATACCCCTTATCCTCGTGCAAAATCACGAAATCATCAGCATAGCGGATGTAATATTTTTGCTTAAGGCCGTGCTTTACAAATTGATCGAATTCATTCATGTATACATTTACCAGAAGTTGCGAGGTTAAATTTCCTAGAGGAAGTCCCTTACCTGGACCAGTGCTAAAACTTTGAACAATTTCTCCAATAAGCCAAACAATGCTTTGGTCGCTTACATGCCTCTTGAAAATGTCCATCAACGTTTCTTGATCGATTGAGGCGAAAAATTTTCTAACATCGCATTTTAGAACCCAGCATGTGCGGCTACCGTTATGCGATACGCGCCTGAAAAATTCTCCGAAGCGCTCAATCGCTTTGTGCGTACCCTTAAAGTTCCTGCAGGAATAGGAATCGTATATAAATTTCTTATCAAAGTATGGTTCCAGCACCTGGTAAATCGCGTGATGCAATAGTCTGTCGCGAACTATCGCTTTGTGAATACTCCTCGGCTTAGGATCCGATATCGAAAACGCCTCGTATACACCATGCCGATATGTTTTGTTTTGCAGCTCTCTATGAAGTTGAAAAATATTTTGAGAAAAATTCAACGAAAAAGTAGCAACATCGCTTCTGGTTTTCTTGCCATGCAAAAATTTCCGCCATGCATCGCAGAGATTTTTGATGGATATGATATCGTTATAATCATGGCGCATTCAGATAAGCATTATATTACCCCCCCCCCCGAGAATTACCACAGGTAATTCTCAAGCTGAAGGAAACGTATCGTTTTTGGCTGACTCTTTATCGTGATTTTCCAAAAGTTGAGCGTTATGGAGTCGGAAATAAAATTGAGCAAGCATTTCTAGATGTTCTCGAGCTCACGTTCTGCTTATCATACCTTTCGCCCGAACATAAAATCCCTATGCTCAACAAAGCGATCACTCGCCTTGATGTGGTGAAGTTTTTCACACAACTCGTTTGGGAAGACAAACTAATTACGATTGATAAATACGCCGACCTTACCAGCCGGTTGGAAGAGATCGGCCGACAGCTCGGCGGTTGGAAGAAAGGTCTTATGACGAAAACTCCCCGAGCGTATGCCCAGGGAGAAAGACGTTGAGTTTCGAGAGAACACATGGTTGCCATCGTTCCACCTATTCGGGTTCCCGATCGGATTGGCATTGACGTTCCAACCGTCGCCGTTCCAGTACACGTTGACCGTGCGGAGGACACCAGAGCTATCGTACACGAGACCGTCTATGTCACCGCCCGTCAAACCATGACGGACTGAATTTTATTCGGGACATCAAAGTCCACTAGTCTCGCGTACCAATTCTTGTTCTTTTTTGAAAGAGATAGTCCCTACTCTCATGCAAGGCGTACCCAGCATAATTCTGAAGAAAAATTCTTTAAGACCATGACGTGGGAGCCGTGACCGCCGCGTAACACATGATTTCAATATAAGTATAACAGGCAAAATTTAAATATAAAAAAATTGACACTCGGCCTGCGACGCAGACAGAGTGTCAAAGGGTCCAAGGGACAAAGTGTCAGCTTGCGACCGCCACAGGTTCCGAGGGCAAAAGATCTGAATTGCGAGAGAACACATGGCGGCCATCGAACCACCTACGCGGGTACCCGATCGGATAGGCATCGACGCCCCAACCGCCGCCGCGCCAGTCCACGCCGACCGCGCGGAGGACACGATTCTGGTCACGGATGTAGAAGATGTTCGCCCAGCCGTTGTTCAGTAAACAACCGTCTTCGCCATACTTCTGTTTACCCATGAGGAAGAACATCTCCGTCAGAGTTGTTTCGGATTTCTCCTCGCCACCAAGTTCGGTGATGATCGGCATGTCCACAGAGGATTTCCGAAGCTTCGCGTAACGCAGGGCCTGTTTAGTGATCGGGTCTTCGACCTTGTCACCAAACCAGGCCTTGAAGTTGCCGCCGAGGTCGCTGATTTGAACCTTGGCTTCAGGGCGAATATCCAGGACAAACTTCTCTTTGGCGACGAACGTGCCGGAGGTTGCGGGAATGACCACCGTAGAGACGAGTTCGAGGAGATCGGTACGGGGTTTGGTGTTCGGTATTTGTGCGACGTTGTCGTTTGACCAACACGGTTCCTTACGGAGGAACTTCTTCAGTTCTTCTTCCCATTGACTGCCGTCCTGGCCACTGATGTTCACAATGAGCTGGTTCAGCGGTCCGGTCGTGAATTCGCGGAGCGCTTTGCTGAGCACGGTATCCATGGTCAGTTTCCCTTCTTGTTTGGTTTCCCTCTACGCCGAGGAGGCACTATGGTCCTATATGGTCATAGCAAGGAATGGCCTTCCGTCAGAGGGCAGATTAGCCACTTTTTGCTATAACCAATCGTATGCCTTAAAAGAACTGTCATTGCTATTGTACACCCAAACTCCTAATCTGTCAACAACACGACGTTCGTATTTCAAAACGTCGCCTACCCCGACAAATACTCGACAACTCGTCAATAATAAATAGATTGGGCTATGGAAGGGAAGAAATAGAAGGAAATAGGGACAGGGACAATATTCCTGCAAAATATGTGGTGTAATCAAATAAAGCATTTTGGCCTACCTGCCCCGCCAATTTTATTCCAAATCATGTTCCCCGCCCACAACTGTCGCTGTGTCGGCTTCAAAAGTGTTTTTAAAGACAGCGCCGCTGTTTGATTAAATTACGCAATACTTCCTCGATAAATATTGTCCTTGCCCCCATTTATGTCCCCATTTACCCATTTATCAAATTTTGATTTTGATATATGTTCCATAATTTGAATATGAACTCTTTTGAATCTTTTTCATACCACTCACTCAAATCTGATATACTTTCGGTACAATATGGAACAACCTCCACAAGAAAGCGCCGATAATACGCCCGAATTAACACGAGAAGATCGTCAGAAAGAAAAAGATAATCTCGTTAAACAAAGAGAGGAAGAAAATATATTTTCTAAGAAAATTCGCGAACTGAAAGAACTGTTTATAAAAGCGGAAAAATTTATAGGCGCACGCGACATGGCCATATTCCGCAGCGCGCGTTATAGCGATGATGAAATACATTGGATTGCCGAGGTAAAAAAAGCGTCCCAAGACAATAATCCAGGGCAACTGAATGCGTATGATTTGGTTCGCATGTCAGGCATGCTCGCCAGAGATTTTTATAAATTTGGCCCTGACTTAATTTCTGATCAAACCGAAGATTATTTAGATGAAATATTAGCCAAAATCAAAGACAGATACGATAATTTATTCAAGACGATCGACCAGGTGGGATTAGAAAAAATGCGAGATCTTTTTATTGATGTTGATGACCAATACAAGGCTGCCCTGGCAGATAGAACTTTAACTGCAAAAAACGCGAAAGATAAGGCGGCTCTCATCTCCAAGTGGTTAAATATTGTACACCGTGGCGGCAATCGTGAAATGGTAGCTTTTTTTTACGGATATCCTCAACCTTCACAGGGACGGGGCGGTTTGAAAGGACACCAAGCCGATCAGCAGGAGTTTCTTAATCGGCTCAATAACCTCGGCTATCGTCTCCAACAAAAAAACACCCCTAATTGAGATTTCGAAGTTACGATGGAAATTATTTACCGAACCATTGTGCTTTCGGTATACCCGACTGTAAAATAATACCTTTCATTGTTCGTGGTTTTATTGTTTTTGCCCCATGATACGGCACGCAGACATTTCTTAAAGATCCAATGTGACGACCGACGTAATAGTAGTGACTTGCGTTTGTATAGTTAAGCCGAAAATTATTCTTTTTCAGAAAACTAACGACATCGTTAAATGTCCAGTTAAAAAAATTGCGGGGCATTACACTTTTGCAACACCATACATATTGATTTCAAATGGTGATTTGATAGGTTTAGATGAATGTAAGTCGGACCAAAGTTTTTCATATTCCAAATCAGACTTTTGGTTTAACGCTTCAAAATTCATAGCACCCCTGATTCGTTTAAATGATTGAATATAGCCGTCCACTGCCTGAAGCAAGCTCATAAAAGCTAACCTTGGGTCATCTGCTGACTCAACAATATTAAATTCAAGCGCGACAGCATACCATGTATCGCCATCTTTAAAGACAATATGTCTAAAAGCTCCTTTTTTTGGGGTATTCTTCATAAAACTAATCTATCATTACGCACTTCAAAACTCAACCTCGTCGTCATGGACGACTTATACCACCGAAATGCGAAAGGTTAAAAAAACCTCTTAATTGAGGTGTATTTTTGATTCATCAGAGAAATAGGGACAAGAAATAGGGACAGGGACAATATTCCTGCAAAATATGTGGTGTAATCAAATAAAGCATTTTGGCCTACCTGCCCCGCCAATTTTATTCCAAATCATGTTCCCCGCCCACAACTGCCGCTGTGTCGGATTCAAAAGTGTTTTTAAAGACAGCGCCACTGTTTGCTTAAATTACGCAATACTTCCTCGATAAATATTGTCCTTGCCCCCATTTGCGCCGACAAATACTCGACAACTCGTCAATAATAAATAGATTGGGCTATGGAAGGGAAGCAAAAAATGGCGACAAAACAAGAACTTCAAGTATTAGTAAAGGAACTTCAAGATAACAATTGAAAAACAGCGCCGATTGATCAGCGAGAACGCAGCCAAAGTTGACGAACTCAATGAATTGAATCGACGATACCAACCCGGCATTGGGGCTTATATCCTGAACCTTCGGGCGGAGTTAATCAACGCAATGAATAAGATTTATAACCTCGAACAGCAAGCCGCGAAGCAAAGGCAACGTCTTGAGGAAGAAAAAGAATCGCGATTCCAAGCTGAAGGCGGTAAGAAAGCTCTCCATGAAGCATTACTCTCTGTTGTCGCTTAGTTGAGATAATCTCCCTCCGAATTCAATGCATGACGAAAGTCATGCTTTTTTATAGTTTTTTGTAGTTAACGAAAAAAATTCATCTCATCTCGACCATACGTTTTATTCCGCGATCGCGGAATAAAACGTAATTTTGTTTTTTTGGAAAAAATGCGGTCTGTGTTGAGAACACGATTTTCAATTTAGAAGACGTGAACTACCCTGCGCACAAGCGCAGAGCGGCCGCAATTACAGATCAAACAACATAAACCAGAAATTAGACCCGATGGCGGCCGCAGAAGTCTGACTTCTTTCAATATCCGCCCAGTCGATACGTCCATTCGGACGGGTTCGAGATTCAATATCCGAGATTAGAATAATGAGTATTCCTAAAAACTAGTAGCCCGACTAATACCAAATACTAAATACTATATTCTCATACTCATACTACTCTAGTATTCGCGCATCGAAACCTGCGCATCGAGTTTTTTGATGAGATCAATCACGACTGAAACGGCGATGAGGAGCGCTGTGCCGCCAACAACGAGCGATGGATTTCCCGTAAAGGCCTGCATGGCGAGCGGTAACACTGCGATAAGAGCGAGGAATATTGCACCTACCAATGTGATTCGGACAATGACTTTTGACAAGTATTCCGAGGTCGAAGGCCCAGGGCGCACTCCCGGAATAAACGCCCCTCCTTTTTGAAGATTCGATGAGATATTTTCCGGATCAAAGGTAACGGCAGTATAGAAATAGGTAAAGACAAAGACTAAAATAAAATAGAGAATTGCGTAAAACCAACCATTAGCAAAAAGATCGACGACGTATTTACTAATCGTCGCAAGCAAAGGATTTCCAAGTCCCGCAAGTACGTTGAAGATAAGTGGCGGAAACACGACTATAGAGAGCGCGAAGATAATAGGTATCACGCCGGCCTGATTTACCCGAAGCGGCAAGTATGTAGAAATTCCACCATACATTTTTGCTCCTCGGACGCGCTTCGCATAGTGGATAGGAATAGGACGCTCCGCCTCCGTAATGACGACGACCGCCCAAACAACGAGTACCGCCGCAATTAGAAACCCGAGGTACGTTGGTATTTGAGAGGGGTCAAAGGTGGCAACTAAACGATACGCAGACTGCGGCAGAGCCGCGACAATTCCGCCGAAAATTATAAGTGAAACCCCGTTACCGATGCCATATTCGGTAATAAGCTCGCCGAGCCACATGAGAAGCACAGAACCCGCTGTAACTGCAATTATGTTGGCTACGAGGGTAAGACCGTGCAGTTCAGCTATAAGGCCGTTTCTTCCGAGAAAGACGAGAAACGCGAATGCTTGGATTGCGGCCAAAGGGACGCTTAGCCGCCTCGAGTATTGGGCGAATTTAAGTCTCCCAGCCTCCCCCTCCTCATGATACATTGCCTTAAGTTTCGACGACATCATCGTCAAAAGTTGCATGATGATCGAAGCGGTAATATAAGGGCCGACTCCGAGCATGACAATGGAAAGAGTCGAGAGACCGCTACCGGAGAAAATATTAAAAAGACCAAAGAACTGATTCGAATCAAGAAATCCTGCCAAGCGCTCCGCATCAACACCCGGAATAGGAATCGCCGCAAGAAGACGAAACAAAAAAAGGCCGAGAACGGCATAAAAAATTTTCTTCCTTAAGAGCTCGTCTTTAAAGACCGAGGAAATTTTTTGAAGTACCATAAAATGGATTCGTTACTTATAAATTACGCATTATGCAGGCAAGCGCAGAATGTCCGGCAATTGGAGCTAATTGTACACACATCGCGCGATTACACCACAGTCCCCCCGGCGGCAACCACCGCCCTTCTGGCGGCTTCGGAAATAAGACAGCCTTTAATTTCAACCTTCTTTGTGAGAGACCCGTTTCCCAATATCTTAACTTTAGGAATGACATTGTTTATCTTCTCAAGCAGACCTGCTCTAACGAGAGCGTCGGGCGTAACTTCAGCGCCTGCGGAAAAATGCTTTTCAATTGATTTCAGCGAAACTATTTCGGACTGGGCGCGAAAACTCTGAAAAATATTTTTTCCTCGGCCGCGTAATTTTGGCACGCGCTTAATAAAGTCCCTCATTTCCGGACGAACCTTGTGCCCGGCGCGCGCGAGCTGACCCTTCGTGCCGCGCCCTGATGTCTTACCCCGCTTGCCGCCGCGCCCTACCTGACGGGCTTTTTTATTCGGATGACTCCTTGTAATCGAATGTAATTGCATATAATTAACGTGTTTGCGCCGGAACCTCGCGCGCCCCCGAACCGCTAAGCCTCGACAGAGCAAGTACCGCAACGCGAGCATTATTAAGCTTGTTTTTACTTCTCGACATTATCTTTGCATTTACGTCTTTGACTCCAGCAAGCTCCAATACATTTCGCACCGAACTCCCCGCAACAAGCCCGTTTCCCGGGGACGGCATCATTTTGATGACAGAACTCGAATACTTTGCCTCGACGTAATGAGGGATTGAGAAATGCTTGGTTCGCTTGACGCTAATCATATTTTTCTTCGCATCACGAAACGCCTTTTCTATCGCAAGCGCCGTATCTCCTCCCTTGCCGATACCAACGCCGACCTCGCCTTTTTTATTTCCCGCGACAAGAGCGACACTGAAACTGAATCTTCGCCCTCCCGCCGCGACGCGAGTTACGCGGCGGATGCTGATTATTTTTTGATCAAACTCCGGTTTTGTCCTCCCCTCTTTTTGAGGACGACGCTGGTTTTTCCTGCGATCCCGAAATCCACCCTCGGCGCTGTCATGCGAAGTTTTCTGGGGATGGAGGACAGATGGAGACGAAACAGCCACGGCCTCTTTCGGAGGCTCTGTTTTGTCGTTTGAAATTGTGCTTATTGGGTCTGGCATAAAAATCATCAAAATTGTAATCCGCCTTCGCGCGCTCCTTCGGCGACAGCTCGTATTTTACCCGTATAAATATAACCGCCTCGGTCAAAGACGACTTTAGTGATTAGCTTCTTCTTTGCATTCGCCGCAATATCCAACCCCATTTTCTTTGCCTTCTCAAGAAGAGAGGATTTTGTCTTATCCTTAGTCGTTGAAGCACAAATCAAAGTAACGCCCTTATCATCATCGATCAATTGCGCATAAACAAATCTGTTTGAACGAAAAACGGCAAGACGAGGCGCGATTGCGGTGCCTCGCACTTTAGAGCGTATCCTTTTTCGCCGCCTATTTCTTTGTAAGGTTTTTCTATCCATATAATTAAACGGTCTTCTTTCCCTGCTTTCGCTTTATCACTTCTTTTTCATATCGAAACCCTTTACCCTTGTACGGTTCTGGCTTCTTAAGCTCACGAATATACGCCGCAAACCGGCCTATTTCTTCCTTATCATGCGCATTGATTGTCATCACCCCCTTTTCCACCACAACTGAAATGCCCTGCGGTATCGGCACGACCACCGGATGTGAAAAACCGAGAGCAAGATTCAGATTATTTCCTTTCACTTCGGCCCTATAACCCACGCCTTCTAGTATCATTTTCTTTACATAACCGTCCGAAACGCCTATTAACATATTTTCTATGTGTCGAGTAATCGCACCCCACAATGCGTTTGTAGCGATGCTTTTGTCGAGGGGATCAACATGGATATGACCGTCCGCCATCCGAACGGCAACCGACGAAGGAAACGTGCGCCTCGTCTCACCCTTCTTGCCTTTTGTAAAAAAATCATTGCCCTGGATTTTAACCTCGGCCCCAGCGGGAATCTTTATTCCTTTTTTTCCAATACGCGACATAGTTTACCAAATTTCAAAAAGTATCTCACCT
The DNA here is from genome assembly GCA_001822655.1 of Candidatus Taylorbacteria bacterium RIFCSPLOWO2_01_FULL_45_15b. Taxonomy (GTDB): domain Bacteria; phylum Patescibacteriota; class Minisyncoccia; order Phycocordibacterales; family 01-FULL-45-15b; genus 01-FULL-45-15b. Next base: position 24,951 of record MHRX01000051.1, read on the forward strand.
CCGACGCGAGCCGCGGCGGCTTCCCGACCAGTCATCACCCCCCTCGAAGTCGAGACTACCAGACTTCCGCTTCTCGCGCGACGTCCCCCGAGAGAAGCCGATGCGCTATAAATACGCTTGGAGAATTTTGAGACTCGTTCCGCTCCGTGAATCTTGGCCTTACCAGAAGCGTCACTTGAGAGCACGGCGCGGAGCGTCTTTGGGTCTTTGCTATTTTTATCTTCAACAACTTTAAGGTAGCCTTCTTTTTCGAGGGTTAGGAGAATTGCGCGAATTAGCTTATTTGACGCAACCTCAAAATCACGTTTGCCAGCGCCTGCAATCGTCGTCATCGTGCTGATAAGGTGTGAAATATGATCCATATACTTTTACCAGGAAGATTTCTTAATGCCGGGAATCATTCCTTCGTTCGCAAATTCTCTAAAACAAATTCTGCATAAGTCGAAATCTCTCATATATCCGCGTTTCCTGCCACAGCGAAAACAGCGGCGGACGATACGCGAGCTAAATTTTGGCTTTTTCTTTGAGCGCGCAATTACTGAAGTTTTTGCCATAGTTAAAAAATAAAGCTCTATCGGAGCGAAAATCATCGTATCAGCGACCACAGAACGTGTCAAACATGACCGCTATCGGGAAACTTCGTCCACTTTGAAAGGAAATCCCATTATTGCAAAATAGCGCTCCGCCTCCTTCTTTGATTTGGCGCTTGAAACGACCGTCACCGCCATACCAAATACATCCTTTATATCCTCATCAGCAGTTTCCGGAAAGATTGTGTGCTCCTTGATCCCAATGGACATATTTCCCATTTCATCAACGGATGTTCGCGGTATACCCCTAAAATCACGCGTGCGCGGGAACGCCACATTTAGTAATTTTGCCAAAAAACCATTCATTTTTGGTCCTCGCAAAGTTATCTGAAAACCGACCGGATCACCTTGTCTCACTTTGAATGAGGCAATTGATTTTTTCGCGCCGCGTTTTGCGGGCTTCTGTCCAGTAATTTTCGTAAGTCTATCAGCGACGAGCTCGAGCTTCTTTTTATCCTTCAAAGAACCGACGCCAACGGATACCACCACTTTTCTTACCGTTGGCACTTGCATACGATTGATGTAGCCAAAATCAGCTTTCATTACATCAAAAAAATCTATTTTTTTTTCTTTGGCAGGCGTCATAAATTTATATTACCTTACCGCTTACTTTGGCAATTCTTTGCTTTTTGTCCTTTTCGATCTTATATCCGATACGGGTGGCTTTTCCGGTCGACGGATCAACAAGCATAACATTAGATACCGAAAGCGGTACGTTAATCTCGACAATTTGGCCTTTCTTTCCCTGTTTTCGAGGACGAGAGTGTCGCTTCCTCACGCCAGCTCCCTCCACAATTACAGTTTCTTTCTTCGGAAATGCACGCGTAACAGTGCCGGTTTTACCCTTATCTTTTCCCGAAATTATTTTTACTTTGTCTCCTTTTTTTATGTTCATAAGAATTTGTATGTGGTATTTAGTATTTAGTATTTAGTATGTGGAAAGCGACTCTCTCATTCCACCATACTACGTACTCTATACCGAATACTTCATACGACTTCAGGCGCCAATGAAATAATCTGCTGATATCCCATTTCGCCAAGCTCGCGCGGAATTGGCCCGAAAACGCGGCCAGCTATCGGTTCGTGCTTCACCTTATCCACGATAACGACGGCATTTTCATCGAAACGAATATAAGAACCGTCTCTCCGACGAAACGGTTTCTGCTGGCGCACGACCACCGCGTGCGTTACTTCCTTTTTTTTCAATGTTTTTCTAGGTTCTGCCTTTTGCACTGACAAAACGACGAGTTCGCCTATTTCCGCATATCTCTTTTTAGAACTTCCAAGCACCTTAAAAATACGGCCAATCTTTGCGCCGGAGTTGTCAGCTATTTTTACTATTGAACGTGGTTGAATCATAAAATTTGTATTTAGTATTTAGTATTGGGTATATAGTATTTATTCATTTTCTTATACTGAATACTAAATACTGTATACATCATACTATTCTGAAGTGTTTATCTTTCGACATCGGACGGCATTCTACGATCTCGACTCGATCTCCTTCTTTCTTGGTATTCCCGGCGTCATGAGCCTTATACCGTTTTGTGGCTTTTATATATTTTCCGTATTTTGGTATTTTCTGATACCGATCCACCGAAACAACAACTGTGTCTTTCATTTTTGTCGACACAACAACACCCTGAAAACGTTTCGGTTGAGGCTGTTTTAATTGTACGTTGGCTTCTTTCATAATTTAGAAATTTTTGACTGAAGCACTGTATGGATGCGCGCAATCTCTCTTCGAAGAGTCCGTCCAAGACGGACATCTTTCAGCTTGCTTCCGGATATATTGAATCGAAATTCCTGCAACGCAGTCATCTTGTCTGCAAGCAATGCGCGGAGTTTTTTGGGTTCCTTTTCAGCCAGTTCGTTCATTTGCTTAGTCATAAAAATGCATATTATAGAATAGAAGCTATTTTGTCCATTATGCAACGCGTGAAATTATTCGTGTCTTGACCGGGAGTTTCGTGCCAGCCTTGCGGAGCGCTTCCAGAGCATCCGCTGGCGGAATTCCGTCAATTTCAAAAAGTACTCGACCGGGATTTATCTGAACCATAAATCCTTGCGGGTCCCCTTTACCCTTTCCCATGCCCACTTCCGCCGCTTTCTGCGTGTACGGCATATCGGGGAAGACGCGAATCCAAATTTTCCCCGCTTTTCCAAGAAAACGCGACATGACCTTTCGAGCTGACTCTATCTGATTTGACGTAATTCTTGATTCAGTAACCGCCTTAAGACCAAAAGATCCGAATGAGAGAGCAATACCCCGTGTTTCAATTCGTGGTCTTTTGGCATTTCGACGCATCGTATGCCATTTTCTGTGTTTTACTTTTTTTGGGAATAACATGGTAGATTTTGTTATGAGCTCTGGCGAATTTCAAAATCACCATCCCTCCCTACTTTCACGGAAGTGATTTCTGCAACAAGTTTGATTATAGATGATGATTTTTGCATATTGTTTATTATTTAGAGCGGTAAAAGTAGGGAGGGGTTCTCGAAGGAGATACTCGCTAACGCTCGTTATTTCTCCTTCTCGAAGATTTCTCCCCGATAAATCCATACCTTAATTCCGATAACGCCGTACGTCATATGGGCTTTTTCTCGGGCAAAATCAATATCCGCACGAAATGTCTGGAGCGGAATTCTCCCCTTTTTTAGCTCCTCTTCTCGTCCCATTTCCGCGCCTCCCAGACGACCCGTAAGGTAAACTTTGACTCCAAGCACCTGTCTGTTCGCCATTACCTTATCGATTGTCTGTTTCATTACTCGTCGAAAAGGCATGCGCTTCTCAATACCGTCGGCAACCATTTGGGCTACAATTGCCGCATTGGATTCCGGAGAGCGCACTTCCTCAATATCAACTTTCAACTCCGGCGGCAGAGAAAATTTCAACCCTTTAATGAACAACACTATCTCCTTCCGCAACCGGTCCGCGCCCTCGCCGCTTTTACCGATGATAAGCCCGGGGCGAGCGGTTTTAATGATAATGCGAAGCTTCTTTTCACCCCGCTCGGTCTCAATAGCACTCACATGGAAACCTCTTAACTTCTTCTCAAGATGTTCTCGCAACGAAAGGTCGCATTTCAGGAATTCCCTATACTTTTTTCGATCTGCGGCAAACCAGCGCGATTTCCAGTCGCGAATAATGCCAAGACGATGAGAATATGGATGAACTACGTGAGTCATAAGATTAGTATATGGTATTTAGTATTTAGTATTTAGTATTTGAATTTTTGTCTTTCTTGATACGAACATTATCTTTCGTGTCCAAAACCAACGTAATGTGGCTCGTGCGC
>MHRX01000051.1:28897-47813 GCA_001822655.1 Candidatus Taylorbacteria bacterium RIFCSPLOWO2_01_FULL_45_15b
CTTGATTCACGGTCATGCTTTTAACATATAAATTTTCTTTCAATAATTCCGTATTTTCCCTTGCGTTGGCAAGCGCGGAATTCAATAGCTTCCGTACCGCGTCGGAAGCGTCTTTAGGAGAAAACTGCAAAATCGCCAAAGCCTCTTCAATAGATTTCTTTTGAATCAATCCAGCGATGAGCCGGACTTTGCGCGGAGACTGTCTATAAGTATTGAGCGAGGCGGAAACCATAAAAATTATTTCTTATCAGTCGTAACGGCTTTAGCGGATTGTGCGGCGGCGATTTCAGACTCCTTTTTCTTTTGCTCAAGCTCTTTCTGCATTTTTCCTCCGTGTCGGACGAATTTGCGGGTTTGAGAAAATTCCCCTAATCGATGCCCCACCATTTCCTCTGTAATCAAAACCTCGATATGTTCGCGACCATTATGCACCCCAAACTTAAACCCGACCATTTCAGGCGATATTTCGCTAGCTCTATACCACGTCTTAATAACGCCGGCATCTGCAGGTTTTTTATTCGCTATCTTTTGGAGAAGCTTCGGTGCGACCGAAGGTCCTTTCGATAATGATCGTGACATGTTTATACGGTCGCCCCCTATTTTCCTAAGAAAAAACGCCCGAGGGCTACAAGACCGTTATAGTATACAAGCGCTTAATCATTGTCAATTTTAATGTAACGCATTTAATGTAACGCGCACACTATCCCGGCTCTTTTACATTTGTAATAGTTAGCAAACGGCAAACTAAAAACCAGCCCCGCATAAGCGGGGCTGGTTTTTTCAAAACATGGGCTTTTTTCTTTTTTTTATTGACTTAAGGCCTCAAGTTTTGTTCGCGTTCCATTTCCAACATATCCGCTTCCTTGCGTTAGACCGACCGGAATCAAGATTTCTGCCGCGTATGCCTCTTGGAAGCGAATCACTGCGCGTTTCGTCGCAGGACCAAAGTATGTCGTCTCAAAGCCGGGAGAGCCGTCTCCGGAAACCGCAACGCTGAAACCGAAGGCGTTCAGCCTCGTCTGCAAGGAACGGACGTCTTCTCCTGTCATTCCTTGTTTAAGATCGCGGGTAAAGCGACCCGAGCCAGAAACACTCGAGCCGATGTTGTAGATTGGAGCGAGACTTATGTCGGCCTCTATTGCGGCGAGAGTACCCGGCCCCGCTATACCGAACTCCGAAGATTCTGCGCAAATCAAGGCTTTACTGCACTGATATCCTTTCAACGCGGTTTCCGTCAATTCTCCAAAATATCCTGTTGAATTTCCGCTTGCAAGATATTGCCGAGCAATAAGGAATTGTTGTAACTTCACAACGTCATTCCCGCGGGAACCTCGGCGAAGAGTTGCTCCGGAGAAAACCCGAGTCGCAGGAACGGCGAGCGACTGTCCGACATAATTTACCGCGTCAAGCGCCTGAATGCGCGACAGTGTCGCGCCCGTTGCGACTCCGAGCTCGCCCGAAAGCGCCGATGATTCGCCTGCACATACAATACCTTCTCGACACTGGAAACTCACCAACGCCGATTCGGTAATCGGACCAAAGTATCCGGTAACGTACTTCTGATCCAAATGACCCTGCGCAACTAAAATTCCCTGAAGTTTACGTACATCTTCTCCCTCACTGCCGTTACTTAAAGCTCTTGTGATACCCGGCACATAATCGGGCACATAAGCAGGAGGAGTAATATTTCCCGTATTGGAGATAATTGCCGGAATATTTGGCGTAACAGGAGTCGGTGAGAGTGATGGAGTCGGTGAAACAGGATTTGTTACTGGTTCAGGATTTGGGATATAGCCCACGGGATATCCCCCGGGAATCTGGGCAGGCGATGGTTGAGGAGAGACAGGATTTGCTGGATTTACTGGCAATACAGGCAAAGTGGTTGGGGTTGGTGGTGCAGGGGTTTGGGGAGTTGTCGGTGTCGGTGTTGGTGTCGGTGTTGGTGTCGGTGTTGGTGTCGGTGTTGGAGTTGGTGTTGGAGTTGGTGTTACAGCGGAAGCAGAAACTATTTCTACGACAAGAGTTCTCTCGATCAAGTTTTGTCCATCACTGACGCGCAATATCCATCTATAGGTAAGCGGCGCTGAACCCTGCGGATACGTAAATACCTTTGTTGGTACCGCGCCAGCGCCAGTTGTTGACGGAATTTCTGTTCCACCATTTATCGTGTAGTACCATTGCCACACAAGTAAGTCACCATCGGGGTCGGTTGCCGTCGCTTGATAGGTTACCCTGGTTCCTTCTCGGAACTGCGGGCCGGAACGGGAAGAATCCACGTCCACCGCATCATAGCCGATAACGCCAACCGATGGAGCGTTGTTTGAGGAAGAAGGTGGTGGAGTAGGCGTTGGAGTTGGTGTTGGAGTAGGCGTTGGTGTTGGAGTTGGGGTTGGGGTTGTTGGAGGGGTTGGAGTATTGTTCGAGACTGCTAGAAATTCTCCGGCTGACCAGCCAATGACAGTTGATCCATTTTCTTGTTCCCAAGCAACCCTAAACCATGTATACCCGTCTGCATATGTCGATCCGCCAACAACTATACCTTCTTCCCCAACGGCTTGGCTCGTAAGAATATTCCCCGAAACCGACGGCGTCTCGCGAACACGTACCACGTCTATGGCTTCAACAGAAGAACCTATATCAAACGAAGGAACTGATGTCGGTGGAGTTGGGGTTGGAGTAGGGGTAGGTGTTGGGGTAGGAGTAGGCGTTGGAGTTGGGGTTGGGGTTGGTGTTGGAGTAGGCGTTGGAGTCGGAGTTGGAGAGATAACTTGTGTGCCTGAAAGAATGATAATCTCATCTCCTGACAAGATTCGACCATAAAGCTGGACTTCATCAATCAATCCGTTGAAGTATTGATCCTGATTATTGTTATTTCCTATCGTGAATGATGTCCCTTGATCGCGAAGACTGGTTGTCGTTACTAGGTCTGGCTCATTTCCGATTATCGCTTGTGCGAGATTTGCCGACGGAGCAATTTTCAAAGCCGAGCTGACCGTTCCTCTAGGGAGAATCGGAATTGTGGTTCTTGTATCAGACACCGAACACGTTGCGGGTTGAGGCGTGGTAACGTTCGCAAGATTCGGAAAATTACGAAGGTTGTCGCAGGTGCATCGAGGCGATGACAGGCCGGTCGGCTGACATTGAGGGAAGTGGCTAGTCGGGAGATTATTCAAAGTCGCCGCAATGCTATCAGGAACGATATCGGTGTACTTTCCGTTGCTGTCACCGTTTACATTTGGAGAAACCCAGAACGAATAGAGACTTCCGTTCGTGAGATAGAATTTTATTTTTACCTCTCTACCAGCAATCGCACTTAAGTCGGCGGCGCCGGTCCAATTCATTCTTAACTTTGTATCATCTCCTCTTGCAACACTGCTATTCGCTTTTGAGAATGGCGCAATCACCTGACCCGTTGCGGCATCGAGAATTTCTGCCCGAAGTTCGCCGACAGGATTCACGACATTTACGAAGAAATATTTTCCGGAGAAAACAAGCGTGCGTGTCGTCAATGTTTTTTCCGCACTTCCGGCATCCACCGATACGAATCCGTCTCGCCTTAAGAAGGCTAGTCCCATCGCGCTGTTTTTGTCGGCATCATTTCCATAAATATCCGATTCCGGATACCATCTACCGGTTCCTCCGCGTCCGACGATGTAGAACCAAATTTTATCACCAACCACTATCATTTCCGGATTTCGCGCTTCAACATTCCCCCAGTTCCATGAACCTGCACGTTCATCCATATTGAAGAATGAACGCAAATCCTTCCTCTCTATGGTATAGCCATCGCGACTATACCCGAGACTGACTTGATTATATTTTGGTCTACCCAAACCAACAAAGTTGTCGCTTTGATGAGTTTGAATAAATGCAATCTCGAGACTTTCATAAGGCTGTATATCGAGATTATAAATCTCGGCTGTTTGGGAATTAAATCTCCATTGGTCATCAGAAATCGCTCTAAACCAGAGTTGCCCTAGATCGTGGCGCCATTTGCAATACAGACACGTTCCGCCCCCTGGATGCTGGCCGAGCTCGTCCGCCTGATAAAAGGCAGGCTCGTCAGACGAATCGGCTTCAGAATATCGGCGATAGCGACCTTTTGATACTTCGCCTTTTAGAGAGTGAACCCAAACTTCTCTAAAAGGATTGTACTGAAGTGACGTTCGATCGCCCTGCGGCCCTGTTGGGGCCCTCCCTATTGGCCCTCGCCAATTAAAGCCGTCGCTTGAGTAAAACACCCGAGATTCGACGTCATCGCTTTCAGCATAGGTAAACATTTTGTAGCGATTTGCAGGAACATCATTGTCGTCAATAAGAACCGTCGTCCCGACCTCGTATTGCGGATAGCCGAATCTATCCTTGTGCCAGACAATATTAGACCCGGCAAGATATACCTGATTAAGCTTGCTATCCAAATTTGGCTTTATCCAATTGACTCCGTCGGCGGATTCCGCATAACAAACACCCCAGAAATACGAGAATATATTTGAATAATTTGCCTTAACGTTGCAGTCATACCACATCTTGAATTTTCCTTCATCGTAATGGAGTCCAATCGTCCATGAATGCTTCCCGTCTTGGAGAAGATCATTTGCTAGCACCGGATTAGCGGCGTAATGCTCGGGCAAATAATGAGACTTCGTCATTGTCGTGCTTTCAATCAGAAAATCGTCAACAAAAAGCTGTCGCCCGGTATCTATCGAAATCACCGGCGGCGGTTTTGTAATGTAGTATGCGGTATTCCAACCATGAGGGAACGTGGCCGGATTGGTCGTAGGAAAGTCAGATTCAAAATCTTCAGGTTCAGGAGGCCACGGCGTCGGCAGTGTAATGCCGTTGTATTGGAGTGGCGACCAATCCCATGATTGACGCTGGGCCCATCGATATGGCTCCTGCGGTGTCAAACTGACCGCATACGTTACGTCAATTTTTGTTACGAGACCGCCGATCAGCGAAATTGGTGCGGAACAGTGTGTATAATCACAGCGAAGTTTTTGAGCAGTCCCGCTCGGAGTACACTCTGATCCTCCAATAGCATACGTGCAGGTCTTATACGTTTCGGTCAAATTATCAAGATCAGTAACATAAAAGCGGTGCTCGGCCGTTCCGGCATGAGGCTCGTACCCCCGAACTGCAACAGATTCGCTGTGAGGCAATGTGCCCACAACTGACCAGAGGGTATTCGTCATCGGCTGACCTGATGAATTTGTTCGAGTTATTTGCACAGCCGCTTTTTCAGATCCGATTGGAGAAAGCGTCCTCGCAGAATATGGCGCGGACGAAGCATCTCCAGTCGGAAGTTTGGCTACTACTTTATAAGAATATACAGCGTTAGCGGCAAGATTTGAATCCGGGAATTGTTTCGTATTCGCAGGAACAGACGCAATCAAATTGTAAGCACTGCCTGAATCAGATCTCAATATATTGAATCCTGTTTCAGTTTTTGAACTGTCAACCCAGTTTACGAAGATACTCTTATCAGATGTCGCTTCCGCGCGGATAAGGGCTGGAGCCCCATTGGTTACCGGCTGTGGAGTTGGCGGGACCACTGGAGGAATAACTGGCGGTACTACGGGAGGAACTACCGGCGGTATAACTGGTGGAACTACCGGTGGAACAACAGGAGGTACTATCGGAGGGGTTACAGGGCCGGTAACGGATCGTCCTCCGTCAACGAAACACTTAGTTCCGTTCGCAACACCCAATTTGAAGGTGCACGCGACATGATGCCATGCGCCGTCATTCAATCGAATTCCGGAGCCCTTCCAACCGAGAGCCACGTCAGGACCGGCGCTAAAGTCATACACTCCAAATTCATCGTCGCGTAGAAACATTCCATACATTCCTTCTTTAACCGCTATGCCTCTAAAACCAGAGCCTGCGGTTCCATCAACCTTTATCCATGCCGCAAGCGATCCTTCTTGTACAGAAAGTCGGGCATCTGACACGGTAACTTTGAGACCGGTCTTAAACTTGACAGCTGTCCCACTCTTGCCGTCAACTCGTTCAGGCAAAGATCCAAAAGAACCGGTGAGATTGTTTCCGGAACTGTCAGCGACACTTTGTCCGCTTGTCTCATCCAGCTTCCAAAAACCAATAATTCCGGCCGGAATGCTACTTGATGGCGGAACGACAACAGGCGGTGTCGTTGGCACAGGAATTGTTCCTGTGTAACTCGCAATAATCGCATCTGCCCATTTGTTTCCAATGCGATCAGTCCCTGCTTTATTGACATGAAGTCCATCAAAGAGATCAGTGAGAGCGACGACGGAATTAATATCGACGAAATAAACTTGAGAACCCTTTGAAGCAACAATACCCGGAATTGCCCCGTTGTACGCGATCACATTTCCATTGTTATAAGTATCAGGGCGAACCGACGGCAAGCTTGCGACAAAGATTTTTGCAGAAGGTCTGCGGGCACGAATTGCATCAATCAATGAGGAGAGGCGTGAGGGAGCATTTGCAACATTCACATTTCGAATAAGATCGTTCGTCCCAATCATAAGAAGAACGATGTCCGGATTCGCTATATCAAGCCACGTGTCTATATTATTTTGTATCTGACTGATTTCAAATCCAGGATGTCCTTCGTGATCTCTGTCCGTATTTGGAGCTTCGCTTGTATCTTTTTCGGATCCTACTAAATCAGTGTTAAAACCAGCGACGTTAAGTCTTGAGAGAAGCGCGGGTCTATATCCACCCGGAACAAGATGCCCCGACGTGAGTGAGTCACCAATTCCCATTATTTTCAATGTCTGTTGAGGTATTGGTGTGGGAGTTGGAGTGGGTGTGGGATTTGTGCTCCCCGCTGGTCGCAAAAATTCAGACGCTGACCACCCAATCGGCGAAGCGCCACCGGACGCTGTCCAAACAACTTTGTACCACGAATATCCATCAGCATTCACCGGCCCTTCAACAACAACGCCTTGCAGTCCAGGATTTACAGAGAGGAGAATCGCTCCTGAAATTGAGGCACTCGAACGTACCCGCACTGTTTCAGATGTCTCGACTGTTCCGCCGAGAGTTATGCTAGGCGTGGGAGTAGGCGTTGGTGTCGGTGTAGGGGTAGGTGTAGGTGTTGGAGTAGGTGTTGGGTTTGATGTTCCGTCTTTATGAATGAGAACAAATGTTCCGAATTCGGGGAATGTCGTTGCGCCCCATGTCTTTTGCTCAACCGGAGCGATAGAGCGATCCGCATCCTTCATAGAGAACGAAATTTTACCCTGTGCATTTGGAGTGACTGGAATGACATCACCGAAATAATTTTCTACATTGTGCAACTCATATGTCCCCCCCTGCCATCCAAAAGAACTGACATCTGCTTCAACGGTATCTTTTTTATCCCAGTTATAGACGATGACGTTAGCTCGATTGGTGTCATAGGCATTCGCTCGAACGATCACTTCAGTGCCCGTCGGGGTATACATATTGAGATCAGTATTCAATTTTCCGGTTACATAGCTACCGGTTGCGTCAAATTTTCCAGTTTTTCCTTGAAGATTCTGCCACTCTGAAAAGGACTTTAGATTGAGACCGTCCGCATTTCCACACTTCGCCGAATTCCAATTCGAGAGATTGAATTCTTTTTCACTTGTTGGATTTGTACGATAATATGTATTACCTTCAAAAATGAAATTTTGAGTTTTAGCCGTACTATCTGGATAACACAGGGTCATTACTGCGTTTGAGACGGTAGCATTCCCCCACACTTTGTTATTTTTAAACGTCGCACTGTTAAACTCGAGTGTCTTTAATCCTGACATAAAGTAATTTCCTTCAGCGATTATGTCATTATTCTTATGGTCCCATGTCATCACTGCCCCATGACGCTCCTCGCCTTTTGAGAAGAAGTAATTGTTTTTTAGTGCAACATTTTGTGATGGATTCGCAGCAAAGCCGCCAAAAAGATCACCCTGATAATTTTGCACGAAAACATTTCCTTCAAGAAGAAAGTTGCGTATATATCCTTTTTCAGTATACATGTGCATTCCGAAGCCATCTCCATGAGCGAGAATATTTTCACGTATCGATTTTTGCGCATTTTGATTTTGAATATATATCTGATGTGACAATGCCCCATCAGGATTCGATAGGCCATTGTTATAGAGAACCGAACCATAAATTTCTGCGCCTTCAGCTAAAATACTTCCATAAATTCCCTGACTCGAATTGTCGTGAATAATCAAATTTATGAGTTTTGAAAAGGGAGCATCAAGCTGAACACCTCCTCCGCCGCCCGCACCTCTCTTGATTTCGAAATCGCGATATATTGTCCACCCACCAACATCGCTAAGGGTGAGCGTGGTTGACCTGAATTCACCATCGAGGACGGCCCATTCACCAGGAACGCTTTGAACTGTTATATAAGCGTTGGCGTTTCCTTTCAAAAGACTAGTAACAGTACCTTTGTACGTTCCTCCGCGAAGATAAATAATATCTCCTGGCTTCACTTTGCCATTTCCTGCGAAGAGCGCCGTATTTAAATCCCACGGACTTAAAGCACTACCGCTCCCTGACGCTGAACCGATCGGAGAAGCGTACCAAATATTTCCATTAGAGTTTATCGGCACAATTGGAGGAGGCGTTACGGGTGTTGGGGTAGGTGTCGGAGTTGGACCTGGAGTAGAGCCATCTGCATTATATGTAATAATAGTCTTCGAAACGGTTCGTGCATCAATACCAAGCTGAACAGAACAAACCGAACCAGTACAATCCATAGGAATAGGATCAGAGTAAGCCGAACTCGTACATTCCGTGCCCCCTTGTGGATAAAGACACCACTGATACATTTCAGAATATCCGGAAAGATCGGTTACATTTAACGTATGTGAACGGGAAGGAGAAACCGGATTAAACCCCGACATTGCAGAGGTGCTACTTTGAAGATCGGATATTACGTTACCCTGTACCCACCAGATAGTATTCGACGCCGCCTGCCCGTTGATTAATCTATAATTTTGCACCGACCCACTCTCTCCGACAGGAACTGGAGTTGGAGGAACAACAGGAGGCGGAGGTGCTGTTTGAGGAGTTGTGGGATTGGAACCACTCCCAAGATTTGTAATACCAAGTCGTCCACTCAAGTGATTGTTGTTACTTGCAGAATCTGTCCATGGTCTATAATCTCTCCATTCAACTGTATCTCCCGCTTTTGCAAACCAGTCTCCGACTACGTAAGCATTAGTGCCATCCCCTGTGATTGACGGAAGTCGCCAAGGATAACGAGAATCGGAATCAACAATAATTCCGTGATCGGTAAATACGCGAGTATTCGCGTTCAACGAGGCAATTTTTATATTATTTGTGCAATATCGTGTCGGAGTACAATTACTGCCCGTCTGCTGGCCAACAGTCATATAGATAGTGTCATTAACGACACCGAACTCTCCGCCGTATGAACCGCCAACACTCGTAAACGCTTGAGCAAAAGAAGGTGATGAGCCCGAGGCATTTACCGCACGCGGATCAAAAATCTGCCATCCGCTTCTGTTGACGAGAGCGCGTATACCGTCCGACATAGGATGAATACCTCCCCAACCACCGTCTACAGGAAGCTGTTTGAAAGTGTTCGAAGCAAGATTGTAATAGAACGTCTTACCGGTCAGAGTTGTGCGAACCCACGCTTCGCCGTTTGCGGCAAACATTGTGAATGCTCCGTCAAATGAGACGTTGGACAAATCACCAACCGACCTCCACCCAGCCGCGCGATTATTGAGGTCCAATTTGTATAGACGGTTTCTGTCAGTTGATTTCCATTCCCCATCCCATGCATTTGTCGGAAACGTAACCGCGTACACAATATCGTTTTGTGTGTCCATACCAATCGCCGCATAAATCGTCGCCTTAAGTTCAGGGATTCCGAGATCATCGAACTGCTCTGTTGCTAAATTATAGCGAACAACGTGAGCACCCTCAAAAGCATCGCGCCAGTTTTTGTCTCCCTTACCTAAATGCGTGCCGAAATAAAGCCAACCATCATCCTCGAGAATGCTTGAGTGAATTTTTCCGTGAGTATCGAGCGGGTATGCCGGATTTCGGTTGAGATTTTTGTTAAGATCGAGCGTCAGTGGAGTAAGAACTTGAGTTCTCGGATTGTATCTCAAAAATCCGGTACCAATTCCTAGAGTATGTGAGGCGGAACCAAAATACACGTTTCCATCCGAAGCTACTGTCGCACCCGCAAAATTTGAACCGAGGTGAGTACTCTTCGTTCCGTCAGGCATCAGAAAATCATTGAGACCTACAGAGACAGTTTTAAATCCTGTGTTGGCAGGAGGCGCAATTACCGGCGGCTGAATTGGAGGAACAGGAGTTGGGGTTGGCGTAGGAGTTGGAGTTGGAGAAACAGACGAAGATTTTACCAAAAATTCGCTCGCCGACCACCCATTCAATACCGGAGTCGATGCGTACGACACCTGATACCACGTAAAACCATTCGCAGAAATTGGCCCAGAGATAATCGTACCGCTTGTTCCAAGTGGAGCTGTACCGAGTGATGTTGCGGTTGTACTTGGAAGATTTCGAACATTCAAATTCGAAGTTGTAACTACCGCGTCACCAACGACGAGTCCTGACGGAATTGTTGGGGGAACAGGAGTTGGGGTTGGCGTAGGAGTTGGCTGTATGACGGAGTTTACCGTCAACACAAAAGATTCAGAAGCGGTATTGTGATCTTGGTCCATCACATAAATGGTTACAACGCTTGATCCGATTTTATCACGTGAAGGCGTTAAGGTTACTGTCCTATTAGCGCCGGCTCCGCTCACAGAGACGTCATTAGGCGTAATGAGCACGCTGTTATTAGATGTGATATATAAGACTAAATTATTAGCGGCTGTTTCATTATCCCCAACGGTAAATGGGATGGCGTTTACAGGCATGTTTAACGATGTAGTTTGATCACTTATATCAGAAATGCCGGGCGACGCGCCGACTTGAGGCACATCAACAAAAACCTCACTAGAGCGGGCGCTTTCATTTCCTAGCAAATCAAGCGCCGTCACAGTGATAAAATTTCTTCCGGAAGGCGGACCAATGATATAGTCAACGCTTTCGTAAACTTCAGATTCTGGACTTGAATAAACACCGCTTATCTGACTTCGGTAGACTTTATAGGTCACCGCGTTAGAATTGGCGCCAGGAACCCATTTCACTTCAATATACCGAATAGTTGAGGCATCTTTAAGTTCCGCAGTCACTCCAGATGGGCTCTCTGGCGCTAGTGTATCAACAACGGCAAGCGAAGGGCTAACAGCATAAATAATATCACTATCTGTTTTAGCTATTTTGAAAGTCATATCGACAGTCCCAGGCACAGATGTCGCCGTCCAATCAAAGCTTCCCGTGTTAGGAATGCCGCTCGCGACTACCTGATGATCCTGGTTGTTTATCTGACGTATAATATTCACGAAGTCGACATCCAGAGAATCCCAAGTAATATGGACATTTTCACCTTCCAAGACACTGACGGGATTGATCTGCGCGTTAGAAATTGAAACAAGAGCCGGCAACACCGTCAATGTCCCAACTCGATAATATTTTTCCGCTTCAACAATAACTCCCTGCCCTGGAATAAATTCTGGTCGCTCGCCGCCCAAAAACATACCCACATTAACTTTATAATCTCCCGGCGGCGCGGATGTTGGTATACGAAGCCTAACGTCATACGTCGCGTTTTCCGTCCATTGATTAGAAGGTACAGGAAATCGGTGCTCGTCCGTAAATCTCATAATGCCGCCTGACCAAAAGTGTGTATAAACGTTATAGGATTTGTCGGTGGGCCCTGGATTAAAACGGTAAGTAATTGTCACTTCATCACCTGGCCGTGGTGTTGAAGGTGTGATGGATATAGGAAATATCGTGGGCGTTCTTGGTGTTAAATCTACAGGATCCGGCGTTGGAAGAGGCGCCAGCGCAGGCGTTGGATTAATTTCCTGGACTTCAATTGTTCCCGATCCATTTCTGGTTAAATTCGCGACTCTTATGATTCCGGAACTCGCGTTTACATAACTCCCTTCGCCTGAAACATGAAGCGCCAGAGCGCGAATCATATAGCTATACGTTCCTGTATCGCTCCCGACCGTAAGATCTTCGAATGAGTTTCCCAAAATTGGGTCTGTGGTTAGCCGTTCATAGCGACCAGTGCTTTGCGAAGCCCTGTAGACGTGATATCCAATGGCGTTTGGAATTGACTCCCATTGAAGTGAAAGATGGCCATTGGATAGAGCGAAATGTAGATTTTGAGGTACGGGCAAGGCGTGAAGTCGAAGAGTTGGATCGCCCATTAAGTTATTGGTAACTAATCTGGAAGTATCTTGATGTGGCAAAAGGCTTTCTCCTATAGCCTCCCCCAATCCAAATCCTTGATACCGATAAGCACCCCAGACATTGGTTAGCCCGTGCCGAGACCCAGCGAGAGGAGCGCGCAGTAGATTATTCGCGACATCAAAATCTCCAAAATAACTTCCGAACATCCCATAAAAGAAAGTCGGCGGATCATTTCGGCTAAAAAATTCCGTAGTAGCCAACACGTGATTAAGACCTTCAAAATATGCGGTCGAATCCAAATAGGTTACCAGAGCCCCTTGACCTAGAGAATCCGGATAAATGGCGCGCGCTATCTTAGCGGGCGTAAAAGCGGAACTTAAACTTTTCTGCGCATTATATCCGTTCGAAGAACCAAAACCCAAAGCTGTATGAATAAAACCAGTTTCAGGCAATGGGTTTAACCCGTATCGAAACGCATGAGTTTTGCGTATGTACTGTTTAATCAGGTACGTTTCTGTGCGTGGCAAAAATTGCGGCATATTCGAGAAATCTACCCGCCCAACGGCCAGATCACGGGAGGATACATTGTAATTTTGGTCAAATTTTCCATCGCCTGGAAAATTTCGGTTCTCTGGTCTTAGAGCGCCTTCTCCTGCTTTAAAGGTATCAGGGTAAACCGCTCCAGCCTCCGTAAATCGAGTCGCGGTGTCCGTCCATACCCCGTCCAAATCAGCATAATACAAGTCTGTAGACCATGCCCCATAGTGATCTGCATGACCATCTCCCGCCAAAAACCCCGAGTAAGGAACCGGCACATGCCCTAAGAGATACGCCACTTTAGTTTCAGTGGGTGCCTTATCATATTCCGCTTTGATGAGATTTTTTACAGTAACCGGCGAATCATTCCGCGCGACGGCAATTCGAGACACATTCCATCCATCAGCCACAAGATCATGATTCAAAAGCGATAATTCTTCGCTTGCTGCAGTCAAAAGACTATTTTCAACAACAAGAATAATTCTTCCGCGACTATCATTTATAGGTAGAAGTATCGCGGATTTTATATCAGCGTTGTCCCCTAAACGCTCCACTCGATACCAATAAGGTCTGCCGGGCTGAACTGATGTGTCGAGATAAGAGGTGGTGGTTTCAGGAAGTTCCGCGATAGGATTACCCCAGGCGCTATTCAAAGTAGTCTTTTTATATATTTTTGAGGATCCTGTTAAGCCGGCCCAATGAATATTAATACTCGCAGGCGATTCCGCCACAGTCGCCCACATCACAAGCACGGAGGGTGAAAAGCCGAGTGGCTGGACAGGGCTGGTCAAATCAAAATTTGCCGTCGCTGTTTTGTTATTATTCATGGTAACCACACATGAGCTGGTGCCCGAACACGCGCCACTCCAACCGGTAAAAATTGAATTATTCGCGGGAACAGCGTTGAGAGTCACGGATACATTCGCGTTTAGCACTTCAGCACAATCGACGCCGCAATTAATTCCCGAACCCACGACCGTGCCCGAGCCAAAACCCGTTTTTGCGCTAGTAAGCATAGCGGTAGGCGAACTAGGTGGCAGAACACTTACGATAGGTGATGCTCCAGTTATAAATTCACTTACTGACCAACCAATAACCGCCGGAATAGTCTGATACTCTATTTGATACCATGTAAATCCGCTAGAAACGACGGGGCCAGAAATGATAGTACCGGCTGTTCCCAGAGGAACAGTAGCAACTGCTGAAGCCGTGAGAGTCGGAAGGTTGCGAACATTCAAATTTTCCGTAGTCGTAATCCGGTCGCCAACATTATATTGAGGCACGGCTGGAAGCACCGGAGCTGGTGGAGTAACAGGATTTGGTGTCGGTGTCGTTGTCGGAGTTGGAGGAACAACGGGTGGAGCGATTATTGTCGCGTCAATATCGGTTCGAATGATGACGAAGGCTCCCATTTGAGGAAAACTTGTTGTTCCCCAGCCGCCGTACACGTTAGATACAGTCGCCACGGATCGCCCCGTTACGGGAATATTTATAGTACTGCCGCTAACTGTCCCGGGAATTGTATCCCCAAAATAGTTCTCTGCATTTCGAAGAACATAGGTTGCGCCAGCCGGCCAGTTGAGACTTGAAATGTCGACATTGACTGATGCCGCACCGGAAGGATTCGAGATGATTATGTGTGCGCGATTCGGATCATATTTATTTTGTCGGACGACTCTTGTCGGAAGCGGAGGCACGACTCTATCGGCCAAATTCGTTACCGCATGCATAAACGAATTCAAAAAGTAATTATCCTGGAGAAGAATCTGATCGACCGCATTATTATTAATCGAATTGAATACTTCCCCGTTTTGATTTGAAATAAAGATATTTCCCTCGGCCTTCAAAAAACGCGCAACTTTTACCGGCACAGTAACTGTATATGCCGCCAGCCCTTCGCCCGCGTTATGAGCAAAAATAGACTCTTCGATTGTTTTGTATAGCGGCCCGTCGTTTAGGAGGCGGACGCCCGCGTGAAGGTTCGGACCCTGCCCGCCGTTATAAACAACCAATCCGTACAATTCACTTTCTGTCGCCGAACTATTGGAGTAGATGGCATATTTTGCATCATGCAAAATAAGATTGATATATTTTGTATACGGAGCATTCAAGAGAATATTTGCCGAACCAATCCCTGTCGCGCCCGATATTTCAAAATCTCGATAACGCACATATGCTCCAAGAACGCTCGTTTCAAGAACGTGTTTCTGATGGTTACTAGCGAGGTGAGCCCATTCGCGCGGAGCGCTTCTAACCGTGATCGGCGAAGCCGCTGTTCCGCGGAGAAAAGATATAAATTCACCCTCATACCGGCCACCCTTCAAGTACAGCGTATCACCGGGCGCAATCCTTCCATCGCCGCCGGCAAGGGCGGTTTTCAAATCCCACGGATTCGCAAAAGTTCCATTTCCGAGAACGCTTCCTGACACTGACGCATACCACTCGGTGCCGCTCACAGGAGTCGGTTCGGTCGCTATACCAACTTCGTTCATCACTGCCGCGACTTCAACGGCGGTAAGTGCGCGGTTATAAACACGAACGTCATCAATCCCGCCGGCAAAATACTGATTTGCGTTTGCTTCTCCAATCATGAGATGTTCATCCTGATTCTCGATACCGATAGTCGTGGTCAGTCTCGCAATTCCGTCAACATAACAAACAGTTCCATTCCCCGCACCCGCGTTGAACGTACATGCAACATGGTGCCAATTTCCATCCATTAGAGATGCCGATGACACACCTGAACCACGCCAGACATTTGCGCCCCAATCATACATCCCAAATTCGCCATCATTCAAAAACATTCCATACGCGCTTTGTTTTGCAACAATCCCGCGAAATCCCGTGAGTGATGCGGCCGTTGGCTTAATCCACGCGGAGATCGTGCCGACTGAAATTTTTATTTTTCCATCATTTGGCACGACGATTTTCTCATCAACTCCGTTCAGAGTAAAAGCGCCATTTTTTATTCCGCCAGAGACGACGGCATTACCTATGACGATTCCCGGATTCGCATTGACAGACCGATCAACAAGAATCTTTGATGCAGGCAATGTGTCGAGAGTATAGTGTGCGGCCAATCCCGAAGAAATCGCGGAGATTGAGAGCGGCTCAATGGATGGCGGTGGCGGAGGAAGCGGTGTTGGCGCCGCCGGCGGCTCCGCCGGTGATGAAGTTTCCGAAATCGACTCCCCTCCTCCTCCCGACCCACCGCCGTTCGACTCAATAAATTCAGCAGATGACCAGCCAATAATTGCGTTACCGGATGAAGGCCACATAATCTGATACCAAGTAATTCCATCCTGCAGGACCGGAGAGGAAATAATAATCCCCTGACTGTTCGTATTTTTAGTAGTTACCAAAGTCGAGGTAATCGAATGATCACTTCTGACATTCACATTTGCAATCGCCAAAATACTCTCGCCAAGAAAAAACGTGGCTTGCGAAATTGTCGGAGCCGGCTGCGGAGAAGGTGGCAGAGGTTGCGGGGCGCTTTGTGGTGGTGGAGGTGGAGGAAGTGGAGCTTGCGGCGGCGCTGGGGGGACCGGCGTCGGAGCGGGAGTAGCAACTCCCATAACTTCAAATATTTCTTCGGCTGAAAGTGTCCGGTTGTAAAGTCGGACATCGTCGATTGATCCGGCAAAATACTGACCGGCGTTTGCCTCGGCAATCATCAATCTTTCACCCTGATTTTGAACTAAAATCGTGGTGGAAATTTTTTGAATTCCGTCGACAAAACATTTTGTGCCGTTTTGGACGCCGGAGGAAAATGAACATGCGACATGATGCCATGCTCCGTCATTCAGAGTAACGCCGGAGCCTGACCACTTTTGGCTACCCCAGTCGTATACTCCGAATTCATTATTGAAAAGAAACATGCCATACGCGCTTTGCTTTGCAATAATACTGCGGAAATTTGATCCCGCGGCTGGTGTCTTGATCCATGCGCTTATTGTGCCTTGGGAAAGATTAACCGCACTTTGGTTGCCGATGATGATGCGTTGATTACTGCCGTTAAAAAGAACCGCATTCGAAATAGTACCGGCACTAGTTGATACGATACCCTCCGCGGTTCCGAGATTTCCAGAGCCCGAAGAATCGGGAAATGTATTCCCCGATATGGCATCAAGCGTCCAGTGGCCGACGAGACCAGACCCGACGCCGGACACTGCCGCCAAATTGCGATCAGAAAAACTTCTCGATAATTCAATCGCTTTTTTTATCGCGCCCACAATATATGAAGACACGCGATCAGCCGATAGACTCGCAGCTTCCGCGCTCGGTGTAAGCGGCGACACTACCACCGAAAGCAACAACATCAATACAACTATTCTTTTTTTGAATAACATACGCTTACTAATAAATTAACCAACAAAAATGCGCCCCGGAATTAGCGGCGCACCCCCCTAATAAAGCTCCATAACTTGGTGATGAGTATAACGCGTTATTAAGTCGCGACAAGGAATATTTGGGGATAATTCCCTCGTGCTCGGCCATATTTGGCAAGTTTGCGCTTTGAAATTTTAATAGGTAAATGTGGAAGTGGAGGGAGTACTAGCCCGCCGATTATGAAGCTCATGAGAGAAAACCCCAGAAGCCCGCGCCTTAAATACCCTTCCCGATCAAAAATCGCTCTCACACCCGCCCCCGATGTAGGCCTATATAAAGAGGTATCTCGGATGAGTTTATTCAGCTAAAAAAAAATTTTTAATTAATCATGCGAAGCCGGCTTAAGATAATTTGTTGTCCTCGGCCGCATCAGGGTTAAAAAACTGCGGGCACCCCTCTACAAAAGCGCTCTGCGAAATACACTGCTAGCGCTTCCCGTAAAAGTATTGCCGATTATAAAATACACCCACATAACTCTGTGGCGATGAGCGACTGACTCGATGAATTTACCAGATTATCGCGTCCTCAACGGTTTGGCGCCGCCGCAGAAAACACACCGCGTTCAGTCGAAATAAATAATGCCCCTCGTGGGCCATGCCAATTGGAACAGCGTAAACGTGTGAGACTCGATGCCGCGAAACGGTTTCCATAGCGCGTCCCAGTATGCCCAAAATCAAAAATTTTCTCTCCTCATTTTTATAATCATCGCGTGCGTTGACGGGGAGTCTTTTATTGACCACTCGATGATTGCTAGAAAAAAATCCACGTCTCGCGACTGTATGTTTTTCTCGAGGTATGTAAAAAACGTGCACGAGTGTTGCTGTATATTTTATAATCGCGTCAAAAAATTTTCGACTTTTTGCTTTTCAGGCGGCGCGTGTAAAAAATACTGCCAGTAATACTCGCTTTTGGCTGATGCATTGCTCCAAAAAAATTCTTTACGCCAAGCATTTTTGCTCCCTTTCTTTCCGCTAAGTGAACTGTCAACATGGTTGGACGTTTTTTTGGTATTTCAATTTAACGCACACCTCTTTTTGAAAAACGCGTCGAACGCGGCAAGGTTGCCAACGATTCTCCCATAGAGCAAAATCAATACAGTTTTTTGTCGGCATCACGTTGCGCTAGCTTTCTGACAATCGAATCAACTACCACCGCCAGAGGCGGTGGTATGGCTCTCAGCCTAGAAGGCATTATTTGATAATTACCCTTTTTGTTCCCGTTCCTGCTGCCACTTTACATACTTCCTGATCTGCTCCTCATTTAATCCTACGGTCGAAACGCAGTATCCTCGCGACCAGAGATGCTTGCCCCAATACTGTTTTGTCAGGTCATTCCGTTCCTGGAACAATTTGAGTGCCAGTTTTCCTTTCAGGAATCCCATGATTTCTGATACGGAGTACTTGGGTGGAATCTATCGCTTAGATCATCCCGCGCCCTATATAAAAGATGTTGGTCGGCGCGCATACGGAACTCTTATAACTTTCGTACCGTCGCCCATTGTGATTGCTTGAAGAAAAATCTGCGTCATTATGGAGGCGGTGAATTGTGAGTGATACCGCATAATTTCGGCGCAAACTTTTTTACACTTTACATTTTACACTTTACGCTTTACAAAGATTCATCAACTACACTATCTTCGCCATGGCGAATATAGTGTAGTTGAGTGTCAAGAATCTCTCGATACTTCCGATACTTCGATACTTGCAACAAGGTAACA
>MHRX01000052.1:0-9171 GCA_001822655.1 Candidatus Taylorbacteria bacterium RIFCSPLOWO2_01_FULL_45_15b
TCTCGCATTCATCGATCCACACGGCAATCGAACGGAAGTGTATCCGCACAATCCAAATGGTTCGCCCGGCGGGATTACGGCTCTGTGCTCTCCGGACGGACGTCATCTTGCGATGATGCCACATCCCGAACGCTGTTTCCGTCTGTGGCAGTGGCCATGGATGCCTGCTTCGTGGCAAAACCTTGAAGCTTCTCCCTGGCTTCGCATGTTCCAGAACGCCAGAACTTGGTGCATGGAACACCGAGTTTGAGCTAACATCTCAATACCAAACACGACCCCATGCGAAAAACGCAAGGGGTCTTTTTTACTCACAAAAAATGCTCATCGGGTGATTTTGGTGTCTAGGTACGGCTCTCAACAGAAAAAAGAGGGCAGGGACAATGTTTTTGAAAGTGTGCGATTATTTAGATAATTCTTGACGAATATTTCTTTCCGGCAAGTTTTTTAAAAATCCTGTAGCCATCACAAATTAAGACACAGAAATAGGCCCCTGTGCGGGGTCTGACCCCAAAATCCTTACTTTGTTTTCATCAATGTAACGTGGCTGTATGAGTGTGATATGTAGATCGCCAGGCTCGTCGTATTTTTTCCTAAATTCGCTGAGCCATTCTGAATTCTTGTCTAACTGTATTTTTATATAGAGAGCAAAGATTTTCATGAGCTTATGGAGAAATTTTTTCAAATGTCTGTGGATCGTAATATATTCTGTCGTAAATTTCGAAAGGTTTACCAACAATGCCAATTTTTTCGACGGGATTCGATAGATCCCATTTATCATAATAAGAAATATAAGGTCCCTGCTCGTCTTCTCCCTTTGACCATGAGTACTCGCCCATTATCGCTGTTTCAAAGTCAAATGTTGGACTCTTGTTGTTGGGATATTTTTTCTTGAATTCAATATCGCTGAGAATTTTTTGAATGCCGGCGGAATCGAAGTGGTTTGGAAACGAGTTTATTTTAAAATAATATTTGTCTTCCTTACTTTTTGTCGGCTTAAAATCTGAAATGCCGAAAGTGTCGTGTTTCTGCGCTAATCCTAAATATAGGCGCCATGCATCCTCGCGTTCTGGACGTAATTGCTGTCTTCCTTCCCGAAGGTTGTGGAGCGCCATCTCACGGAGTTCGTGCCAATTTAATGCATAATTTGCCGGCGTGATCGTTTTATTTATCAAATGGTTTACGCCAGGGATATTTCCACTTTTCTGTTCTGATGTTACTCCTTCAGTTTTTAATTCTTGCCTCGCCCTCTCTTTCATATCAGTCCATGTTTCTTTTTCTTTCATTCTGTCTCCTGAGGTACCCACTAATACCGCACCCAAAGCAGCCGCGCGAAATGTTTTGGCTAATTTGTTACTTTTTTTAGAACCAAAAGACTTTTCGGGTTTTTCGTCTGCAGGAAGATTCTCACTTGAGTTTGGAGGTTGTTCCATGGGGAGATTGTAGCATGATGAAAAATAGTTAACCTCATCATTAGACATTTGGTCCAAGGTTGAACCTACAACACAGGAACTGGTCACTTATATCTCCAGAAATAATATCGCGTGATCAGAAACTTCATCAGGCATAACCTTAAAAATTTTTGGGGTAATATCAGGAGATATAGGGAATTGGGGTCAGGGAATTGGAATTGAGTGGAATTGGAATTGGGGTCATGGAATTGGGGTCAGCCACCATTTTTTTCGGTCTCCCCACTCCTCTCAACACTTGTCCAAGATCATATGTATCAATGATGGCCTTCGAGGAATTGGTGTGCGGGGTCTGACCCAAAAATCCTCTGACCCCATTTCCTTCTTTAGGCATAGATGAGCACATTTAAGCATATTTTTGACCCGAACTATAGCGGCTTTAAATGAAAAAGCGCTTCCTTCGAAGCGCTTACAATTCCCTATCTCAAGAATTCATCGATGTCCGGATTCGTTTTCTTTTCGGGAGCAATCTTGTCGGCGGGTTTCGTGTCGGTGAGATAATCTTTGAGGCTTGGACTTGTCCATGATCTGGGCTTGGGTCGATCATCGGGTTTCGTCTCGCGCTCTTTTTTTATGCCTGGGTCTTGCTTTCTTTCCATGGGCGAGTCATTGCCGCGAAGCTGTCGATTTAGATCTGCCGCGGCTTCTGGAGAAAAAAGTCCGGAAAGCATCTTATCTCCCACGGGAATAGCCTTTCCGTACTCAGCGATCATCTTTTGAATCCGCATCATCACCATCCGACGAGTCGTCCGATCGAACTTGAAGTCCCCGAACTTTTGCTCGACAAGACCAGTTTTGACTACGGCCGTCATTTTTTCGAGCGCTGGCTTATCAAGAAGAAAGTATCCTGAAGGATTGGCGATGGCCTTTCCGTTCAAACTCAATGACCCGCTCATGCGAACGACACACCCTTGTTCGTTTGTTTTCATCTGACCGCCGCTTACTTCTCGCAAGATACCAAAAAGTTCGCGGCGTGATTCACTTGCCGCATCACTCGATTCAGCTCTCACGCCAGGTTTCAGCGAGCTCTCCTTGGGTAGCTCCGCGCCTTCCGCAGCAGCGGTCATCATAACAGCGGCAACTGCAGCCTGAGCTGTCCTTCGCAAGAAGCCCGGCCTGTCAATCTTCTTCTCTACTTCAGGTTGAGGCGCTTCCTCCTTTGGAGGCTCGGCATCGAGGCTTGGATTCTCAAAATTGTTCATATTTGTCGTTTTATTATCGTTGTTCTGTGGCTATAAATCAATCTAGCATGATGAATTGTTTTTTCATATAGAAATGACGACGGAAAATTGGGGTCATGGAGAATTGGGGTCAGAGAATTGGGGTCAAAGAATTGGGGTCAAGGAATTGGGGTCAAGGAATTGGGAAGGAATTGGAATTGGGGTCAAATTGGAATTGGGGTCATGGAATTGGGGTCAGCCACCATTTTTTTTCGGTCTCCCCACTCCTCTCAACACTTGTCCAAGATCATATGTATCAATGATGGCCTTAGTCCATTTTTCACTCCCGAATGGTATGTTTTTTTCCTCGGACTTCATAAGTGCTTCTTCTTCAGCGTTAGTAAGTGGTTGATTTAGTAATTTGAGATAATCTCGAGACATATCAATTGGCCACGGTGATAGCATCTTTTGCTGTTCGATTGTACCGTATGTTCGCCGCCACACACTCGACCATTTCCAATTTTCGGCTTTTTTAACGAGGTTCGCCTTCTTTGCGTTTCTTTCAACATATCGAATGAGTGTGAGTAAGTGGTTATCTTTTTGACACAGAAATGACTTGTACCGTCCTTGGTATAAATGTCCTTGCCCAATAGTTTCTTTTGCCACATGCCACCGCCTTGTATGGGTGTTTGAGAGCCAGCCAACAAATTTTTGCATCTCGCCGTCAGTTTGCGGGTGTAGTATTAAATGCCAGTGGTTCGGCATAATGCAATATGCTAGAAGTGGCACGTTGTATGTTTCAATCGCTACTTCTAAAATAGCTTCAAATTGCTGGTAGTCTGCATCAGTATCGAAAATCTGCACTCTGGCATTCGCCCGATTAAGAACATGGTACACTTCGCCACCAACATCGACCCTGTATATTCTTGGCATTAGCCAATTGTATCATGTAAATGGTGGCTGACCCCATTTCTTTGACCCCATTTCTTTTGACCCCATTTCTGACCCCATTTCACCCCATTTCTGCATTTCTGCCCCATTTCTGATGACCCCATTTCTTGCCATTTCTTTGACCCCATTTCTCTGACCCGTCTTGGTCAGAGGGTTTTCTCATTATTTATATCGTACACGCTTATAACAAGATATTTTAGAAAAAGATCACCGAGAGCGGTTATTTTAATTTTGCCTGTCACAGAATCTTTTTGAATCAAGTTCTGATCATAGAGAAATTTTAAATATATATCGAGATTCCAGTTTTTGAATACTTCAAAGGATTTTTTTGTATTTTGGAATTGTGTATCTAATTGAAGAACAAGAAGTCCGTCGGTTATCGTTTGCAGAGTTTGTAAAAGAAAAATTTGTGATCGAAAAATTAGTCTATAGGTGTACTCGAAATGTTTTTCAATGGTCAACTTAAATATCTGCTGATCTTTATCCTTTATCTCAGACTCTTTTTTCTCAAGAAGACCTTGAATAGATTTTACTTGCTCAATCTTTGTATTTTCAAGTTTGTTTATTTCAGGACTTTGATCTTTCTTACTGTCTACCTGTCGCGCGAGAGGAAATGTAACCGTAGTATCTCCATGATTAAGGATCACAGGTCGATTCAAAATATTTTTAATTTCAGTTCTAAAATAATAGATAAAACCACTGATTAATAAAATCCACTTTAGACTATCCAAATATTTATACAGAAGAATGAAAAACATATTTTATATTTATAAGCCCTCCGGTCTAACCTCGATACTCGGCTAACTCCTGCCACGGGTCAGACCTCTCCATCGACTAAACTTTTTCCGCCAAAAAACCTTGTCTGGGCACCAGCTCGCTCTTTTTTCTACAAAAAATGTAGCCCCGCTGTTCGAGTCCCTGCCAAAGTGCATCCCAACACGTTGGACAGCAAAAACCCTTCCGGTTTTTTGCTGCGGGACAGGGATTCGAACCCCAATTTTTCGCTCCAGAGGCGAACGTGCTACCTTTACACCATCCCGCAATGTATTTATCAGGACAAAGATTTTTAAATCTCAAGCCTAAAAATGTCCCTATAAAGTACCTTAAAAAACACACTTGGACAAATCCACAATGCCAAACGTTTCTATTCTAGTATTTTGCAAAATACTAGAATAGAATTGTTAATACAATATAACAGGTGTAATCCTAAACATACCATGAGCAATTATCGAAAATTGGAGAGGGTTATAAAGGGCTTCGCAAATCACCGTCGCATCGAAATTATGAATCTTTTGTTCCTAGAATCTGAATTATCAGTGGACGAAATAGCTGAAAAAACCACAATCGGCTACATGAACGCCTCCGATCATGTCCGAAAAATGGCAATTGCCGGCCTCGTCCTAAAACGATCAGACGGTAACAGCGTCCGCCACGCTCTCACGCCGCTCGCAAAATCTATTCTAGTATTTTGCAAAAAACTAGAATAGATTTTTTGTTATCGGGGATCTGCGAAAATGGTGGTTAAAAATGCTTGAATTTTTATTTCGAGTTTGTTTAAAATATAAACATGAACAAAATAAATTCAATTATTGCTACAAGTATTATTACAACCCTTCTTGTGCTAGCCATCACCTTTACGGCGCTTTACGCCAATCGAGGAGTAATTTTTGAAATGTTCGCGTCAAATTACATTAGCGGTACATCATCGGAGACCAGAACAATCACACGAAATATCCTTGCCGAAGAATCACAAATAATTAGCATCGTCGAGAAAGCCAATCCTTCAGTCGTGTCTATTGTCATTACCAAAGACGTACCGGTTATCGAGCAATATTTTGAAGACCCTGGCATATTTCCCGATTTTTTTGGGTTTGATTTCCAAATCCCTCGTCAGAGACAAAATGGAACTGAAAAAAGAGAAATCGGCGGCGGCACGGGTTTTGTCGTTTCAAAAGATGGAATGGTGGTGACAAATCGGCACGTGGTATCCGACACGAAAGCCACTTACACAGCATTTACAAACGACGGCAAAAAATACGACGTTGAAGTTGCTGCTGTAGACCCAACGCTCGACATTGCAATTTTGAAATTAAAAGGCGCGAAAGATATGCCTTCACTCGCCTTCGGAGACTCGGATACCGTGAAGCTCGGCCAAACGGCGATTGCGATAGGTAATGCGCTCGGAGAATTTCGAAATTCCGTATCGGCGGGAGTGATTTCCGGTCTCGCCCGCACAATCATCGCTGGAGATTCGTCAGGCCGAGCAGAACAGCTTGATGAAGTCATTCAAACTGATGCGGCGATCAATCCCGGCAATTCCGGCGGACCGCTTCTCGACCTCACAGGACGTGTCATCGGCGTCAATGTCGCTGTTGCACAAGGCTCCGAAAACATCGGCTTTGCCCTTCCAGCAAATGTTGTAAAGAGTGTAGTCGATTCTGTTCAAAAATATGGAGAGATCGTTCGACCATACATAGGAGTTCGTTACATTCCGATTACCGCGCCACTCAAAGAGAGGAACAATCTGTCGGTCGATTATGGCGTTCTCGTACAGCGCGGAGATATGCGAGAGGAACTAGCCGTTGTTCCGAATTCACCCGCGGACAAAGCAGGCATTGTAGAAAACGACATAATTCTCGAGATCGACGGCACGAAACTAGACGAAAACCATTCTCTGGCCTCGATCGTGCGCAAAAAATCCATTGGAGACAAAATTTCGCTAAGACTCCTCTCGAAAGGCAAAGAAAAAACTATTTTACTGACACTCGAAAAAGCTCCGAAAAATTTGTAAATTATTCTTTCCTCCGCTAGATAGTCCATATCCTTAAATACTGGAGTATTTAAGGATATTAAATTTACTTGATCAACACCGATCTATGACGAGAAGCACCCTGCCCTGAATTTTTTTCAGTAAACCAACCGCGCCTCCTGCAAAAAATGAAACTCACACACCCTACTGAAACTACAGTATATACGCCATGGCGTATATACTGTAGTTTAGATCTTAAACTATGAATCCGCAGAGAATTTATTTATTTATTTATTTATTTGCTTTTTTTAAGAATTCTTTCAAGCGCTCTTCTCCGAGTGGTCTGTCACCTTTTGGGATTTTGAGACTCGACCAAATTTCTTGCCAATGGCTCTTATTAAACCGTCGGTTGATGAGGAAAATAATGAGCATAGCGATAAAAGCTCCGATTCCCGCGACAAGCATATCTTTCTGTGCATCCCATATGTCTCCCTGACTGCCAAGAAACGCGAGTCCCGCTTCCGCATCTACTTTTTGTGCCGCCAGCCACTCAATTATTTCGTAAAAAGCAGAACCTGCGAGCACGACGTCGAGAGGAAAATAATAGCCCCAAAACCCTTTCACTTGCGAAAGCCTCACGAATACTTCGCGTGCGGGATAAGCCAAGAGGAATCCGAAGCCAAAATGCACAAGCCTGTCATACATATTGCGTTCCGTATTAAACCAGTCCTTTAGGATCTCCCCAATAGGAACCTCCGCATACGTGTAGTGCGAACCAATGACATGCAATATGAGAAAAATAGTTATCAGCGTATACGAAACGCTTGAGAGCTTGAAATATCTTCCGACAATAAAAATAAGGGGTACTGCGACAAATACAAGATAATTCTCGAGAAGCCAGTCATCGCGGTAGAGCGGCTTGTATGCCGCCCAGGCCCAAGCAATGGCAAATGCAGCGCATAAAAATTTTTGATAACGAGTCATCGGATTTATTGCTCGATGGCTGGCGACACGGGTTTTCCTTCGGGTATTGCGATAAACGCGCGAATTCTCTCTTTGAACCTGTAATACAAGTAGCCGACAACAAGCAAAATAATCCCGAGACTGATGAATGAAATGAAGCGGTAGAGATCATCCAAGTTTGCGGTGTCGTAGATGAAAACTTTTAGAATTACGATACTAAAAAGTATGATTGCAAGCACTCTGCCGCCAATGCTCTTTGCGACAATCGAAACGATGAGAAGCACGAGTGCGTACCCAAGCCACGCAACAGAGAGAAGCGCCCTCTTCAAATTGTCGTAAAAGATAAGTGCGTCAGCACTTCCGGTATTCCCAAGTACCTGTATCTTCACATTGATCGGATCGGCAACCTCGTGGCTCAAGGTAGAAAAGAGAGCGATATTTATGGCAATGAGAAGGGCGTTCTGAAGTGTTGACGTTTCTTCTTTATCAACATTGTCCCGAAATGCCCTGGCTGTCGCCCACATGAGAATAAGTGTTGCAAGGAGTCCGAGAAGGAGAAGCATGCGCCCGTTAAGAACCGGGGTATACGTCGCAAGTTCAAGATTGCTGTCGAAAAAGATAAAGCGAAACGAGGCAAAGATAAAAAGAATATACGAACAGGCGCGGATGGCCTTTAGTCGTATCGCAAAACCTGCCGCTCCCGCAACAAGCGCGGCAAGGGACCAAAAGACCGTAAGACTGGAGCCCGGATAGAATTCAAGTAGCTCTATCGTCGCACCGATAACAAAGACAATAAACGCGGCCGCACTCGTAAACTCCGATCCGAATCCAACATCATCATTCGTAGCGTCTTTTTCGCGTCGTGACCGCATCCATATATAAATTCCTGAAGCTATCGCAAGAAAAATAGAGGCGATGACGAACGTAGAGAAGCGAGTATTCACGAATGCTTCCGCCGCCTTGAGAAACGTAAAATCAACAAAGAACAATCGGACCAGAACTGCCCCGAATACAAAGAGTCCGAGAATTCTTGCGGCCTTGAGACGAATAACGGCGCCAAGTCCTACCATCACAAACGCCTCGGCCGCCCAAAGAATAGTGATCATCTGATGATCAAAATACGCCGGTACTGCAAGAAAAAAGAAGGCGAGTGAGATAATCAACTGGATCACCGAAGCGAGATTCTGAAGAGAGGATTTTTCACGCATTTTTCCGACGAGAAAGAATCCGTAGGACAAGAATCCATAAAGGATACCGAGGGCTAGTGGCAATGCGGCTTCCTGTCCCGGGTGAGCACCCTGAATCAGTACGAAGTTGTGACTGTAGTAGAGAAGCGGGTTCAAGACGATGAGAGCGAGCATTGCGCGACGGTCGTTGTCGGTTCCCCTAAAATGGGCAAGAAATATGACGACAAGAAACGTCAGAAAGTAGATTGTTGAATACAAGAAGAACGTGCTGAATAATTCCGTATTATAAAACCTTGCGATAAGTACGAAGTAAAAGATGATCGTCCCCGCGAAAGAAATTTGAGAAAGAGTAGGCCATACTTTTTTGATCGCGATCCCGACCGCGACAATATCGAGGAAAATCACGTAGATGAACTGGGCGTGAAGGAGTGAGACGGGGAAAAGAAGCGGAGCAAGGAATCCTGCGATGAGCGAGAAGACCGCGAGTCCTGCAGAAGAATAATAGAGGGAAGCGGCGATAGAGACGGCAGTGACAGTAGCGATCGCGAAGAACGCAAGAGGCGCCGCGATAAGAGCGTAGAAGTGATGCGCGGCAAACACGGCAAGATAGAAAAGACCGATTCCCCCGCCTGTCAGAACTTCTCCGTACGAGCGGTATTTTGGCATCGTAACGCGTCCGATTCCAAGAAGAATAA
>MHRX01000052.1:9190-17819 GCA_001822655.1 Candidatus Taylorbacteria bacterium RIFCSPLOWO2_01_FULL_45_15b
CGCGACACGCGTCTCCTCATTTATCAAATTGTGCTCAAAGGCGTATCGTAGGAAAAATCCGACGCCGAGCATCACTGCAACAGCTCCGACAATCGTAAATACTTTGCTTCCGAGCTTGAATTCTATCTCCTCGTTTTCTTTTTTCAGGGAAACTTCCGACTTGGCAGCTACAGCAGGCTGAACAGGGACGGCAGGACTTTCTGACCCCGCAACTGTTTTGGCCAAAGAATGATGCTGCGGAGTTTCGACTCTCGCCTGCACAACACTGGAATCTGCCGGTTTGGGGGAGTCGGCCGGCTTTTGTCTGCTACCAAGTTCGGTTATCTTCCTTTCCAAATTGCCGATCTTCACGGCAAAGTAGAAAAACATGACGATGACAATAATGTAGATCATGGGGTGTGTTTAATTGCCATCATAATACGATATTGCCGAGATTCGACAATGTATAGCGAATAAAAGCCGCACTCTACTGTCCCATGCCATTCTACAAAAAACTCTGCAGATACCGGCATTACTTTTTTCGAATGACCGCTATTTTATTTTTGAGAATTAAGCGCGGCGGCAATAAATGCATCAAAAAGAGGATGCGGCGCGAGAGGTCGCGCCTGAAATTCAGGATGAAACTGGGTGCCAAGAAAAAAAGGATGCACTTTTTTTGAAAGCTCGGCTATTTCCATAAGGGTTCCATCCGGAGAAGTGCCGGAAAATACGAGTCCAGCCTCCTCCAGGCGTTCGATATAATCGGGATTGACTTCGTAGCGATGCCGATGGCGTTCTTCAATCTTATTTACTCCATATGCTTTTCTCGCAATAGTCGCTTCTTTAAGTACAGCCTCATACATTCCAAGTCTCATGCTTCCCCCGTAGTCTTTATCTTCCATTTTCTTTTTCTGGTCCGGCATAATATCAATAACCTTGTCAGGCGACATTGGGTTTATTTCGGAAGTATTTGCCTCCTTTAAACCAAGTACGTTTCTCGCATACTCGACCACCATAAGTTGCATCCCGTAACAAAGACCTAAATAAGGAATTTTATTTTTTCTTGCATACTCGATAGCCAGAAGCTTCCCTTCGATTCCCGACTCGCCGAATCCGCCCGGCACCAATATACCGTGATACTTTTTTAGCACAGCGGCTTTCAATATTGCGTTTTCAAAGTCCTTTGCGTTCAGCCAATCCAATTTTGGTCGTGCTCCTTTGTTATATGCCGAAAATTTTATCGCTTCGATTACGGAGACATACGCGTCAGAAAAGACGAAATCCCCACTGTCGAAATATTTTCCGATAACGGCAATCTTTACTTCCTTATCCGCATTCGAAATTTTGTTTACGAATTGGCGCCATTTTGTGAGCCCTTCTTTCTTTTTCTTTGGTTGAAGTTTTAACGTGGAAATCAGTGTTTCGCCGATTTTGTCTTTAGCAAAATTGAGAGGTACATCGTACACGCTTTTGATATCGGGCGCGGAAATAACATTTTCGGCACGGACATTGCATGAGATCGCGATTTTCTCCTTACGCTTCTGATCAAGCGGCACCGTGCTTCGGGCAATTATAAAATCTGGTTGGACGCCGTACGAATTTAACTGCCGAACGGCATTTTGCGTAGGGCGAGTTTTCATCTCTCCGATAGTTGACGGCATCGGAAGATAACTTACCAAAATAAATATGACATCATCCGGATTTTTGATCCTCAAAACGCGAGCCGCTTCGATAAACATTATGTTTTGGTAATCCCCGACTGTTCCGCCAATCTCAACCAATGAAACTTCCGATCCATTCGCTTCGGCGGCGTTTAGAATTCGACGCGTGATTTCACCCGTGATGTGCGGTATCGCCTCGACACACTTTCCTCCGTAGCCGAGGTTTCGCTCCTTCTCGATGACGTGCTTGTAGACCATGCCGCTCGTTATATAGTCTCCGGCAGAAAGATCGAGGTTCATAAATCGCTCATAATTTCCCATATCCTGATCGGTCTCAAGACCAGAGCGTAAAACAAAAACCTCACCGTGTTCAGTGGGGTTCATGGTGCCAGCGTCGACGTTCAGATACGGATCAACTTTTATCGGATTTACTTTATATCCCTCGGCCTCCAAGATCTGCCCGATGGAGGCGGTGGCGATGCCTTTGCCGACGCCGGACATAACACCCCCGATTACAAAAATAAATTTATGATTTTTTTTGTGAGTTGGCACGCGAGTAAGATTGATGTCGCTTATTGTAAATGAGGCCGTGTCGGGCGTCTAGCGATCAGGCATTTCAAATGAGCTTTTGTCGAATTTCGAATCACGAATTTCGAATTAAATATTCTCGATATTCGAGATTCCGGCTACAAAGAGCAGTTCTTTCTTACATAAAACGAATTTATTTGGATGCGGTTCGACCGCGTAGGCGATTGGGCTCAATCGGGTACTCGCGAGGCTTTGCGACTAAGCTGTATGAGTAATACTGCGCAGGTGAGAAGCGAACACATGAAGCTTCGCAAGACCTTGAACATTTTGCTTCAAAATGTGAAAGGTGAACCGCTTCTGTAAGAAGCAAATGAGCGAAGTAACAAAGAAACGCGCCAAATACATTTGTTTTACAGTTTGAGGTAACGTCGAACGGCTAGATAACTTGATATGCCTCCGACGACAATCCCCGCGCCCGCAATTAGGAGAAACATCTGTCCGAAGTTCGCGATGTAGTATTCAAAAAGATTAAACCCCGCAAGGAAATTTTCGGATACTTCGCGAAACCAATAAGTCAGCGGGTAAAATAAAATGAGAGTAATAATTCCCGCGACGAAACCGTACATTACACCGCTGATCACAAACGGGCCTCTTATATAGCGATAACTCGCCCCAACAAGTTGCATCACCGATATTTCATCACGGGAAATATACAGCGTCAGACGTATCGTATTAAATGTGATAATAATCGAAAGTACAATTAGAAGAATCGAGACGCCGAACCCCACCTTATCGGCAGAGTCAATGATCTTAGACAATCGATCAATGGCGAGTCGGTTCCGACTGAAGTTAACATTGTCGACAATTCGCGCTCCGGCGCCGGAAAGCACGTTATCACTTTCAAGAAACCCCGCTATGGATTCATAATGCGAAGGGTCGTTCGCTTTTATATTCAAATTCGCTCCAAGCGGATTTTCGTCAAGTTCCTCAAGCGCCTGAAGGGTAAGCTGTTCGTCCTTGTGTCGTTCCTTAAAATTCTCGAGCGCCTGCTCGCGCGACACATATTCGACCGATTTAACTTCCGGCAGTGCTTCAATCTTTTCTTGAATCGCAAGTATATCTTCTTCTGGAGCGCTAGTAACAAAATATACGTTAATATCAACCTTGTCTTTAAGAGACTGGAGTGTCGAACTTAAGATTGCCCCGAGAAAAACGACGCTCCCAATCGTAAAGAGTGTAACAATCATCACAAGCACGGCCGAAAGTGACACGAATCCGTTTCGCCAAAAATTGACGAATCCCGAGCGAGCTATTCTTTTTACTTTTGTCCAAATCATGAATGATTTTCTTATGAGCGGAGCGAATTTGAAAATCTTCACCCCGCTGTTATTTCACATATTATTTTACTAATTTTGGAGTTCCTACAAAATCGCAATACAAACTCACACGTATCAACAAATTCTTACAAATTACGGCGCGGGTTTATAAATTATAGTCGCTTTGCTCATTTGGATATAGACTGCCCTTCCAAAATAATAATTTTGAAAGGACGCTTATAAATTATACTCGCTTCGCTCATTTGGATATAGACTGCCCTTCCAAAATAATAATTTTGAAAGGACCCAATAAATTATAGTCGCTTTGCTCCTTAATTTATAGGGCATACTTTCCATGCTTATCATCCCGCGCGATCTTCCCGTTATCCATCGTGATAACCCGACCTCCCACTGATTCGACCACACCTTTATTGTGCGTTGTCAAAATGACCGTCGTCCCCAAATCATTGATCTTCTTCAATATCTGCACAATCTCGTACGTGCTAATTGGATCGAGGTTTCCTGTCGGCTCGTCGGCAATAATAATGTCCGGCTGATTAACGATGGCGCGCGCTATTGCGACACGCTGTTTTTCACCTCCGGAAAGCTGATGAGGGAAATTATCGGCTTTTTCAGTAAGGTCGACGAGCTCAAGCACATGAGGCACGTCTGTATGAATTTCTTCGTCGGCCCTACCTGATGCCTCCATTGCGAAGGCAATATTTTCATATGCGGTCATATTTGGCAGGAGACGAAAATCCTGAAAAACGGTGCCGATCCTGCGGCGCACCTTATTGATATCCTTCTTTGAAAGCTTATTCAACGCCAAAGACTCAAAAAACACAGAGCCACGGGTAGGTCGCTCTTCCACCAAAATCATTTTGAGTAAAGTGGTCTTGCCGGCACCGGAGTGACCAACGAGTGATACAAACTCCTTGGGTTCTATCGTCAGCGTAATATCGTGAAGCGCCGTCGTACCCGCATATACCTTGCTGACTTTGTCAAAATAAATCATTCTTTAAAGTATAGCAGGGTGTTTCTCTAAGACCAAGATAAAATTTACCAATGTAAGAATTCGCATGCGGGAAAGTGGGTAAACCCGGGCGAAATTACAAGCTTTTTTCCGCCTCCAAAAAAGGCTCGATTCCACCGGCCAAAACGGATTCGACGTCATGAATCTCGACATTTGTTCTGTGATCCTTCACTAATTTATACGGATGAAACACATAGGAGCGAATCTGACTTCCCCATTCGATATCGGTTGTTTTTGACACATACATGCCTTCTACTTTTTTAACCCTATCCTCTTCAAGCGCCTTAAATATTTTGCCACGGAGTATCTGCATGCCTTTTTCTTTATTTTGATGCTGGGATCGCTCGCTCGAGACATGCACGGAAAGTTTGGTAGGAAGATGCACGATACGCACTGCAGTCTCCCTTTTGTTTACGTTTTGTCCGCCCGGACCGCTCGATTTAGCAAACTCAATCGTAAGCTCGTCTTCATTGATTTCAAAGTCTTCCACCTTTTCAAAAATCGGAATAACTTCGACAAGAGCGAATGACGTATGGCGCATTTTCTTTGCGTTAAAGGGAGAAATGCGGACAAGTCGGTGCACCCCTGATTCTTTCTTAAGCATCCCGTAAACATTTTTTCCTTTTACTTCAACAGAGAGATTCCTGTAACCCCCATGGTCATTTTCATGCGTATGCAGAATAAAAACTTCCCAACCCCCATGTTTCTTGAAAAATCGGCTGTACATGTCAAACAGTATTGCAACAAAATCTTCCGCATCATCCCCGCCTGCCCCCGCAAAAAAACTGACGACAGCCCCTCCGCGATCATACTTATCCACACCGTCGGCGGCATCTTTTAACTCCTGAAGTTCGCGCACCGCCGCTTGCGCTTTATTTTTGTCCAGCCAAAAATCTCCCGACTGCATTTCGGTCTCAATCTCAAGTATTCGTTTTTGTATTTCTTCCTTTGAAAGTTCTCTCATTTTTTTCGCACGTGCCCTGTCGTGAGGATCTGATTCCTCTACTATCGGGGGTTTTCTGCATCTGTCCGCGTTTGGTCCCCGCCCGAACGTCTCAGAATTCGTTCGGTACGGGCGGGCGCATTTCTGTACTTGTTTTCCGCATCTGTCCGCGTTTAGTCCGCATTTCTGTCCGCATAGTATAAATGAAGAGCCGCCGGGAAACAGCCCAGAAAAGAGATGTGCCAACCCAAGCTAACACTCTTTTACGGGACAGGATACAAGGACTGATCCTGGTTTCACCGGCGGCAAAATTTTGACTAACACCATTATACTCGAGTATAAAAAAATAAAAAGCGCCAGTCTTGTCCCATACAAGATGATACCGAAATACAGACGGAACTCCCGCACAAAATGAGCCGGAAAGGGCTCATGAAGCGATATTCCGTATTCTACTGGTGATTGATTGTCGAGTTTGGGGTCAGACCCCACACAAAATAAAAATTTATTGTATAATAATCTACCTACAGCAAGCTGTCCCCTCACTCCGTTTCGCTTCGTATCGGCGCGTTATTCAGGCGCGCTTCGCACGCCATGCATATTTGGGAAACCAACGGTTTCCCAGACCCTTCCTCATTTGCTCCCCGTAGCGGAGCTAGGGGTATGTCAGGAATAAAAAACGACCCCTGTGTCAGGAGTCGCCTTAAGCATTGGCGAAAACAATTTTAGTCCCACCAACAGCGACGGGCGACAATAATCGCATCTTCATCGCCCCGAAGCACCGAGGCTTTTGCCGCTCGTCGAAACGCGCGCTTCGCGAAACGCTTCTCACACTTGATCAATCGCACCGCACCATTCTTTCGGCGGCGGCCAGTCCAAGTGAAACACTTGAAAATGTTGAGGTCGCCAC
This sequence comes from Candidatus Taylorbacteria bacterium RIFCSPLOWO2_01_FULL_45_15b, assembly GCA_001822655.1. GTDB lineage: Bacteria > Patescibacteriota > Minisyncoccia > Phycocordibacterales > 01-FULL-45-15b > 01-FULL-45-15b. The sequence goes on from MHRX01000052.1 coordinate 15,558, forward strand.
TAACGATCTTGTCCAATGTTGTTGTATGCATATCAACTCATATCGGACCTCCATTTCTTTTTTTCTTGATTGCGGTTGTATCCGCGAGCTCCTTTCGGCGACCCTTGGGGTTTCCCGGCGAAGATCGTGTGCTTGCGCACCGACTTCATCGCCTCGATCTGCAAACTTTTTTTCATAAATATTTTCGTTTCAGTTTTGGTCGAGCGCCGGCCCACACCATTCTTGACAGCCGTACACGACACTGCCGTCATCGAGAATAATTTTTGGATTATCCTCGACTATGTGCTTTTTCCGCCCGATTTCAGCGACATCCTCATCAGTGAAAGGCGTTTCCGCGTTTTCTTTGCCAAAAAAACATACCGTCCGAATGCTCGATTAAGTGGGCCGCTACATTTCTGACCCACTGGCCGAAAATGTACTCTGATCCTTTCAACACACGAACGCGCATAGGGAGATTTAGGACGTTGGCCTGATATGAACTCATGTTTCCTCCTGTAAAAGAACTTTAACTGTTAGGACCGTCATTCTCACATTCTTGAGAATGTGAGAATGATTCCGATTCTACGTTCGTGAGCCACCTCCGAGGATCGGCCACCACGTGGCCAGGTGGTTTTCTGGTTTCTTCGAAATAAAATTTCTCAGAAACATAGAAAACCCTTTCGATCCTGCACGAAACGAATGCAGATTCGTTTCTGAGCTGTCTCTACTTCGTGAGCCACCTCGCAGGATCGAACTGCGGACCCCCACTTTACGAAAGTGGTGCTCTACCAACTGAGCTAAGGTGGCAACCGAAAAACGCTTCCGTATCTTACAAAAAAGCCTGGGTAAAAGAAAGAGTATTTTTATTCTATTCTGATTGTTTTAAATTTTCCTTTAGCTTTTCCGTCGGCGAATTTAAGTATACCCGCACCTTCTTTCCCGTCCATGATGATTTCAGACCCGTTTGAGTTTTCAGGAATCCCACCTAATGAATTATTAGATATGCTATAGCCGTCTTTCACCATGACTCGCATGATTTCCTTACGCATTTGTCCGGTATATTCTTCATCCGCAATTGCAGCATTATCCCCCAAACCAAATGTAAAGACGATCACAGAGTTATCCGGTATTCTTTTAAGAAAACTTAATCCATCTTCTAATGCAATATTAAATGGGATAGGCTCCATTTCAATCCCTGACTTGAATGATTCGTCATATCGTTTATTAATTGGTCGGTTTTCTTCACCACTTTGAACAAGGAGATTTTCGAAGAAATATTCGGCATTAAAGGGCTCTACGGCAACATAACCTTTTGCTTTGAGAACACAGGCCAAATTGTACCCATGCTCTATTCTTCCTGCCCCAATATCGACGATAACTTTGTCATGAAAAGATTCCCGCATATCCTGTAGCTGTTTTTCGCTCAATTTGAGTACTGTCCGAAGAGCCAAGTCAGAATAGGGTGTATATATCGGATCAGATTTTTCCGGAAGTTCCTTCGTGAAGGGTACGTCGTTGTCTAACGTGGGTAAATCACCCAAAAAAACAGCCGGTATTAATTTATATATAGATACAAGGTAACGTTTGAAGGTAGCTCACTCGATACCTTAAAGAACGGCGGCAACGGCGGCGCGTGGCGTGTCCACGACTTTGACTTCCACCGAATCCGGCAACACTCCCCAACTTTTCAGCTGTTGGAGCATACTTTCGTCCCAACCAGAACACTGGAGCGAACCAGGTTTCAAAATCACAACCTTTTTCTTCTCCTTCCAGAACTTTGCATTGAGATTGATGATCGCCATCAACTCAACGAGAGTTCCTGCTCCGCCTGCGGCTCCAACGATGAAGCCGTTTGCAGAGAGCAAGTGTCCAAGCCGAGTACCGAATTGGATTTCGGGGGAGTCGCCGTTTTTTGCACAATCCACAACTTCAGAGAAGTAAGGATTGGCAGGAAGGCCGATGAGCGTGTACCCAACAGTTTTGCCACCCATGCGCTGAGCACCCTTTGCAGGAGCTTCCATGCCTGATCCTCCGAATCCGCCGGTGATAACGGTCGCACCTTCGGTGGCCAAGAGAACTCCGACTTGCTCCATCGCGTCATACATAGCTTCACCGCACTTACCTGAACCGCTTCCGAGACATGCAATCGTTTTCAAAGTGTCCTTTCTGAAATAGTCCTTTTTCTTGCGGGATTGCAAGGTGTAAAGGGCCTATTCAATCTGCCATAAGAGTAGCATAATATATGTAATCCGTCAAGCCCAATTGCGGATATACTGACCAATC
>MHRX01000052.1:17831-25968 GCA_001822655.1 Candidatus Taylorbacteria bacterium RIFCSPLOWO2_01_FULL_45_15b
AAAGCAGGGCGAGAGGGGCGGGAACGCCGAGGCTTTGCGAGGCGTGGGCGGAATTCGTTGAGTTACCACTGAATCCGAGCGTACAATTTAGTTTTGCTTCACCACGCACGCGGAGCGTGCGAATCATTCAAGGTTTTTGCTAAAGTAGGTTCTAGCGGAGTACAATAGAGACTCAAAAATATATCCATATTTTTGAGCCGATGACCAGGATTGAACTGGTGACCTCGTCATTCGTTTACACCTCTTTTTTATATATTGAAGAGGACTAGACTGTATCTTCCCCTCCCTAGTTTTGAGCTATCGATAATTCAATAAATCAAAACTAGGGAGGGGCCCTTGTCAGTCGTTCGGCCGAGCACCACTTTTGATTTTTAGAAATTTCTAAAAATCAAAAGTGGTGCTCGGCACGGTCTTGCCCCTCCCTGCTAGCAGGGAGGGATGTTAACCGTTATTCGGGATTCATCCCGACGTTACCGTCGGGATGGGCAGGGGTTACGACCCACCAATGACGTGCTCTGCCAACTGAGCTACATCGGCTTATTGGCTTATTCAAATGTAAGGAACACTAAAGATTAGAACATTTTTCAGATTTTTTCAATTGATCCGCACGCAAGCTCTCAACTACGTTTATGAATTCGGCGATGCTGGCGGCCACGGCCATTTTTTCGCTGAATTACGCGCCCTCAACACAATTTCTTTCAGCGCGTTATAGAGAGTGGACTGCTCGCCGTCTGTATCATTAAGAATATCGGTGAGTTGAATCATGCACACGCGAGCCAAATTATACGGATCAATTTGCTCAGGATCATCTTTTGCCGCGTCGTGGAGCGAATGCAAAATTTCCAAACATTTTTTCTTTAATGACTCATCTACAGTAGATGCGGCGATGAGTTCTTCTGCGCTCCGCATCGCAGTCTCCAATTCCATAAGAAACATGCCGCCCTCTGATTGAAGCAACTCATCATAATTTTTATCTATATTTTCCATAGTATTAAACGCGCTGGTTTATTTTTTATAATTATACTCGCAGCGCTTCAATCATCATAAAAAGCGGAATTTCCTTCCTCGCCTTGTCCTCGGCAATCTGACGCGGGCCTTTCTCGCTCTTCTTATGAGAGATCCACTCCTCGATCCGCGCAATGGCAAAATCATTATTTGCAAGTACCTTTGAGTAAACTTGGAGTGGTCGGTGGAATGATTCTGTTGTCGGACCCCCCTTTTTTCCCGGTGTCATTTCAATTACAGCCGCAGATTCGGAAAGATACTCGGTAACGCGACGGAACTGGATATCTTTTTTCTCGTCAAATTCCCAAAAAGTTTTCTGGGGTATGCGAAATGCAGGATGGCTAAGAATAAAGATCAACTTTCCTTTCTCTTTCAAAAGGCGTGATGTTTCCTTAATTGTCTCGCTCAGATTTTTAATATTTTGGATCGCAAGGACGACCGTTATTACATCGGCAAAAGCGTCGGGAAGAGGGACGGCATGGGCCGGGGCAACGATGAATGAGAGCTTCTTTTTCTCGCGGTGGCGCTCTGCCGCAACCTTTATAAGCAAGGGCGATAAATCAACCCCAACGACTTCCCTGCCTTCTTTTGCCAATAAAGCAGTAAAAAAGCCCTGTCCACATGCGAGATCAATAATCCGCGCGGGCTTCGAGGCATCAACGATGCGCAGCAAGTTTGGTAAAATTACGCGTCTTTGATAAGAGTCTTTATCTCCTTCCAAAAGATTGTCATACCACGGAGCTACAGATTCCCACGATGTATCTTTCTTATCCATAAAAGAATCCTAATACGACAATGGCCTTTAGTCGAGAAAAGGTATTTTGAGTAACTTGTCATCTCCTTCACGAACCGCACCTCTGCCATCGATATTGCTTGTGGAAATAAGAAAATAATTTTCTCCTGGCACTGCAATAACACTTCTAATTCTTCCATATAATCTTTTGAAATATTCTGTGGGACCTTCGGCACGTTCCCCTTCGATCACAACTTCATAAACCGCCTCCCCTCGAAGACCTCCCCAATACAATTTTCCCTCTCGATGCGAAAGAGACGCGGGCGCCCATGTGTCAGAAGCGCCGGAGTGAATCACGGGCGCAATCATACCGTGGCGGGATTCAGAACCCTGAATATCCGGCCAGCCATAATTCCCTCCCTTCACAATTAGGTTCAATTCATCATACCCGGAAAGAACGCCCGAACGGCCGTGCTCCGTAGACCAGAGATTCCCCGCATGATCCCATGCAAGACCTTGAGGATTCCTGTGTCCGTAGGACCAAACTGCCGTACCAAAAGGATTGTCAGCGGGAATTCCTCCATTCTCATCAACCCGCAAAATCTTGCCGGCAAGAGAGTTTTTATCCTGCCCGCTTCTTTCCACGCCAGCGTCCCCCGTCGTTATATATAAATACCTGTCCGGCCCAAAAGCTAGTCGTCCGCCATCGTGATACGTTGCCCCCGGAATATTTTCTAAAATTACTTTTTCAGCGCGAAGCACATTGCCTTTGGGATCATACACGAACCGCAGTATGGCATTCGAGAATCCGCCGCCCTGTTGCCGTGTAACGTATACATAAAGAAAATTATTCTGTTCAAATCGAGGATGAAGCGCAAGGCCCAAAAGTCCGCCCTCGCCGGCGGCGCCCGCGTCCACTCGTGTTCTCGTAATTACTTCACCTCTAATCCGCGCTATGGTCCCCACTCTTTCGGAGACAAGAAAGGTTCCATCGGGAAGTGTGAGTACCTCCCACGGCACGCTAAGATTTTGCGCGATAACCGATTGCTCCTCTCCGTTATTTGTAATTTCCGTATTTTCCGAATTTTCTTCCTCAGCGCCTTTTTTCAGTATAAACACAGTCGCCGCAATAAAAACAAAAAGTGCGATCCAGTGAAATGTCTTATATCGATTCATAAATATATCCTATCATTATTGCTCAAAATGTATGATAAAAAATAATAAATCGCCGCCGAGCGCGACCATCACCATCCAACAAACAATACTCCACCAACATACGTTTATAAAACGCTATAGCGTTTTATAAACGTATGTTGGGACGGACATTAGGACGAGCGAAATTGCAGAAAAAAACCGCTCTCAAAGAGAGCGGTTGAAGTCTATTTTGTACTATGAAGTCTGTGAGGGGGCCTTGTCGGCAAGGCTTTCAGTATACTGTCTCCATAATTCCTGAAATAGCGTGCAATTTCCGAGAAGCTCGTCGAGCGTTCCCGCGGCAATGATTTTGCCATTTTCGAACATGCATATCCGATCAAACAGAGGAAGGAGGTGCAGCCGATGTATCGAAGAGATAATCGTCTTTCCTTTAAATCCGCCGAAGATGTTCCGGTAAATCCTCATCTCATTTGCTGTGTCTATACTGCTTGTCGGCTCATCAAGGAGGACAATGTCTTTATCACGGCACACGAGAAGACCTCTCGCGAGCGCAAGTCTCTGCGACTGCCCCTCGCTTAGGTTTACCCCTTTTTCCTTTACTGATGAGTCGAATTTTTTCGGCAACTGTTCGACCACGTCGGTAAAACACGCCATGTCGGTATACGTGCGAATTTCATCCATTTCATAATCCGCACCGTTCGTAATGTTTTCGAGAACGGTGGACGTAAGGATCAAGGGCTTCTGCTGTACGAGGGTTACCGCGTTCGCAATCCCTTCAAAACCGTGAGGAATCAAGACCCCGTCAACGTAGAGCCGCAGATCCTGCGGATGATGCAAATCACGCATGACTTTCAAGAGCGTTGTCTTCCCGCTTCCGCTTGCGCCGACAAATGCAATGGTTTCTCCGCGGCGCATGGTCAGACTTACATCCTGCAAATGCCGTTTCGTGCCGTCTTCTCCCTCATACGAAAAAGTCAGATTTTTTATTTCCAGCTTTTTCCATGTCGGGGGAAGCACGTGATTTGCAAGGCTTTCGGGACAAAAGTCTTCGGTCAATTCTTCAGAATTAATTACCTTAGCTTTCTGCTGAAGAATGTCGCCATACATGCCGGTGAAACGGAAGAAGAGATCGCTCAAAATGTCGAGGTACTTTATAAGCAGGAACACACTGCCAAGCATTACCGTGCCTCGCGCATTGGCCGTCTGCCAGAAAAACGCCCCGAGAACGAGCGCGGTCGTGGTTTTGCAACACAGACTCGTCAAGAACCACTTCAATTCGTTGAGGGTGATGTTTTTCTTGTAGAGACCGAATGGCTCGACGATCCTTTTTGCAATCGCCGAGAAGACGAGTCGCTCGACCCGCAAGATAATGACCATCGATATCGTGCTGATGCGATCAAACACGCTTTCAGCGATCCGGTTTTCCGCGCGATTCAGAACCTTGTACTGATCTACCAGCACTTTATCGAATCGGGTGGTTATGAGAAACGTTACGCATATCATACCGAATACGATGAAGCCCGATGAAGGGCTGAAGTACGCGAGAATTACATATGCTCCGACGAGCTTCGCCATCGAGTAAATGACTTCAAACGAACTCTCCGAGAAGCGAAACAGTGCATTGGTACCTTTTTCAATTTTATCGATCGTATCTCCCGAGTGGTGCTCAACATGCCAATCTAAAGGCAAATTGAATATCCCCTTCAGCAGATCCATTTTGTAATTCATGCGCACCTTGAACGCATTGATGAGCTCGACGAGTCTTCCGGATCCATGACACATCCAGAACGCAAGGTCTACAACGAGAATGAGCGCGAGATACTGAAAAAGTCGAGGCAACGTGCCCGTGGTGATTCCCTTCGCCTGAATGACATTGATCATCCGAGCGATAATGAGCGGTTCGCAAAACAAATCGATTGCGGTTGCGAGGATAAACAATATCCAGTAAAGGACGACCATCCCGCGATTTCCGACCGAGTATTTCCAGGTTTTTCCAAACAGATAGAGAAGCGCGTTTCGCCGCGTTGCTTCAGATACGAGCATTTCTGCCTCCTTTCTTTTTTTGTTAATGACAAAGAACTAAAACGCCGCATGCGCGCGGCGTTTGGAAAATTTAACGAGGAGTTAAATACTCAAAACGAAGCGCAATCGTTCTCGAAATCGAGAAAAATCTACATTTGGTGCCGCACCAAAAAAGGCAGGCACAGCGTCACCAATCGGTCGAGAAATTTTTTGATTGCTCATATATTTCATGATCAAGGTATTATATACCCTTCTCAAGTATATGTCAAATTCCTAAAAATAGACGCCCGTCACCGCCACAAACGACAAGCGACAGAGTGTACGATATATCGTACACTCTAGAATCGAGAGTGGGATAGCGGTGGCTAAAGATTGGTCAGATATTTTTTTGAAGCGACACTCTGTCCTTTCAAAAGTTCGAAATACTTTTTTTGAAGCATGGAAGTAACCGGGCCAAGCACGCCTTTTCCAATTATCTTTCCGTCTATTTCTTTTATGTGAGCGACAAATGAAGAAGTTCCCGATGCAAACGCTTCATCTGCTTCGGTGAGTTCAGATGGCTGCACACTGCGTTCCTCGATTTTAATTTCCTCTTCTTTTGCAATCTCAAGAATTGTGCGGCGCGTTATTCCTTCGAGAATATCGCTTGCTGTGTCAGGAGTGATGAGCACACTATCCTTCACAAGAAAAATATTCGCCGCGGAAAGCTCCGAGATATTCCCCACAACATTCAAAAAAAGCGCATCGTCAAACCCGGCGTCAATCGCCTCTTGTTTTGCCAATACAGAATTCACATATGCGCCGTTTACTTTTGCACGAGGTGGAATCGCACGATCGCTCACCCTTTGCCAACGGCTCGTCATGAGTCGCACGCCGTTTTGCGGGACAATAGGTTTCGCTTCGTAGAGAAAAATACTTAATGTCGTAGAAAGTTCGCGAGAGCGCGTTCCTGGTACGAGCTCGTCGACGTGAACCGTTATTCGTGCAAAAACATTTTCCTTAAGAGAATTTGCACGGACTACATCGGTCAGTACTTTTTCGAATTTTTCATAGGTCCAATTTTTTTCAAATGTATCAATACCGATTATCCGCGAAGAATTTATAAGACGGTCAAAGTGATCGGCGAGACGAAATGCCGCGGCACCATCTTTTGTATGGACGATCGGCAACACCGTATACACGCTCAAGCCGTAGAGAACTGCAGAACTTGCGATACTTAGTTTTGCTTCTTCAAGAGAGACAATTTTTTCTCCAAGAAATGCTTTTTCATAGATACGCAGCATTTATGTAGTGTACGCTTTTTGAGAAAGGTTGGGAATAAAAAAACCGCTCCCCTATAAGCAGTTCTATCCGAGCACTACTTTTTTTGGATAAGCATGAGCGGTCTCGCGTCAGGATCCGTGATGTATATAAAATCAATTACAGCGGTCTCACGGATCTTCGTTGTCGGTGCAATACCGTACTTTTTCGCAACGAGAAGCGCATCTGGAATTGAATCAACATAGAGCATGAGGGCATCTTGAGAGAAATTCTGAGATGCGGCATAGATCTCTCCGACAAAATCGCGGGCGACAGGACCTATCTCATGATGAACGGGCCCACCATGCTGATGAGCGTGGTTGGTAAGGCCTAAATCTTCGTAGAATTTGGCAGTTACATTCCTATCTTTCGCGCGAAGAATAAATCCGGCTAATTGTGTAGGCATTGTTACCTCCTTTTCTTTCGTTTTTTGTTTACTGTGTTGATTTCAGATCTCCGGATTGGACGGCAAGCGGAACCCCGGCCGCTTGAACCTCTTCTCCCACACGTTCTGTGTACCTGTCTTTTCGTCGAAGAATTGCTTGAGCGCTTGAAGTTCGCCACTCATCATCGCCTGCAAAACAAGAACAGTGAAATCCCTACCGCCCCAATGCTCTATGAACAACTGGCTCGGCTCGATAACCGATTTGTAGAAACGGTGTGCGCGTTGCAGTACGAAGGCATCAAAAGGCTCAAGAAAGATTTCTTTTCTGATCTCTTTCTCCAGTTGGCTTGATCCATGGGCTTCATCGCCAACTGCTTCTCTCATTAGTTCAGCGATCACAAGAATAATTGCTCCGTCCATGAGAAGGTTCAGGTTAATTGCCTCCGGGGAACGTTCCGTCAATCTGGAAGTCGAATATGAAAACCCGTCTTGATCCCTGAAGTTGATGCCGTATTGTTCCCGATACACTTCAGGGACTCGATTCTTTGCCACATTCGCTGATGCTGCAGGAATCCTAATTACTCTCCTGAACGATCGGTACGTTGAGTGATGGAAACAATCATGGAGGAAATTCCGAATCATTTCGATAGTCCGAAGTTCCTTTGAGACCAAGCGGCGGTCAAGCAGCACTACAAACGCCGCGTGATACCAGTACTGATAGCCGAGACTGTGTAGACCGTGGAATCCGCCGAGGTTTGACTCTGGGGGCTCCGCAGTATAGTAACGCTCGGTTTTGACTGGTGTAAGCCTGATTTTGTATCGTCTCTGACATTCTTCGATGCAGTGAGATACAATTCGCTGAAACCGAAGGACATCCAGCATTTCCTCTATTCGAGGATCGGCCAGAGTGAACGGATTCGGCAATGTCGCTATTTCAAGCGGATCGAGCCGCCGGATGTTTTCGAGATAAGTTCTGACGTACCGTTGATCTTCAACTGTTCCGAGATATTCTTCTTTCACTGCGCACCTCCATTACCATTGGTTGCTGATCTGTTTCTGACCAAGCCATTCTTCGATTCTCTTTCGAGTTCCCGGAGAAGTTCCTTCGGGAAGATTACGGGGGTCGAAGAAACTCCATTTCTCAATCTCGAAGAGTCGAGTTCTTTCTTGTGTGAATGAACGCACAACGAAAACGGCGACGGTATCTTTCTTGTACTCATAGGTATTGAGATATTCTCCGAGCTTTTCGGCTTGGGAAATGTTTGATACACCTATTTCCTCCTTGAGCTCGCGCCGGAGCGCGTCTATATCCGTTTCGTTCTTACGAGTTTTGCCACCCGGAAGCAGCCAACCTCTTTCGTAACGGTGATGAACCAGAAGCACTTTGCCGCCTGAATTCACAAGAATTGCCCGCACGCCACGCGTTACCGGCCGTACTAACCACCAAAAAAAACACCTAAGAGCGTGAGCGAGTTGTAGCAGTAGTTTTAGCATAGTTTCTATCCTTTCCGTCTCATTCTATCGGTTAAATAAGCAGG
>MHRX01000053.1:0-16324 GCA_001822655.1 Candidatus Taylorbacteria bacterium RIFCSPLOWO2_01_FULL_45_15b
CCGCACGTCAGGTGGAGTCTGGGCTGCGAGGGGGTCAGCGTCAGCGGGAGCAGTCCGTCGGATCGGAGCTCCAATCTGCGTATTCGTGAGGCAGTTACACTTTAACCTTTTTTCTCCTACACTTCTCCATATTTTGAACCGTCAAGATGTGGAGTTTTTTTGTAAAGAATCCGTGAGAATCAGATGCTCACAAGATGCTCGCAACTCCAAAAGTTACACATGACTCGGCTTTCAATAGCGTCCGATATATCGGACGCTATTTTTCTAAGTTTCGTATTTCGTCCCAATCAGTTTGGTGCGATATGTTGAATCCGTTAGAATCAGATGCTCACAACTCCGTATTTCCTCTCAATCAATTTCATACGATATATCGTATGATTTTTTTCTCGTTAAAGATTAAGGATTTTGGATTAAAGATTTCATACTCATACTCATACTCATACTCATACTTATATTTATATTTATACACATACTTATACTATCAACTCATACTATTCCTTATCTTCTCCGCATTTCCATCAAAATCTTTCTTATCTCCTTTTGCGTCAGGGATAAGCCAAACATGAGCATGCGGCACTTCTTCACCGATAATTTTTGAAGTTACGACGTCGGTACCAAAGGCTTTTTTTTGAGCAAGAGCAATTTTTTTTACAGCTTCAAAATATGCTCCGATATTCGGAACATCCCATACCCAGCGGTGGTGCGTTTTTGGAATGACAAGTGCGTGGCCCGGCGTCGCGGGGCGGATATCGAGAAACGCTAAAAAATCTTGGTCGTCATACACAACATGCGCGGCCACTTCACCGGCGACAATTTTACAAAATATGCAATTTTTTTCTGGCATTCTACAAGTATATGGTATTATTCGGTTCAATCAATAAACGCTATGCATGACTATATCGATAAGAACGCTTTTGGATTTATTGTGAAATTTTCCGCCGCGCTCATCTTTGCTTTTTTTTCTACGACATTTGCCGCAAAAACTGCGGCAGTTTTTTTTCTTTCCGACACTGAAGTATTGCCAGCGCCGCTGATTGTTGTCCGTGAAGAGGCGCTACCGACAACCATTCAGGCTGTTCCAAAACGCTCGGAACGTAGCTTCGCCGCAGGGTCTCTTGAAGATCATGTTCCAAGCGCGGGAAAATTTATAGGAATTGATCTTGTTAATATGGAGTTACGATTGTATCAAAACGCGACTTTAATCGGTGCTCATAAGATATTGTCTAAGGGAAAACCCGGATCTCACTGGGAGACGCCGTCTGGTTCTTATGAGGTAAAGACAAAAGAAAAAAACCATTTCTCATCGATTGGAAGGGTTAATATGCCTTACAGTATGCAGTTTTTTGGTAATTTTTTTATTCACGGGTGGCCAACCTATGAGTCCGGAAAAGAAGTTGGGGATGGGTATTCCGGTGGCTGTATCAGACTTTCGACCGATGACGCCGAGACCGTTTTTTCTTTTGCCGATCTTGGCACTTCACTTTATATCTTTGATAGGGAAGAGCAGATTATTTCAACACTCGGCCTTGCTCTTTCTGATAGCGTAGAACTTGCTTCAGAGGCCTATCTTGTGGCGGATATACAAAGTGGCGAGGTCGTTATGGAGTCGTCGGCTGGGGCAAAAATGCCGGTATATGCGATTACGAAACTGATGACTGCAATTGTGGCAAACGAGTCTATAAGTTTTGATAAGGAGCTCGCCTTGCAGGACGGAGAAGCGTTTTCCGAAACGTTCGGTATTTTTCCTGAAAGAATGGTTGTTGGGGACCTTCTGCACTTACTTCTTTTAAATAGGGAAGTGGATTCCGCTTCAACTCTCGAGCGATTTTATGGAAAGAACAACTTTGTTGATTGGATGAATGACAAGGCGCGGGCGATTGGCATGCGTACCGCACGTTTTGCCGATACGAATGGGATTTCAAAAGAAAATGTAGCGTCAGCTGACGACTTGTTTGAATTATCTCGCTACCTCTACGTTAAGAAATCTTTCATTCTTGGTATAACTCGCCGCCCTGATAAAATAATTGAAGTTGCCGAGAGGCAATTTATTGTGCTAAATGAGCATCCTTTTGTCGGCGATGAATCTTTCCGAGGCGGTATCGCAACGGATGCGCAGGAGGTCGGAAAACAGTCTATGCTGACTTTTTTTAGAGTGTCGGTTGGAGCAGAAAAGCGTCTTTTTGTGGCGATTTTACTTGGGAGCGAAAATGCGGCGCTTGAGACTAGGCGCGCGATCGAAGAAGTGCGTCTTGCTACGGCCTCGAACACATTTTGAGTGCTATAATTCCCCCTATGTCTTTATACCGGCTCCGCAAATCCGACGTGCCCCTTGAAAAGGATGCGCCATTTTCCGTTCGTCCCCTCATCCAGAATCTTCTTCGTGATCGTGGAATTACTAAAGACGAAGATGCCATGTCATTTATAAAGCCAGACTATGTCCGAGACACTCACTCGCCTCAATTGTTGAAAGATATGGAAAAGGCGACGGCACGATTTGTGTCGGCAATCAAAGGCAATGAACGTGTCGCAATTTATTCTGATTACGATCACGATGGAATTCCCGGGGCGGTTATTTTTAATGATTTTTTTACGAAGATTGGTTTTGCGAACTACGAAATTTATATTCCGCACCGCAATGCCGAGGGCTTTGGTTTGAATGTGGAAGCGATTGACGAGCTGAATGAACGCGGAGCAAAAGTCATTGTCAGCGTCGACTGCGGCATTAATGATTTGGAGGAAGCGCTTCACGCAAAGAAACTCGCGATTGATCTTATTGTTACCGATCATCATCAAGCCGTGCGGGGAATACCCGAGGCCTATGCGGTGGTAAACCCCAATCAGGATGGTTGCGAATATCCGAATAAATTTCTCTGTGGCGCGGGTGTTGCTTTCAAATTTTTACAGGCAGTCATGGAATTGGGCGCGTGGAACATTCAGAGGGGTTGGGAAAAGTGGATGCTTGATATGGTTGCGATTGCGACCCTCTCTGACATGGTACCGCTTGTGGGAGAAAATCGAGTGCTCGCTTATTACGGACTCATGGTTCTTCGCCAATCCCGCCGTCCCGGAGTGAGGGCGCTCTTAAAGAAGATCGGCGTTCGCCAAAGTGATATTACCGAAGATGATGTCGGGTTTAGCATTTCTCCACGAATAAACGCGGCATCGCGGATGGGAATTCCTATGGACGCATATAAACTTCTCTCGGTCACAGATCAGAATGAAGCGGAGCGTCTGGTCGCTCATCTTGAAGCGATCAATGCAGTGAGAAAAGGAATTGTTGCAAGTATGGTAAAAGAAATTCATGAGGTGATTCGCGTTCGGTATAAAGAGGGATGTATTGGGAGAGTCATCGTTGCCGGCAATCCCGCTTGGAAACCGTCTCTTCTTGGTCTTGCGGCTAATACGATAATGGAACATTATGGCTCGCCGGTTTTTCTTTGGGGCCGGGAAGGCGGGACGAAACTGAAAGGCTCTTGCCGCGCTCGCGGTGTCGATGTCTTGACGCTCATGAAAGATTCACCCTCGCTTCTTGAGTACGGTGGACATACCATGTCCGGTGGTTTTACAATAGCGCCTGCCGAAGCGCATCTCCTGGAAGATTCACTGCAACGGTCTTACGAGGCGTTAGGGGTTGGAAAAAAACAAGAGGCGAGACTCGTTGATGACATTCTTCCTGTCGAAGAAGTCGGGCGAGAAATACATAGAGAATTATCCGCTCTTGCTCCTTTTGGAGTGGGTAATCCAAAGCCGCTTTTTATTTTTCCCGCGGCTCTCGTCGCAGACGTTACATCTTTTGGGAAAGAGAAAAATCATCTTAAGATAGTGTTGCGCGCTTCTGACAGCCGGACGGTGAATGCGGTAGGATTTTTTATGAAGCGAGAACAATTTGGCGTTACTCTGGAGAAGGGCTTGAGGATAAATATTGTTGGGACAATTGAGCGGTCTACATTTGGCGGGCGGGAAGAATTGAGAATTAGAATTATTGATATTATTTCTAACGAGTCATATGCGTAACATTGCTTTCACTGACGGCGCATCTTCTGGAAATCCGGGACCTGGCGGGTGGGCGGTAGTTTTTGTGTACGAAAAAGAAGGGAAGGAATTTGTCCGTGAGGCGGGCGGAGGGGAAGCACTGACGACTAATAATAGAATGGAACTCGCGGCGGCTCTCGAAGCCATGTCTTTGGCAAAGGGTGCGGGTTGTTCGAGTCTGACAATTTACACTGATTCCCGATATCTAGTAAATGGCGCTACAAAGTGGATAAACGACTGGGTAAAAAATGGCTGGAAAACTAAAGGCAAAGAAGATGTACTGAATCGAGATAACTGGGAAGTCATAAACGCCGGGTTAAAAGACATAGACGTACAGTTTGAGTATATTGGCGGGCATGCAGGCATTTCTGGAAACGAAAGGGCTGACGATATTGCGGTTGCTTTTAGCAAGGAAAAAAAGTTACAACTTTTTTCTGGGTTGCTTTGCGATTATCAGACAAAAAATATCCGATTGGCTGCCCTTGGTGGAACTCGCTCAGCTAAAAAAAAATCTATCAAACGGCATGAATCTCCATATTCGTACGTCAGTTCGGTTGACGGGATTGTTTTCACGCATGCGAATTGGGAAGATTGTGAAAAGCGTGTCAAAGGGGTGAGAGGAGTAAAATACAAAAAAGTTTACTCAAAACAAGAAGAGGCCGATCTTATTGCCGAGTGGGGGAATAAAAAAAGCACGTTTACGGTCCGTGCTCTTCAAGATTGACGAGATAGACCATCCGTCCGCTTGACGTCTCGTTGGGGTCGTAAATAAGGAGATTTATATACGCACTTCCTTCAGCTTGCAGTGCCTGATCCAAATCTCTTTGGTAGGATTTTGGATCGAATTTATATTTGGATTGGCATTGCTCTCTGTACTCTCTGGCCCTTTCGTATACTCTTCTGGATCGACGGCGCGGTTCATTTTCGTACATCCGCATCACCCAGCACGCAATAGATATGCACATGAAGATAAGCGCAGTACATAAAAGAATTTTCATGATTCCTCCTTTTGTTTCTTGCTATAGGATACGGATATGAAAAAAATAAACAAGCGTGTAGTCTGAATACCGATGAGATTAGCAAGCGTATGGTTAAGTGTTATAGGGCTTGTCATCGGAATTATCCTCGCTGAAATGTATGAGTGGGGCTATTCATTTGCCGTATTTCTTTTTTTACTTGGCTTCACTTTTTTTATTACCGGCCGTGTTCGGGAACAGAGAAAGGTGTGGGTTTATGCAGTAATTATCTTTATATCCGCCGGCGTCGGAGTTAGCCGTGTCTCATTTATAGACGAGCGGTTTCGAAAAGCGAGCGGAACCATCGAAGCTGTTTTTGGTCTAGAGGCAGAGTTTACGGCCGTTGTCGCATCTGATCCTGATCGCCGGCTTGACGGCAATCGCTACATTGTTTCGGTAGAAGAGTCTGGTGAGCGAGGCGACGAGTACAATCAGATTTCAAGTCATTCAAAGCTTCTGATTTTCGCCGAAAGACTGCCGGCATATCGCTATGGCGATCGCATCCTCATAAAGGGAACTCTTACTGACCCCCGATCAATGAAGAGAGACGAATTTGATTACGCGAAGTATCTGGAAAAAAACGGCATACGCGCAGTCATGTTTCGTCCGGAGATTGATCTAATTTCTGAAGGCGGTCGCCGAGGACTTAGAGGTGCTTTGTTCAGCCTAAAAGCAAATCTGCTTAATCATATAGAGAAAATAATCCCCGAGCCGCACAGCGCTCTTGCCGGAGGCCTGTTACTTGGTGTTCAGGAATCCCTTGGAGAGAAAACACTCGACACATTTCGTACAGCAGGAATTATTCATATCGTCGTTCTCTCCGGCTACAACATAACGATTATCATTGAATTTGCTTATTTCTTTTTGGGAAAGCTTGGGCGAAGAAAAAAAATTATCATAGCGATTTTATTCATTATCTTATTCGTGATCATGACAGGGAGTTCCGCCGCCACTGTGCGTGCCGGTGTGATGGGGGTGATTGCTTTAATTGCTCGTCATTCTTTGCGACCAGCGGCCGCAGGGCGCGCTCTTCTTTATGCCGTTTTCATAATGCTCCTGTATAACCCCAAAATACTTCTCGCCGATCTTGGCTTCGAGCTTTCCGTTGCGGCTACAGCGGGACTCATTTATGGGACACCGATCCTCGAAAGGTTTTTTTGTAAGATAAAAAATAATTATGCGAGAACGTCGCTTTCACTTACTCTCGCCACACAGCTTGCCGTTGCGCCGCTTCTTCTTTACAAGATGGGATCGCTTTCCTTGATATCTGTCATCACAAATCTCGTCGTGGTACCTATTGTGCCTCTCGCAATGCTCGCGTCATTTTTTGCCGTGATGGTGTCGTATATTTCGTCGTTCGTAGCCTTTATTCCTGGCGTCATTGCTTTTCTACTGCTTGACACGATATTTCGCATTGCTTCATCCTTCGGGTCTCTTCCTTATGCGGCGTTTGAAATTGCACCGATCAGTCTTTTCTTGGCACTTACTCTCTATGCACTCGAGATAATTTTTTTTCTTTATCTATTTCGCAAACAGAAAAAAAGCGCTCCACAGGTAGCGCCTCTTTCCATTCCCATCAAAAAAATAATTACACAAGGGAATCCGTAAAGTTTTTTTCCGCAGACTCCCAGTTTATGTTTTTGAAAAAATCTTCAACATAATTTTTCTTGCCACTTGGCTGATAGTCAAAGACAAATGAATGTTCCCACATGTCGAGTGCGAGGACAGGCGAAAGTCCTGTAAGATGACCCAAATGCTGTTCGTCAATCCACGCATTGAGAAGACGCTTTGTTTTTGGATCGTAATAAAGAATAGCCCAGCCGATGCCTCGCGTCAGGGCAATTGCTTTGAATCGAGCAAGCCAGAAATCAAATGAGCTCCATTCTTGTCCGATCATTTCAAAAAGTTTGGAACTTTTTGAAATTGATTTAGGACGTCCTTCAAAATGCGAAAAATAATATTCGTGATTGCGCATTCCATCAAACTCAAAGCCAAAACGTCGTTGTAGCTCTCCGAGCGCGTATGCATTTTTTTCTGAATCAAGAGCCATCTCCTCGATCTTTTCCAATATTAGATTTGAATGTTTCACATATCCAGAATATAGTTTCAAATGTTCCTCGATATTTTTTGCAGAAATACCCGTAAGTGCGGGAATATTAAATTTTTTTTCCTCAAATTTTTTCATGCGATTTAGCGAAATTATGTGATTAGTAAATCATGCCGTGAGGCGCGCGCTACGTCCATTAAAGCGCGACCATCTTCGTATTAATTTTTAATCGCGTCGCACCAATGTCCTTTGAGGGGCGACGTCTTCTGCATTTAATTTGTCATCTAATAATGCTGGCTAATTGTAACGTCGAGCTCCGCTATTACTTATTAATGATAATAGCATGATTCACAGGTAGGCACGGAAGACGCGTCCTTGATATCATTCCAATGTGTTACACCAAAAATTACGTGTCGGGGCTCTCTTGTTTCTTGTTGGGGTAAATGCATTTATTTTTTTCGCGCTTTTGCATGAGAGTAGAGGCGAATTTTTAGTCGCCTTCCTCGACATTGGGCAGGGGGATGCGATATATCTGCGCTCCCCGTCCGGCCGCGATATGCTGATTGACGGAGGCCCGGACAAAGGTGTTTTGGCCGCGCTCGGCACTGTGATGCCATTTTATGATCGGCAAATTGACGTTATTATCACAACGCACCCCGACAAGGATCATATTGCCGGCATTGGCGATGTTATGAGTCGGTATAAAGTTTCATATTTGCTGGACCCTCTTATCGAGAGCGACTCGCCGTACTATGAGGCGATTAAAAAAAATGCAAACAATAATATTGTCACTGCCATCAAGGCACGACGAGGAATGGAGATTGATCTTGGTCGAGGAGTCAGAGTTCATATTTTCTTTCCCGACCGAGATGTTTTTGGTCTTGAGACCAACACTGGCTCGGTAATTGCGCGAGTTACCTACGGAGGCACTTCATTTCTTTTGACGGGCGATTCTCCGAGCGCGATTGAAGAATATATAGTTTCACAAAACGGCGATGCTCTCCGGAGTACTGTCCTTAAGGCTGGACATCACGGGTCTAAAACATCAAGTTCGCCTATCTTTGTATCCACCGTGGCGCCTCAATATGCGGTTATTTCTGCCGGGCGGGACAATCAGTACGGCCATCCGCACAATGATGTGATAGAGATTTTCAAAGACAACTCGGCGAAAGTATTATCGACGGCGGAGAGAGGAACGATTCGATTTTTTTCTGACGGAAGCAATCTTCGTCTGGAATGATTTTCGAGGGAAAAGCGCGTATTCTCTTTTTTTGAGTTCGTGCACTAGGGCATGCCATAGCGCTTCCGCATCAGGTGAGACAGCAATTTTTTCATTTTTTGCATCTTGAAGCATCCGGAGAGTTACGCCGAATTTTTTCCAGGCGCGCCCTCCGTCAGCTCTAATATTGAGGACTGGAATTATTTTATCAAGCGCGTAAACAAACCGACTCTCTGCGTCATCTCTTTTCTCATAGGCGAGAATCCACGCCGAGAGTTCGGGAAATTCTGTAAAATTTTTCTGTATTTTTTTGAGCGCCCGGCGCTCGCGCATTTTTTTTGTCTCGATTCCCTTTTTTGATCCGTAGATATAGGTGTCTCCGGCATATGCTTCGACAAGGTCATGCACCATTGCATAGCGGAGCACCTTGTCAGAATTCATCTTTAAATTATTTGAAGATACGAGATACCACGCAAGGAGTGCAAGTTGAAAACTGTGTTCCGCATCGTTTTCCAGCTGATTTTTTCCGACCCCTTTCAGAATTTTTCTTTCTACATCTTGGAATAAATGGAGAAACTCAAGAAACTTAACGGCCTTCTTCAAGTTCATACAGGCAATATAACATGAGGTTATATAACGAAAAAACGGCCTTTGCTGTCTTATTTTTCTTCTTATACTAAATACAAAATACTATATACCAAATACTATTCTAAATAATCCCCGCTTTTTTCAACGTTGCAAAAGCGCCGTTCTTCGCGATCGTCTTGATTGCTTTAGTAGAAAGCTCAAGGCGGATAGACTTGTTGAGCTCCGGTATAAAAATGCTCTTCTTCTGAAGATTTGGGTATTTTCGGACATTCCCGGTAGGGTTGAACTGCGTCGCGCGGGTTCGGTTGGAGTAGCCCCCGCCCATACGAGATCCTCTTTTTGTAACTGGACATACTTTTGCCATATAAGTAGCTAGGTTACTAGGGAAGAGAGTTACGGTCAAGTAGGCTCTCATGCTATATTTTATTTATGATCCTTTTTGTATGTAGGGCAAACGTAGGAAGAAGTGTGATGGCAGAGGCTCTTTTTAACAAGATGCACAGCACGGAAAATGCAATTTCTGCAGGAACCAAAGTTCAAGACGAGAATGGTAATTCACTCGAAGGTCAGAAGTTGAAAGACCGTACAATGGCGCGACCTGTCATTGATGTGTTGAAAGAAGAAGGAATTGATGTGAGCGAAAATGTTCGTCAAACTCTGACGCTTTCCATGCTTGAAAAAGCTTCTAAAGTTTTAGTAATGGCGGAGAAAGAAACTTTGCCTGATTTTCTTATCGCATCAAAAAAGACAGAATACTGGGATGTGGAAGACCCGAAAGGGAAGTCTCTTGAATTTCACCGACACATAAAAGATGAAATAAAATCTCGGATAAAAAAACTTATCGAAGAGTCGAACCTCTCTTAGGTTTGAATTATTAAATTCAGAATTCTATTTTCTTCAATACTACATACTAAATACCAAATACTATATACTGATCAAATGGAAATTTCTCCTATTTTTAGCCTCATCATTCTCATCATTTCCGTTATTATCCATGAGATATCCCATGGCTATATGGCGCTCCATCTCGGCGACACGACTGCAAAATATGCCGGCCGTCTGACATTAAATCCCATAAGTCATATCGACCCTATTGGTTCGATACTCGTTCCTATTATTACGAGTATCGCAGGTTTCGCTTTCGGATGGGCCAAACCTGTTCCCTATAATCCATATAATTTGAGTGACCAGCGGTGGGGGGAGGCAAAGGTGGCGGCCGCTGGCCCTTTGTCTAACATTGCGATCGCGCTTTTGTTTGGGCTAATTATTCGCTTCGGTGATGGAATTTTATCGCCAACACTCATTCTTCTTATGAGTGTCGTCGTCTTTATCAATCTTATCTTGGCGATCTTCAACCTTGTCCCTATACCCCCGCTTGATGGCTCCAAAATCCTTTTTGCATTTTTGCCATATAACATGAGTCGGTTTCGTCAGGCGATGGAAGGATATTCACTCATTCTTTTCTTTGTTTTTATCTTTTTTCTCTGGAAATTCCTCACGCCCGTTATCTGGGGGCTTTTCAGTCTGATTACCGGTGTTTCGGCCTAAATCTTCGGCAAAAGGTCATAAAACCTACGAAATATTGCTTTTTCTAGCCCTCTGTATTACATTATGTTGCATTGTATTTCAATTGGATAAATGCCTACAATCAATCAACTAATCAAAAGGAAGCGAAAGAAACTTCATGCAAAGCCGAAGGCGGTAGCTCTCATGAAGGGTTTCAATACAATCAAGAACCGACCCCGCTTTTATGTATCTCCTTTCAAACGAGGTGTGTGCGTCAAAGTAACGACAAAGACTCCGAAGAAGCCGAACTCCGCTATTCGAAAGATCGCGAGAGTACGCCTTACAAACGGAATGGAAGTTACGGCCTACGTACCCGGTATTGGACACAATCTTCAGGAACACTCCGTGGTCCTTCTTCGCGGAGGCCGCGTCAAGGATGTTGGTCTTCGCTATACGATCGTGCGAGGAGTACTCGACGCTACTGGAGTAGACAAGAGAATGAAAGGTAGAAGCCAGTACGGAGCGAAAAAGCCCAAGAAAAAATAATGAGAGAAGCGAATATATTTTTCTTGGTCCCTCCCAATTTTCACGAATAAAGATTGTCAAAGTATGAACGTTGCAATAAAAGACAGGAATAATATGTTTAAGAATGTTTCGATAAAATAGGGAGGGGCAAAAGATATAGAACTATAATCATCTAAAAATCATGAGACGAAAAATAAAAAGAAAAAATTTTGTACTTCCTGACGGAGTCTATGAATCGGAAAAAGTTGCGAAGCTTATAAACTACGCGATGTTTTCGGGCAAGAAGAATGCCTCCCGAAAAGTTGTGTATGATGCGTTTGACGCAATTAAGGAAAAGGCGAAAGTCGCAAATCCTCTTGAAATTTTTGATACTGCGTTAAAAAATACGGGTCCTCTTATGGAAGTGAAATCTCGCCGAGTTGGAGGCGCAAACTACCAGGTGCCTATTGAAGTAAAGCCCGATCGCCGCAACGCTCTCTCTATGAAATGGCTTATTGAGGCAGCTCGAAGCAAGAAAGGAAGTTCGATGCACTTAAAACTCGCTGACGAAATAATCGCGGCATCCAAAAACGAAGGAGAGGCCGTACGAAAGCGGGAAAATACTCACAAGATGGCCGAAGCAAACAAGGCCTTCGCCCACTTTGCCTGGTAATTCTACGCATGATTTTAGCGAATTTCTTCGTTGCTTAAGAATTTCGCTTTCTCGCAGTACCAACGTACAGCTTGGTCGCCAAATTCTTTCGCGCCTCGAACTTCATCTAAAATCATGCGTATAATCGACACTATTATATGAATTATCAAAACCAAAAATCAAATTTTTGCAAAAAAGAATTAAAGACGCTTCTCGATAAATTAATTTCAGGAAATTACCATGTTTCTGCGGAAACCGTGTTTCATCATTTGGCGCATACAGGAGTAGACACAGATCTCGATCCAAAACTCAAAGAAACACCAACGCTTGAAGAATTTCTTAAATACAAGTAGTAACTCTCGCTATTCGTATGAGATTTTTACGCGATCTGCACATTTACGCTATAGCGTAAATGTGCAAGGTGAGGCATCATAATTGTATGAAGAGAAAGATTTATTACAAAGGAATGCAGGTAAATCTCCTGGGTATTCCTGTTTGGGGGCGGGGAAAGTCGAGGGTAAAAAAAGAAAATAGAAAGAAGGCATTTTACTACCGAACTTTCCGAGCGTCGGGATCAATAGATCAAAAGAGAGCGCTCATGCTCATGTACGACATTGGTGAAGATATGAAAAAAGAGAGAGACTGGTTTCGAAGACAGCTGCTCAACTACGGTTTCGAAATGATTCAAAAGAGTGTGTGGGTTGGTTCGGCTCCGTTAGACAAAGACTTTGTGAAGTACTTGAATGAACTAGGTCTTGGTAAAAAAATAAAATTTTTTAAATTGGCCAAGGCCTATGACAATCAAATAAATTATTTACAAAATTTGTAATTTACACATTTACGCTATAGCGTAAATGTGTAAATTAGCTCGGGGTATGGTGGGTATGGGCGAGGTGTTTTGTGCGAGCCAGATAAAAAATCCCGCAGTGCGGGATTTTTGTTAAAACTCTTTGGTAAATCGCTCAAGAATCGGCAGCACTTTGTCGAAATGTTTTTTTGCAACGTTTTGCCGCTTTTGATATTGCCGTAATCCCGAAGTTTACTTTGTGCGACTCACGGTGCTTTTCTCGATAAGAAACGTCTGCGATCTGCGCAAGGAGGGCAAGCGCACCGACGAGTATGGCAGGCGGTGTCTCACGTTCGATTTTAGAAATGCGTGGTAGTTCTCCCGAGGAGGTACGTGAGGAGGAGAATATTTGGCAAAAAGTTTGTGCTATTTGGACTTCTTCCTCAATACTGTCTTTCTGTTTAGGGTGCCTTTCAATCTGGGCCTTTGCGAATTCGTCCCACTTGAAATCTCGCCATAGTTTTTTGTCTTCCGGTATCTCTGGATCATTCAAATAACACCTTTCTTACCCCACCTTATCGTAAGTAGGATTGCGGTCAATTGAGAATTTGAATCTTTCGCCTTTTTTGCTTTTTTTGGGCCATTGCGCTACTCTATTGTCTACATTTAACAACGGCTCGCGCCTTTTTATTTATTCGCTGCTATTCGTATCATTCGAATACATTCGTATATTTGTATAATACATGGAAAGAGATTACCCACTAGAAAAAGTAAGAAACTTCGGGATCATCGCGCACATTGATGCGGGAAAGACTACTACGTCTGAACGTATTTTGTATTACACCGGAATGTCGCACAAAATCGGTGAAGTGCATGAAGGCAACACAGTGACTGACTGGATGGAACAGGAGAGGGAGCGAGGCATTACGATTACCGCGGCGGCGATCACGTGCTTTTGGAACCCAAGCTACATGGGTAAGGATTTATCCAAGAAAGTACGTTTTAATATTATTGATACTCCCGGCCACATCGACTTTACTGTTGAAGTGAAGCGGTCGCTCCGTGTTCTTGACGGAGCCGTCGTTGTTTTCGATGGAGTATCGGGCGTTGAGCCACAGTCCGAAACAAACTGGCGCTATGCAGATGAGGGAAAAGTGCCTCGCATCTGTTTTATAAACAAGCTCGACCGAACCGGAGGAAGTTTTGAACGTTCATTCCACTCTATTCTTGATCGACTTCATAAAAACGCTGTCCGCATGCAGATTCCAATCGGTGAAGAGGATAAGTTCGAAGCAGTGATTGATCTTATGAAAATGAAAGCCTTCTATTTCGAAGGCGAAATGGGAATCAATGTCATCGAGAAAGAAATTCCGGCCGACTATATCGAATCGGCAAAAAAATATCGCGCAGAACTCATCGAGAAAATAGTTGAACAAGACGATGACGCTATGACGATGTACCTTGAAGGGAAGGAGGTACCGGTTGATGAACTGAAGAAAATTCTTCGCAAAGCGACACTTGATGTGAAAATCATTCCGGTTTTTACCGGCTCTGCGCTAAAAAATAAAGGAGTCCAACTTGTCCTTGATGCCGTTGTTGATTATCTTCCGTCTCCTCTTGATGTGCCTCCCATGAAGGGGATTGATCCGAGAAACGGCGCCGAAATTCTCCGCCACGCTGATGACAAAGAACCTTTTTCCGCCCTTGCTTTTAAACTCCAATCAGATCCTTTTGTCGGACAACTCACATTCTTCCGCGTGTATTCCGGGACTCTCGAAGCCGGTTCATATATTTACAACTCGACCACTGGCGAAAAAGAGCGACTTTCTCGCATCGTCCGGCTTCAGGCAGATAAGCGTGAAGAGGTAAAAAAAGTATTTGCTGGTGAAATTGCCGCGGCAGTGGGTCTCAAGTTTGCAAAAACCTCTCACACCCTCTGTGACGAGGATAATCCGATTATTCTCGAAAAAATCATATTTCCTGAACCCGTCATTTCTCTTCGGATCGAACCAAAGACAAAAGCCGATCAGGAAAAGATGGGATATGCCATGAAGCGGCTTTCCGACGAAGATCCAACATTCCATATTAAATCCGATGAGGAAACAGGCGAGACTGTCATCATGGGCATGGGAGAATTACACCTCGAGATTATCGTTGACCGCATGAAAAGAGAATTCAACGTTGAGGCGAATGTAGGACGTCCTCAAGTGGCATATAAGGAAACTATCCAAGCTGAAGCAGAAGCCGAACACAAATACATCAAGCAGTCTGGAGGAAAGGGTCAGTATGGTCACGTTAGAATTACGCTCCGCCCTCTTGCGCCTGTTGTTGAAGGAAAGAAAGTCGCAAAGAATATCAAGCGCTACGAAGACTTCGAATTTATCGATTCTATTAAAGGAGGTGTTATTCCACAGGAGTTTATTCCAGCAGTTGAGAAAGGTGTTCGCGAAGCGATGGACAGGGGAATCGTTGCGGGCTACAAGATGACAAATGTTTCTTGCGAACTCACCTTCGGTTCGTATCACGATGTGGACTCGTCTGAAATCGCATATAAGATCGCGGGTTCGCAAGCTTTTCAAGACGCGGCAAAGCGCGCCCGCCCAGTTATTCTGGAGCCGATTATGAAAGTCGAAGTTGTGACCCCGGAGAAATTCATGGGAGACGTTACTGGAAACTTGGGTTCTAAGCGTGCAGAGATTGAAGGAATGGAAGAGCGTGGTATGAACAAAGTCATCAAGGCCAAAGTTCCTCTTTCGGAAATGTTTGGCTATGTTACTTCCCTCCGCTCTCTCACCGAAGGTCGCGCATCATCCACTATGGAGTTTGATCACTACGAGCCAGTACCGAATCACGTAGCCACATCCATTATTGAAGCAAGAAAGTAATTGCTTCGCCGACTTTGTCGACAATTTACCATTAGACCACAATTTCACAATCCGCATGGAAGGCAATTCTTTTTTTTGTGCCTACTACACTATATTCGCCATGGCGGATATAGTGTAGTAGTGGACTCATTGATAGATTTGTATATTTAAAAAATTAAGATTGCCGTGACTAAATCATACCGAATTGCCTTTTAAGGTCGATCTCATTGTCGAATGAATCAGCAATGAGGTAGCGCGCAAAACGTCTCAGTCCATGAAATTCAATAACAAAATCTACGTCCTTTTTGCATTCCCACGGACATATAAAGACCGATTTCTGAAATTCAATAAAACCCATTCTCTTGATGTGAAATCGAAATGCGTCGCGCGATTTTTTCATAGATTGGGGCACGTCGAATAAAAGCAGTCTCCATTTTTTGTCCCATTTTTCCATCCGCGGTATTTCCACTTTTGAGAGATGACGGGTAATCGCCGATATTTTTCCACTTTCATTCAGCGTAATAGTTAGCGTTCTGTCTGCTTTTTCTTTCATTGTGATAAGTTTCGACCGATAAAGGTCATGAATCGAATTATTAAGAGACCGGGCATTTATATTTTTCCATTCTCTCCGCATCTCTTTTACTATTCGGTAGTACCTTTTCGGTGAGTAAGTCAGGCCAAGAGTGAGTCCGCCCAAAAGAAGAAGCAAGATTTTCTCTTGCACGGGACCAATGCGCACCATTTTCTTGGGAACTTTTTCTTCAGTAGTCTTTATTCCCCCTGATTTCATGGTCATAATTATAGCAGAATTATTTTTACAACTACAGTATAGTCGCCATGGCAAAGATACTGTAGTTGTAACGCTTGGTGGTTTTCACGAATGCGTTATATAGATGGACTTGGCAGTTCAACGCGCGGCACAAATAATTTCTTCGTCATGATAAAACTAACTCATATTGAGATCAGTACGCTTCCCCGAGTTGTTTGGGGCGATGAGCCTGTAATCAAACCGCAGAATTCCCCGTCAGTTTGCCGCGGGGATGAATGCGGGGTGAGGAAAAGGGCCGGGGAAACGGGAGTTTCACCGTGGCTGAGAGCAGCGAGTCTTC
>MHRX01000053.1:16347-16691 GCA_001822655.1 Candidatus Taylorbacteria bacterium RIFCSPLOWO2_01_FULL_45_15b
TCAAAATAAATGAGCTCGCCTAATATACCCCGCCGAGTCTTCGATGGGACAGCTTCCTGCGGGGATAGGACGAGCGATATTTATTGTCTAGCGATACGAGAGAAATGAAAATTCCTATTTTCATTTCCGCCTAGCCCGGCTGACGCCGTCGGCCTATAGGGAGTGAGCGACGACAACAAAAGGTTGAGGTGCGAACACTTGGAGCACCGAAAGACCTTGAGCCCGATGACCATCGGAGCGAAAGGTGTACTGAACGTGTAACGTTTAAAACCCCACCCCTCCCTAGGCCGCCCTGCGGCAGGGGTAGGCTGGGGCGGTAGAGGAGGCCTCGATTCATATGGGTT
>MHRX01000053.1:16703-20154 GCA_001822655.1 Candidatus Taylorbacteria bacterium RIFCSPLOWO2_01_FULL_45_15b
CAGTACCGCTTCGGTACGGGCGGGTGGTGCCCTGGGGTTTAATACCTTTTATTTTGTGGATAACATTCGTGCAAAATTTGTGACAAACTGCTATTCTTGTCGTCAAGTTATGGGGTTGAATTTATTAATGTGTAATTAGTATTAAATCGCATGAAAAAAATATTTTTATTATTGGTGTTGATTTTTGCAGTCGGTGTAGGTGTGGCATTTGCTCAAACTTTTCATTTTAGTGAGCCTTCGTTCGGAACTATTCCTCCGGTGCCTGAAACATATCCGCCTCTAACGCCCGGAGTTGTACCCCCTACTTCTATACATGTTCCACCCCCTCCTCCAAAACCAACACTAACCTGCACAGATCTCACCCTTCCTCAACAAAATCCTCCTCTTGTAATCAGCAAAAATTTTCCATACAACAATGATAGTTGGACCGGCGGTGAGGTAACAAAGCTTCAAAAATTTCTTGTCCAAGCAGGCCTGCTCACCACCACTGATTTCGGATTCTTTGGCCCGCTTACGGAAAAAGCAGTTCAGAAATTCCAGGACAATTACGCCATAGTTTCAAATACGAGTCCCGCTTATGGACACGTCGGACCTGCAACAGCGGCGAAAATTAAAGAGATTTCTTGTTCGTCTCAGCCAAAAGAAAAAGCCCTTTCCGTGAGAACCTCACCTATTGTTCAGGCACAAACCGTGGCGGTGGGGATAGAAAGTCAGCCTCTCGGCGCTTTTGAAATCACGAATAACTCCGGAGAACCGGTTCTATTGAGCAAACTAAGTTTTACCGCCGGACATTCGTCTGGTCTAACATCTTCCTATTTAACAAATGTCGTTATAACAGATGTTTCTGGAAAAGTACTGGCTGGCCCTGTCGACAATGCGGTCAAGGGTTTTGGTGACGATACTATTGTAGTTCAGCCCGGCGTTACGACTCTTTTTGTGAAGGGTACGTTCATGCCTACTTTTAAAGATGGCGATAATATATTTCTCGCAGTAGGAGCAGAGAGCGACACTATAAAAGGGGGGTGGATACCGACAGGATTAAATACCGGGAAAAGCTATTTGTTTTCTAACGGACAGGCCATCTTGCCGCGCATGACTGTTCGAAGAAATGCATTACAGGTTACTTTAGACCCATCATCACCGTCTTACAGAATTGTTCCAAACTTGACAACGCAGACAGTAAATGTACTCAGATTTCACGCGGCAGGGGAAGAAATGGAGCTCCGCCGAGTAGCTCTACAGCTTGCCGATACGGCTTCGGGCTCCGATATTATGAAAGTTACAATTTGGGACGGAGGGACTGAGGTTGGCGAGGCGATTTTTACCTCAAACTTGAGGACGGCGACTTCTATAATCAGTAATCCAGACAATACACCGGTAATTATTCCAAAAGATGGCGATAAGATTTTGACAATCACAGCTCAGTTGATGGGTATCGGCATTTCTCAACCCGGAACATCTGCGGCATTGATAAAAGTTGATTATGACGGAGATAGCCAGACTGGCACGGAAGCCATAGGTCGAGAATCAGGCCGAACGATTTACACTACTTCTCCCGACACTCAATCCGCCGGTGTGAGGATGTTTAAGTCAGTGCCGACAGTGCAGAAACTTCAGATACCGACTAACATTGCTTCTAATGGTGAAAAGTCTTTGCATCGATTCAAAATAACTGCAGATGCAAGTGGCGACGTAACTATTCATAAAGTTTCGCCCGTCATAGCTCTTGGTATTCCCGAAATAAAAAATGTAAATCTCTATGCTTACACTGAAAGTAGTTTTTCCACTCTCGTTAGTAATACGGCTCGGTCCGACGGCGCTCTCCTCAGTGTAGACATACCTGCCGTTTCACTCGCAGGAATTTACAAAAATACGCCAATTCCCATCACGTTTCAAAATTCCCAAGGCCTGCCATGGGGACAAGTAGTCATTCCTGCCGGTCAATCTCGATATTTTGAACTGCGAGCTGTCTTGAGTGGAATTAATACTCAGAGCGATACTCTTGTTGATGCGCAGCCGATGGGAGATAGTCAATTCTCTGGTATGACAGAGGCGGCAAATCTCGCAAGTTCCAATTTTATTTGGTCTCCAAACTCGACGACCTCTGCTAGTATATTTCATAAAGATTGGACGACTGGCTATGGTGTGCAGGGATTGCAGTCAACTGGCCCAGTCGTTCCTCCCCCACCTCCGTGTATTCCTCCAAATATATGGAACGGATCGCAGTGCATTCCTCCGGTTACAAAATTTGCTATTGGTGACAAAGTTGTGACGACTTCTAATCTGAATGTTCGCGAAACGCCTTCTACATCTGCTCGAATAAAATTCACTTCAGATATAGGCGAGAATTTCACTATTTCGTCTGCGCCTATCAATGCCGATGGCTACGTATGGTATCAAGTCCGGTATGTGGTGGCTGAGGCTAGTCTCACGAGTTCGGGATGGGTGGTTCAGGATTATCTTCAAAAAGTAGGATCTATCACTCCCTCCATCACCGTTCTCTCGCCGAACGGTGGAGAAGAGTGGCAAATTGGCACTCCTCATACGATTAGCTGGCGAGCTGAAGGAGTAGATTTAATTGATATTTATACAGCACCTCAACGTGATTACCAGTGCGGTGCATATCCTTGCCCTGTCGATCAACTCGCAGTGTCATTTGTAACAATTGCTGGAAATGTTCCAAATTCTGGTTCATTCGCATGGAATGTAGATTCCCCCAGTGCGTTATATAAACACAATCTTCCGGGCAAGCAAAAGGTCATGATCTGTCCTGCAGGAACAACGTTTCCGAGCGGATATTCAAAGTGCGACTCAAGCGACGCACCGTTTACGATCACCTCAACTTCAACCCAACCTTCCCTCACCCTCCTTTCGCCAAATGGTGGAGAGAATATCACTACAGGTACCTCACAGACTATTAAATGGACGCCTACAGAATTGCCGGTTGCTCAAATTTATCTGACTGCGGAAGCGATTTGTGTTCTTACCCCATGCGCCGCACCTGGATTGGGTGGAATAATCGCTCCTTCCCCCGCCCCCGTCATTGCAACCAACATCCCAAATACAGGATCATTTGTATGGAAAGCGGGAGAATTTTCTCTTGGGAATTCTTCCAATCCGAAACAAACAGCTCCTGCTGGTAAGTATTCCATTACAGTTTCCGATGGGACAAAGTCGGATAGTAGCGATGCATTCTTTAACTTGGTATCGAATACCCCCCAAATCCTTCCTCTCACACTGCCAGACGGCACAGAGGGTAAATTTTACGCGATGGATTTTAATTCCAATTTTGAAGGCAAAAACGTCGACATCCGGCTTGTTTCCGGACCACTGCCTCCTGGTTTGAAAATTGAGAGACTGGGCGTTTTGTGCGGCGGCGTAATTACTTGCCCGACTGGTCATAGTCAGTTGAATGGCACGCCAACCGCGGCAGGTTCATATACCTTTACTG
>MHRX01000054.1 GCA_001822655.1 Candidatus Taylorbacteria bacterium RIFCSPLOWO2_01_FULL_45_15b
AAATTCGGTATTCGATTCATAATACCATCTTCCCATTAGTTTTTGACTTTAATAACCTTAATAACTTCCTGAACTACTTCCGAAGGAATTGATGTGGCTTTTACGATGTAGCCGTCAATGCCGAATTCTTTTGCTTTATCCATGTCAGATGCCTGGCTCTGGTTCGACAAAATAACGACATGGGCGGACGAAGCGAGTTTTTCTTTGCGAATAGTTTCCAATAGCTCTATCCCGTCCATACCGGGCATCACCATATCAAGCATCAGAATTTGCGGCGAGGTTCCGGTGCGGAGTATCTGGAGCGTCTCCTGCCCGCTTGTCGCCGTCTCTACAACGAAACCCGACTCGGCAAACTTCATGCGATACATGTTCAGAAGGAATTTATCATCGTCGACAATAAGTATCGTTTTATTTTTCGCTTCTTCCATGTGGCTGATTTTTAAGGAGCACAGCGACTATAAAAATCGCCATCCCTCCCTGATTTCACAGAAATCTATAATACCATTTTTAAAAGATTGACTCACTAAAATCTAGAATATAATAAATTCTATTCTCTGAAATTAGAGAGGGGTGAGCTGATAGAATCGAGCACAGCGACTATAAAAATCGCCATCCCTCCCTGATTTCACTCAAATCTATAATACCATTTTTAAAAGATTGACTCACTAAAATCTAGAATATAATAAATTCTATTCTCTGAAATTAGGGAGTGGATTAAGCGAAAATTAGTCTTTCAGAATTTTTTCTACAACCCCGCTCTAATTTCGAAGAATCATTTTTTATACCGACCAGAAATCCTATGTATAGATTATTCTTTGATTCCGAATAGTTTATGAAGTGAAATTAGGGCGGGATTAAGAAAATATATTCACTCCGTTCATTATTTTCTACAATTTATTGACCTCCTCGAACGGAATTTCTCTATTCACCGCTTTAATAATAGCATCTTCCTTCATCGACAGCATTCCCTGTTCACGCGCGATTTTAGAAACTGACAATTCAGATGCATCTTCGAGAACAGCCCGCTCCAATTCTTTTGACATTTGCAGGACTTCAAACACGGCGGCGCGTCCGATCGTCCCTTTGGGACATGTGGCGCTCGGTTCGATTTCATAAACTGTTTCCAATTTTGGAATCTCGCTCTTATATTTTTCGGGAAGCGATTCAAATTCCTTGTCAATAATCTTTCTAACACTGTCCTCAACCGGAACCGGCTTTCCTGTGCCGGGACAGAGCGTCATGACAAGCCGCTGTGCAATCGCCAGAATCAGCGTAGGCGCAATAAGGTATCGGTCGACTCCCATATCGAGAAGACGCGGAATGACACCTGCCGCATTATTTGTGTGGATAGTCGAAAGAACAAGGTGTCCGGTAAGCGCGGCCTGAACAGCAAGCTGTGCCGTCTCTTTATCACGAATTTCTCCAACCATAATAATGTCCGGGTCTTGCCTCAACGTCGAACGCAGGCCATTCGCGAATGTATAACCGATCTCCGGACGCACTTGAGACTGGCTCATTCCCGGAATATTGTACTCGACCGGATCTTCAAGCGAGAGCACGTTAAGGCGCTCTTTATCCAGTTCATTCAGCATCGAATACAGTGTCGTTGATTTTCCGGAACCCGTTGGACCGGTGATCAATATCATGCCGTACGGCTTGCCTATGGCCTCTTTAATCAGTTTCAGATTTCGGGCGGAGAGACCCATTTGATCAATAGGCTTTACACCCCTCTCGGAATCAAGAATACGCATGACGATTTTTTCCCCGTAATAAGCAGGAAATGTCGACACTCGAAAATCGACTTTCCTTCCTTCGATTTTCGCGCTAAATCGGCCGTCTTGAGGCTTTCGCTTTTCGTCAAGACGCATATTGGAGAGAATTTTGATGCGAGCGACAACGGCAGAATGAATTTTGCTGGGAAGTATGAGGCTGGTATTTAAAAATCCGTCAACACGAAATCGTACGCGAACGTTTTCTCCCATATGCTCAACATGAATATCCGAAGCATTGCCCTGCGTCGCATAGTTCAGCATAGTGGCCACGATTTTAGTAACGGGCGCGTCTTCAATTATCCTCGTTCTCGAAGTCGCCGGTGTAGTGTCTCCAATCGGGTCGTCCATGTTAAAGTCCTTTTTAACCTCTCCGAGCTCGGCCTCAATGACTTTATCGGCGGACAAATCCGTCTCAAGCTCCGAGAGCGCTTGTGTTACTTCGCCGGAAAGCCCCTTGTATGTCTGTATAACTTTGTCGAAGTCTATGCGGGCAAGGAGGTAAACTTTGTATGGTAAATTGATTTTTGCAGAAATAAAATTGAGCGCGTCCCTCGCCTCAATATTATCCGGATCCACAACGCCTATCTCGAGAACTCCGTCCTCCATGCCGATCGGCACAAAGTTGTAGTGCGAGGCAGAATCCTCGGGAATATATTTTAGTATTTCGAAAGGAACCGTAACCCCGTCGAGAGATTTCGTGGGTATCCCATAATACTCGCCTTTCACTCCAAGAAAATCGTAAGGATTTACTCCGTACTTTGTCGTAAGAAGCGCTTCAAAATCACCTCCTGTTTGTGCGATCTCATCCTTGATGGTCTGCACCGAGTCAAGCTCAATTATTTTTTTTTCTGCGAGAAGATCTACAAGACTCATGGTTTAGTATTTAGTATATGGTATGTAGTATTTAGTATGTCGTATGTAGAAGTTGGATTTGAAGAAATATCTTAATCTTCAAAATCCTCATACTAGATACAATATACTCTATACTAATTTATTGGCGCAAAAGGATTCGCTCTACCGACAGGCTCCGGCTCGATTGCCTTCCCCCAGTCATAGAGACTTACGAACGACGCGTTCGAATAAAAAGACGTATCGAGCTCGATAGACTGAAGCCTTCCCAATAAATTTAAAGTTGAGCCCCCGTCAACCGAGGCGGTAAAGGCCTCCCCCTTCCCACTGTCGCCCCCCGAAGGCACGCCGCGCTGGAGATATGAATACCCCCCAAAGCCGACCAGCGCCGTTACGAGTATGATGATGAAAATTTTGATAAGTCCTTTCATATTATTTTAGCCAATATGTCTTGGCGGAAATTGTATATTCATATGCGCCCTCTTTCTGTGGCCGCAATGAAACATTCGTAACATCAAGCAACATGAGGCTCCGCTCAATATCTCGCAGGAATATCTTGAAATCATCATAAGAAGCTGTCAGCGTTATCCGCACAGGCAAAGAACCGTATGAGGACGCGCTACCATCGCTTGCGACTTTGGAATCAGGTTGTGATACGTCAATGGTCTTTATCTTTATTTGATTCTGATCCGCGATATTGTAAAGATCGAGGATAAGACGCACTGAATCAATGCTGTCCGGCAACATTTTCTGAAGTCGCGACGTTGACTCTATTGGCACACTGCGCTCTTTCGTCAGCAAATCCTCTTTCTTTTGGAGAAACACTTGAATATTTGCCAAATCCTCATTCTTTTTACCCAATTCAGACTGAATCTTCCGCGCGGAACTCCACGACGGATCAATAAAACCAAAAAAAAGGCCGATCGAGATAAAAAGCAGAAGAATTGGTGTGAGATTTCCTTTCATTTTATTCAAAATTTGGATTGAATATGCCGTCGGAATTCTGTTCAACCGTCTCCAAACCGACATTCGGGCCAGTGCCTTCACCGAGCATCCGAACCGTATCATATAGAAGACTCTCGCCTTTTACGTTTGCATTCATGTTGAAAAGTACGTTGCCACGTTCGTCGAGAGCAAGACCGGAAAAAACCGCATTTTCAAAGTCTTGACTTTTTGCCGTCTCCTGCGATTGCAGAGCGACGGCATTGAAACTTTCGCCGACACCGCGAAGATTCACCGCAATCTCCCCAAGCTCGTTAACGCTCGAATATTGATAATCCGTAAAACGGATGCTTACCACCGTATTCTTCTCAAGCAGTGCAAACACCGCGGATGGCGCGACGTGGTTTTGAAGCAAATTTTTAGCCACATCAATTCGTTTCGCGTGGCGAGCGAGCGAGAGAATGAGAGACGGCTGACTTTCGTCCTCCGCCGCTTTGATCGCACTCGTAACATCGTCAAGTTTGTTCTCAACATACTTCTTGTAGAGAAATGCGCCCGCAGACGACGCGAGAGCAAGCAGAAAAATAAGGATTGCAACGACCGAAAAGAAACTTACGCTCTCCGCGCGCTCCGGCCGAAGCCCGGGTATCAGCGGCTTTTTGGGTATAAAGGAAGGTTGGAATTTGGTATCCATAAATATCAAACAATATTATATCCTGAACTGCCTCATCAAACGCAAAATATGTGGACAACGGAAGGATAGAAGTTGGATTCAAGATTCAGGATTTAAGAATAAATACCCTCCCGACCTTTTTTCTTCTCTTCTGTATCGTGAATCTTGCCTAACCCCGCCGATTGCATCGCGGTCCTAGAGCGTCCAAGACGCTTGGAGTAGCTCGGCCTAGGGAAATCAAAATTATGGAACCCACTACTAACGAGAGGTAGGATTTGGTATTCAAGATTTAGGAATAAATACATTGCCGATCCTTTTTCTTCGCTTTTTTTCTTGAATCTTGAATCTAGATTTCTGAATCTATTACCGGATTTCCTGCAATTTGCGCAGAGCCAGCCCAACGGACACCGCAAACTCCGGGCCGACCTGCTTCAAAACCCCTTCAAGAAAAGCGGGGCTCTCGACTTTTCCAAATGGATTTGCCAAGACAACTTCGGTTTGGAAGCTTGTCTGCGCCACTTCAAGAAGGCCCTTTAATCCCGCGCCGCCGCCCGTCAGAAGTATTTTTCCGAGGTTCTTCAGATGCTTTTTTTCATAGGTCAATATGACGCGGTTTGTTTCAGCAAAAATGTAATTCAGAGTCGAGGAAACGGCCGTAACCGTATCCCTTCCTTCCGTAACAGCAGTCAATCCTTTCGTCCTTTTCATCGACTCCGCATTCTCTGGCGAGATATTGAGCGCTTTCGAGAGGGCGATCGTCAAATCCTGCGATCCGCGGTTTATGACGTGCGACACGCGAAGCACTCCCCTGTCTACGATATAGAGTTTCGTCGAACCGGCGCCAAAATCAAAAAGCATAACAGGCGACCCCTCTCTATCAAGGGCCGAGCGGATCGTGCTGAAAATCTCGATTTCATAAAATGAAGCCCGGAGGCCTGACATTTTTATGACATCCTGCGCTTTTGCAATCGCTTCATTGTGAATTACAACGAGAAGAACCTCGATTGTCTTTTGCTTTGGAGCACTTCCTCTGTATAGAGCACCGGGTCTCGTTTCACTATATTCATCGGTGGGCATCGAACCTTCACGAGGAATCACCCACCAATCGAGAAGAACCTCGGAGATTGGCACAGGTACGTATTTTCTGGCCTCAATCGGAATTATACTTGCAAGTTGTTTCTCTTCGACTTCAGGAATTTCAATAATCGTAACGAGACTCGAGGACATGGGGATAGAGAAACCGCAATCTTTTGCGCTAATCTTCGCCTCCCTCATGAGATCAAGCACTGCCGAAGCTATTTTATCCGCCGGAAGCGCAGTCGCGCGGCCGATCTCGACACCGGCATAAGGCCCAAGAGAAAGTGCCCCGTATCGCTCAAGAACCGCACGGCCCTTCTTTTTTTTGAGCTGTACGATTTTTATTGAAGATGGACCTATATCCACCCCTGAAACGCTGGTTGGGTCTTTTGCAAAGAGATTTTTGAGAAAATTCGCCATATGCGGAACGTTTGAAAAATTGTACCATTCTTTAGTGCGCGAAAATAGGTAAAAAGCATGAAAAACAATCTCGAGAAAATTTTGTACGCGATTTCAACTTTCTTTTTCCCCCAAGATGAAGATACTCGGATACTTGAAACAATGGATATCGAGACGTTCCGTCGTCGAGTTAGAGTTGAAGAACCTGCGCCCGAAGGAATCGAGGCGTTTTTCTCTTACCACGATCCGCTCA
This sequence comes from Candidatus Taylorbacteria bacterium RIFCSPLOWO2_01_FULL_45_15b, assembly GCA_001822655.1. Taxonomy (GTDB): domain Bacteria; phylum Patescibacteriota; class Minisyncoccia; order Phycocordibacterales; family 01-FULL-45-15b; genus 01-FULL-45-15b. The sequence continues at coordinate 5,966 of MHRX01000054.1, forward strand.
TCAGACTCGCAATACGCGAGATGAAATACCACAAAAATCCAAAAGCGCTTTCGCTTCTTGCGGCTCTGACCCGCGAGAAAATCATTGAGAGCCTGGCGGAAAAATCACTTGGAATTCAGCAGAAATATTACCTCGTCGCCATTCCCGAAAGCGCCTCCCGACGAAATACTTATGGTTTCAATCAAATTGATCTTCTGATAAAAAAGATTACGGAAATCGACGGGGGTATCAATTTTGGGACACTACCGAATGCGCTTTTACGATCACGCGAGACGGTTTCCCAAGTATCGCTTCCTCGTAAAGAGCGCTTAAAAAATATGAAAGGAATTTTCAAAGCAAATCCACAGGCAATGCTCGATGGAAGGTCAATCCTCGTCCTTGACGACGTTACGACGACAGGTAGCACTCTTTTTGAAGCAAAACGAGCATTCAAATCGGCCGGAGTTTCTTCCATATCGCTCTTTGCCGTTGCTCATTGAATGGTC
>MHRX01000055.1:0-3766 GCA_001822655.1 Candidatus Taylorbacteria bacterium RIFCSPLOWO2_01_FULL_45_15b
GCAGCAAGTCCGAACGTGATTATATTATCCGCGAACGTCGCACGGAAGAATGGGAACTTCATCATGAACCGGAAGAGGAGCATGCGGAAATGACAGGATTTCTACTCCGTAAAGGGTACACCAAAAAAGACGCGGAACAACTACTTCCGCTTCTATCCAAAAACAAAGAATTCTTGCTCGATATTATGATGCATGAGGAGCTTGGCATAAGTCCGCCTGAAAAGGATGGCCAGTCTACGCGTTCAGCGACCGCTACTTTTTTTGCGTTCGTGATCGCGGGCGCGGTGCCGCTCTTGCCCTATTTTTTTAATTCAAACGGCTCACTCTTTGGTCTGGCTGTTATAGGCACAGCAATGAGTTTATTTATTGTGGGCGCGCTGCGTTGTCTGCTCACAAACCAACGTTGGTATAACGCCGGCGTGGAAATGTTGTCAGTGGGAGGCATAGCGGCATTCATCGCCTATGGGGTGGGCTTTTTAGTGAGCCATCTCATTTAAAGCGTTTTTTCCATGTGTTCTTGAAGTCGCGCGCTTGTTATTTTTCTTCGGATGCCGCCAGCAAGAATTCCAAATCGTACTTCGTCTCCTACGGTAAGTCCTTCAAGCATATCTTCCAGTGTTTCTTTTTCTGTGATGCGTTTTTTATTGCAGGTAAGGATTATATCTCCTTCTTTGAGCCCTGCTTTGTCTGCGGCGCTTCCGGGTATAACCGCATGATCTCCCGGAATTCCTTCTTTCAAAATGTATGCCCCGTGGGAAACAGATAACTGAAATCGATCTGCAATGCGTTTATTCAAGAGCACATATCGCACTCCGAGAAATGGTCGGCGGATTCTTCCGTGTTCTTTAATATCAGCCAGATCGCGCACGGCTTTTTTTATGGGAATGGCAAAACCAATATTTTGCGCTCCGTATACAATGGCAACATTGATGCCTATTACGTTGCCGTCTAAATCAATCAAGGGCCCGCCGGAATTTCCCGGGTTGATAGCCGCGTCTGTCTGAATGAGTCCGCGCAGGCGTTCTTGTTTGCCCGACATGTCGGTAATTGCGGAAATGAGGCGCGAGAGACCGGATATAACGCCCGTAGAAACGGAGTTTTTAAATTCACCGAGCGCGTTTCCTATGGCTATTACTGTTTGTCCCAGTTCAAGCGATTTTTCTTCCGCAAGACTTGCCACAGAGAGGTCGGGAAGCGCGCGTCCTTCCATGTTTACTTTCAAAATGGCAACGTCGTGGATGGGGTCGTTTGCCACTACGGTAAGCGGGAACGAGAGTTCATTATCAAGTATCACGGTATATTCTGCTTCGGGGTCAGCCACCACATGGCGGTTTGTAAGAATAATACCGCTTTTGTCCACAAGAAATCCTGAACCGCCTCCCAGCCGTACTTTACCGTCGTCGGTAAGGGGAATGCCTTCCGGCATGGGACCTTCCATAGCAGGCATTTCTTCCGGAGAAGGGAACCCAAGAGGCGCTAGTTTGCGGGCGGCTTCTTGTAATACTTCCCAGTCTTTTGCCGCTGTAATGGAGACCACCGCCGGCATAATTTTTTTTACTGCTTGTACAATTTGTTCTTCATGGGTCATATGTATAAGTATACTTGTGTGGGTAGAAATAAGCCAGTATACTGCGTGTGAGAGCTTTTCTAAGGAGTACAGCCATGGCTCAAGTGAAAGATCCTGATTCAAAGACTATGTTACCTGAACAGTTTTTTCAAATACGTGGAAAAGATTCTCCTGAGAGAAGCCTTATGCGTGCGGTACTTGAAGACGCGGTGGTAACATACTTTAAATACAAAAAGAAACAAGCAAGAAGAGAGCTTCGGTTATTTACAGAAATCCAAGAATGGTTTGAATCAACCGATGAAAGCTGGTTATTTTCATTTGAAAATATTTGTGCGGTACTTGATACTAATGCTCAAGCGGTTCGTAAGGCGCTTTTTAGCAACGACTCTTCCTTCACAAAGCCGCACAAGAGGGTTATGAATGGACAATATACTCATATAACCCAAGAAAGAATACGTAAGCGTTGCTGATGTTTTAGTGACGCTTTTTTATTTTCTGATATAATTCATGCATGAAAGAAAACTTCTTGTGGGGGGCGGCAACTGCTAGTCATCAAGTAGAAGGTCATAATCACAATGATTGGAGCGTTTGGGAGAAAGAAAACGCAGAACGGTTGAGCAGAGAGAGTGATGGGAAGTATCCGCCCGAAAATTATATCTCTGGGCAAGCATGTGATCACTACAACCGTTATGAAGAAGATTTTGATATTGCGAAGTCTCTAGGGCATAACGCGCATCGGTTTTCCGTTGAGTGGTCGCGGATTGAGCCGGAAGAAGGAAAGTTTGATGAACGTGAAATAGAGCATTATCGCAATATCATCAAAGCTTTGCGCGCACGTGGGCTTGAGCCATTTGTTACGCTGTGGCATTGGACGCTTCCCGTGTGGCTCGCGAAAAAAGGCGGGGTGTTGGCGGATGAGTTTCCGGAACGGTTTGCAAGATACGCGGACCGCGTGAGCGACGCGCTGGGAGAACATGTGCGGTTTTGGATAACAATAAATGAGCCGGAGATATATGTCTTGAATTCTTACATGCGCGGCTTGTGGCCTCCTGAAAAGAAAAACTTGGTTCTTTTTTATAAAGCGCTATGGAGCATTCGTCGGGCGCACCAAAAAGCTTATCAGAGCATGAAACATACGAATCAATTTACTTTTATTGGTGTGTCCAGCAACTTTTCTTATTTTGAATCCGGTGGTGGTATTGTGAATGCATTATGTGCATGGCTGGCGGATAAAAATTGGAATTTTTATTTTCTCAATCGTATACGAAAAACAACTGATTTTATAGGTCTAAACTATTATTTTCACAATCGTATCAATTATGGGATCAATAAAAACGAAAACAAAGTTGTGTCCGATATGGGCTGGGAACTCTATCCGGAGGGGTTGTATCATCTCTTGCTTGGGTTGAGACAATTTCAAAAACCAATTTATATTACCGAAAACGGTTTGGCTGACGCAGGGGATACGCATCGCGCGTGGTTTATTGAAGAACACATTCGTTACATGAAAAAAGCGATGGAAGAAGGCGCGGATGTGCGCGGATATCTACACTGGTCGCTGTTGGATAATTTTGAGTGGGACAAGGGATTTTGGCCGCGGTTCGGGTTGGTGGAAATTGACTATCAAACAATGAAACGGAAAATTCGCCCGAGCGCCTTGGAGTATAAGAAAATTATTGAGGAAGGGTTATGAACTGGCTTCTTATTTCGCTTCTCGCGCAATTTGTTCTCGGCACATCCGCGCTTGCGGATAAGTTGCTTTTGAAAAAATCCTTTTCTAATCCGGTGGGATACACGTTTTGGCTCGGCATTCTTGGGTTAGTGTCTGTGGTGCTTTTGCCATTCGGGTTTGTGGGCGTTTCGTGGCAAACGCTTGGTGTGGCGTTTATTGCCGGTGGGGCATTCATGGCAGGGATGCTCTTTTATTTTTACGCGCTTTTTTACAGCAAAGCAGGCGGAAGTATTGTGTTGGTAAGCGGGTTTTCTCCGATTGCAACCTTGGTATTTGGTTCTTTTTTTCTCGGTATGGTTTTGGAATCGTATCAGATGATAAGTTTTGTGCTGTTGGTGGGAGGCGGGTTTTTAATTACGTTTTTGGAGGAGCGGCACATGCGTTTGTGGACGCTGTTTTTTGTGTTGCTTGCGGCAGGCTGTTTTGGAGTTTCAAATATTGTATCAAAATATGTATTTGAAGAGGCA
>MHRX01000055.1:3804-5067 GCA_001822655.1 Candidatus Taylorbacteria bacterium RIFCSPLOWO2_01_FULL_45_15b
TTTTTTTGGATAAAGGTGGGAGGGGCCGCGCTTGTAGCATTATGTTTGCTGTATGCGCCGTGGCGGAGAATTATTTTATCCCCGGGCGGAAAACATCAATTGCGCAATAAAAAATTGTATGTGTTAAATCGTGCCTATGCGGGCGCGGGTTCCGTGCTAGTGTTTTACGCCATTTCATTGGGAGTGCCATCATTAGTAGATGCGATGCAGAGTATTCGCTTTCTTATTGTATTTATTGGGGGGTGGATCCTGTTTCATGAGCGGTTTCAGTGGCGCAGGCTATTTGGTGAGTATATTGCGTTTACCTTTATTTCTATTGCTGTTATTTTTTTGGGAGTCGGCGCATATTTTGAATATACCGCGCCGGATCCAAATCGGCCGATAGAATGGGGGGTTACCTTCTCGCAAAAATTTTCCCAAGAACTATCACTTAGCGGTTCAACCGCTAAGTTGGGATGGCAAGAAAATTATGAGGCCATTCTTAATGATCTTGGGGTGCGCCACTTGCGCCTTGTTGCCTACTGGGATCTTGTAGAACCGCAAGAAGGGCAATATGATTTTTCCGGTTTGGATTATCAAATGCGCCGCGCGGAAGAAGTGGGGGCGGATGTTATTTTGGCGATAGGCAAAAAAGTGCCGCGCTGGCCTGAGTGCCACGAGCCTGAATGGGCTCGAGCGCAAAGCGAAAAGCTAAAAACGCAAAACATATTACATTACATAGAGGCAGTGGTGAAAAGATATAAAAATTCCTCCGCGTTGAAGTATTGGCAGGTGGAGAACGAGCCTTTTTTGCCTTTTGGCGATTGCTCTTCCGTGAGCCGTGAAATAGTGGATGCCGAGATTTTACATGTGCGGTCGCTTGACGACAGACATCCCATTCTTACAACTGATTCCGGTGAGATTGGTTTATGGTACGCGGCGGCAAAATGGGGAGATGTATTTGGCACTACTATGTATCGCCGGGTATATAATGAAGTGTTCGGATTTATTGAGTATCCTATAGGTCCTTGGTTTTTCCGCGCAAAAGAGCAGATTATTCGATTTTTGATTCAGGATTACCAAAAAAAGTTTCTTGTAGTTGAGCTTGGCATGGAGCCGTGGCTACCTCGGGCGTTACGCGACGCGCCGCTTGAAGATCAACTTCGTGTATTTGATTTTCCTTTTTTTGAAGATTCCATACATTTTGCAAAAAACACGGGATTTGACGACTATTACTTATGGGGCGCGGAATGGTGGTATTGGATGAAAGTGCAACACGACGAC
>MHRX01000055.1:5083-5421 GCA_001822655.1 Candidatus Taylorbacteria bacterium RIFCSPLOWO2_01_FULL_45_15b
AAGAATCAAAGAGCCGTCCCGTAGCGCGGGGCGGTTTTCGTTGGTATGAAAAACAGGAAAGATGTTGTTCTTTGAAAACGAAACAAATAAAGGAAAGGAGAGGTATATGGGTACGAATCCTTGTCTAGGGCGTGGTGACTATGTGGATTTGTTTACGGAGGCGTCTCTTTTAGAACCTGGGTGCTCAGATCCTACAAAAGGCGTACGGAGGGCGCGTGCGGATTTTTTTGATAGAGTTTTGAGAACAAAGACGTTTGAATTTTGGTCGGTTGTTGATGGTAAGCGAGTTCAAAAACGTCTGACTCTCGAAATGTTCAAAAGACCTGATATCTTTTGCG
>MHRX01000055.1:5439-5674 GCA_001822655.1 Candidatus Taylorbacteria bacterium RIFCSPLOWO2_01_FULL_45_15b
TATCTTTTGCGGTGAGTGTGGAGAAAAAGGAAACGCATATAGTGTTGTGGAAAGCAACACAAAGACTATTACCGTATGGTGTGCGGTGTGTAAAAAAGTTCAAACTAATTTAGTGTCTTTGTTTCCACTTCCAACAGCAAGCGCGTTACGTGATCTTGGGCTTGATCCTCATGTGCGTGAGGTTGCAAATGAAACCGAAGGAGAAACCGAGAAGACGTTTGAATTTTGGTCGGTT
>MHRX01000055.1:5756-6175 GCA_001822655.1 Candidatus Taylorbacteria bacterium RIFCSPLOWO2_01_FULL_45_15b
GTTGAGACCACGTGGTGTGGGCATTGTCAAAAAGTTGTAACGCACATGAGGTCTTTGTTTCCACTTCCAGCAGCAAAGGCTTTGCGGTGGCTTGGTCTTGATGATCATGCGTATGAGGTGGGTGACAGGAAAATCGAAGGAGAAAATAAATGATAGTAAAAATGTCGAAACGAGTGACGCCTGCTGAAATCACTGCCGTCGAAGAACGGCTCCAGAGCTGGGGCTATAAAACCGGCAAAATGATTGGTGAGGAAATTACGCTGATCGGAGTTTATGGCGATATTACGCGTCTCCCGACCGGCGAACTTCGAGAAATGGGCGGGGTCGATGGTCTTATTCCGATCTCCAAGGCCTATAAGCGGGTTGCGCAAAAGGGCACGCCCGAGAATTTGCTTCACTCCTCGGTGCGCATCGGGAAG
>MHRX01000056.1 GCA_001822655.1 Candidatus Taylorbacteria bacterium RIFCSPLOWO2_01_FULL_45_15b
TAAAATGTGAGAAAATGCGAGTACATCAATTAACGCGATCTTGGTACCATCTATTTATTATCTAATGCGTTTTTTCCTTGAAAGATAGATACTCGAGTCAGAATAATACATTTTTTGAACTAAGATTTTGGCATTGTTTTTGGCAAAACGTAACTGATAATAAGGATTCCTCCCATCTTTTTTCTTATTTACCGAGATTTTTCCATCGCAGTTAGATAATTCCTCTATTTTTTTCTTTAGCCATTTCACAAATAAGGAACTTGCTGATGTAAAAGAAAGATAGAACATAAAACTAGATCTCCACCTAGGATCCCAATATGAGTAAGAACATCCATCCCCGTCAAATAGCCCCCGAAGAAAATCAAAAAAATACTGATTCGGAAGCTTAACTTCATTAATTGTTCGTGATTTTGCCGGAGTTAGTCCGACGCTTTCCAGAAAATGATAAAAAATTACATTCTTAAATTGCACTCGGTACGCCGGATTTTTTATTCCGGAAAATTTGCTCGTTATTTTTGTCGAAATACCGAGGCATTTTTTATAATTATTCAGTTGCTCAATATCTATCGATGTAAGATCAATAAGATGTTGCGCCCTCGTTAAACAACCATCAGAAGCGAGGAGGCCTACCGCATACGCCAAATTCGGGGACCATGTCTCATCAATAATTCGCTTTGGTTTCGGGCCCCTATTGGATTTCTGAATAGCAAAATGACTCACTCATCAATTATAAATTAGTGAACAATTGTTTACCACTTATTTATCCACACTCCCAAACACCACCCTCAACTCAACATCCTTAAACACTCCAGTATTTAAGGATGTTGGTGCGTATAAAGCGACGACGGCGCAAGATTGTGTCGAGAAAAAAAGAGCTCCCGCTCTTTTTTTATTTCGTTTCGGTTGGTTTTTTTGCTTCCGGTGCCGGAGTCTCTTTCGCAACTTCCGGCTCGTCTTTCATTTTACGGATATTTCGCATTTCTCGACTGATGTCTTTCGCGGCTTTGCGTCGGATGTGATAGAGCTTCGACTGACGCACTTTCGATCTTTTTAAAATATCTATTTTGTCGATAAGCGGTGAAAAGACAGGGAAAATCCTCTCTACTCCTACTCCGCTTGCAATGCGGCGTACGGTAAACGTACCGCCCATTTCGTTGCCGTGCTTTCTCGCAAGCACAAGACCCTCAAAGGCCTGGAGACGAGTCTTATCTTTTTCCTTAATTTTTTGCCAAACCTTGATAGTGTCGCCCGCGCGGATATCAAGTTTCTTGCGCGCGTCCATATCAACCGGCGTTAGTTTTATTGTTCCTAGATTCATAAGCCGAAGTACTGTATCACAATGATTTAAGGCGGGCAACAGCTGTGGCAAAATCCATGGGGTACGGGGCAACGATTTCCATTCGACCTCCATTCCGCATGGCAAATTCAATCGAATAGCTATGAAGCCCGAGCCTGTCGAGTCCTAAAGCCAGAGGGCGATTTGGCGCGTACAAGGGATCGTTAATGATCGGATAATTGATTGCTTTGAAATGAACCCGAAGCTGATGCGTCCGGCCGGTCTTCGGCTCTGCTTCTACTAGAGAAAACCCGCCATTCGCAAAAAGCTTATGGTATTTTGTGATCGCATCTCGCGCCGCTCCGCGCGCTCCACGTTGTGCGGACCAGAGCCTGAAGTCTCTACGAGACTTGGCGATCGCTCTATCAATCGCCCCTCTGACATACTTTATCTCCCCATAGAGAAGCGCGTGATATTTTTTTACAATTGTCCGATCTTGAAACTGTTTTTTAAAAAAAGAGAACGCATCGCTATTTTTTACCGCAATAATCGCCCCTGATGTGTCTCGGTCGAGCCTGTGCACGATCCCCGGCCGGAGAATAAGCTCTCCCGTTGAAAGCCGCTCAGGTTCCCCCACATCCTTCATCGAAGGATAGTGCTTAAGAAGCCACTCTGTTAGACTCGCTTCTTCTGTCTTGCCGTCCAGATGCACGACAAGTCCCGCAGGTTTGTGAATGACAACAACATCATCGTCTTCATAAAGAAGTACGGGCTCTTTATTTTCATTTTTCATATCAATAGAGTACGAAGTCAGTAACCCGGCCGTGCATTTTTCTCAGCATAACTTTAACCTCGTCGACTGCCGCTGAGGAAGGACCTGCGCGCAACACTTTTACATATCGCTCGAGAAGAAGGTCAGGTGCCTGAGCCACAACTCGTACTGAGCCGTCAGGCTTATTCTGAGCAAAACCAGTAACCCCGAGGGCAAGAGCCTGTGAGCGAGCATACTCACGATACCCCACCGCCTGGACCTTTCCCTTTACGACACACTCAATTTCGATGATTTCTTCCATGAAGATGTAATCTAATCGATCAAACCAACTACCGCAATAGTTCGTATTTAAATTATATAGCTTACTTAGTAAATAGAAATAGAGGCCGCTCCCAAGGATATGGAGCGGCCTCAGAGCGCGGACGAGCCGCGTCGATGTTGCGAGGAAATACTTATAGATCCAGGGAAAGGAATAGCAGATTTTCTTTTTTGGTCAAGCCATAAAAAAACGCTTGATAAAAGAGATATTTTCGATACTATTGAGACCTCGGGCGATTAGCCCGAGGCCCAACGTAGAAGTTGGAGAGCCGACCAAAGCGTAGGCTAGTGGATAAAAAATAAATATGCGCCCTTAGCTCAGTTGGTAGAGCAGCGAGTTTACACCTCGAAGGTCGGGAGTTCAAATCTCTCAGGGCGCACAAAATCATAACGACAAAGCAGAGCTTTGGAGTTTTTTGATTTTGTGCGTCATGAGAGATTTGAAGGACGGAGGCCGCGAAGCCACTTTCAGCAGAAAGTGAGGCCGAGTCTGGGTCGAGAAATTTTTCGAGTGGCGACGAGAAAAATATTCGTGACCAAATCTCTCAGGGCGCACAAGACGAAACAAATCTCGACTGCTCGAGATTTTTTCGTACTTGTGCGAGCCGGAGCGATGCCGAACCAGCAGGCGAGGCCGCGAGGCAGGGTCATGAAATTTTGCGAGTGAGCTAGTCCAAGCGTTCGCTCGAACGCTCTAGGACGACGAGCAAAATATTCCTGACCACAAAAGACAATCTCGACTGCTCGAGACGGAGCGATGTGAGCGCAGTAGCGCGAGCCGCGAGTCGGGCGATTAGTAAATCGTGCCGTGAGGTAAGCGAAATTTTCGAGCGGTGGCAAGAAAATTATCTGTGACCACACCAACAAAGCGCGACGGCACAATTTCGAGGTGTCCTAGTCCATTGGAAGTAAGAAATTCCACTTCAGTAAGGGACTTTAGGACCTTGAATCTATTTTCGAGAAGCGTCGCTTTGAGAAAATACGAAAGGTTTACTGAAGCTGTGGGCTTCAAGTCCTTTGTTACCCAACAACAAAAAACAGCTCTCTCGGGCTGTTTTTTTCTTAATCTCTTATTCTCATCATTACATCGTTCCGCCTGTCGCCGGCATATCCGCACCCATTTTGGAACCGCACATTTTACAGCTTTTCTTATGCGTAACAATCTCTACAACGGCGGATATTCCTACGAGAATATAGATAATTTTGGAAATCCCCGCATCCATCCCACCAAAAATCTGGCCTATATCCCAATTAAATAGAGCAAGTACTAGCCAATTCAAACCCCCAATAATAAGGAGTATCCACGTAACCATGTGTAATTTTTTCATGCCATTTAGCAAAATTATGTGATTAGTAAATCATACCGTGAGGTACGCGCGCTCGATTTTGTCGAATGATTCACCAGAATCATCCTTGGGGCTCGTGTCGTGTTCCGTCCTTTGAAACACGACCTAAAGCGCGACCGTCTTCGTATTAATTTATAATTCTAATCACGTCGTACCAATGTCCATTGGAGGACGACGTCTTCTGCCTTTAAATAATATTAATAATTGACCCCGACAGTATTGTACCCCAACCATCGGAAACTGCATTAGAGTTATCCTCCGTGCCCAACTGAACATGCCTGCGGCCGGCACAGGTACGAAAAAATCTCGCGCAGGCGAGATGCTCATGTGGTCACAAATATTCTGTTTGCCGTCGCAAACAGAATTTCGCTTACCTCACGGCACGATTTACTAATCGCCCGACTCGCGGTTCGCGCTACTGCGCTCACATCGCTCCGTCTGGCACAAGTACGAAAAAATCTCGCGCAGGCGAGATTGTTTTCGTCTTGTGCCCCCGGTTGGAATCGAACCAACATTGACGGCTTAGAAGTCCGCAGTTCTGTCCATTGAACTACAGGGGCTAATACTTACTACAGATATGATCTTTAATACGCCATCTTAATATAGCCGTCTTCAATTATTTTCTCAATGTAATCTTTTCTTTTCATTTTTTTCAGACGTCTTTCTATCAATCGCGCGATCTGAATATTGGGATATTCTTGTTTTAAAACCAGTTTAATATCCCGCATTCGTGAAGTCGTCTGCGTTTGTTTGTTAAGATGGGCTTTAAATCTATTTTCAACATTAATTGTCGATCCAATATAAAATTGGTGATTTTCATCTTTCAAAATATACACATATCCTATCATTTTTTTATCCACTCCGACGCTTCGGTCGGAGCCCCGATCTTTGCGGCAAAGCGTCGGGGCTGAACTACAGGGGCAATGTTAAATTTACCTATTATCCACTCCGACGCTCAGGTCGGAGCCCCGACTTTCACTCCAAAACGTCGGAGTTAAACTACAAGGGCTTATTAAATTTATCGATTATATCAGAGTATAGAAAGTACCCTATATTGTCGACGGGCATGTTTATAATGACGGATCTGGTATCGAAATCGAATTAACCTTCGCATTCTCAAAAACCGCTTTTTTATCATCGTATTTTTTGGCCGCATTTACAAGCGTCTCGGCGCGTGGAATCTCAAAATCATCTGCTGAATTCACCTGCTCTACTTTCCGAGGCGTGAGCAACCCAAGGAGAATTTTTGCGTCAAAATAAACAAACGCCACTGAAACCGCCACAAAGACAAAAAGCATGATCTGCCAGTCGCGATATGGCACGCGAGCGCGAGCAATACTCCGTCCGGAGTGATGAAATTTTTCGTATATTTTTTTTAACGCGACTGGAGTGTTCATTGTGTTCCTAATTTATTTTTAGCCACTCTCAAAGAAATGTTCGAGCGCCATACTGAATTCTCTCCAAGAGTTTTGTCGAAAGCAACTTTTTCGATCCTAATTGCGTGTGGCAATTTCTCAACTAAAGAAACAAAGCGATATACCCCATCCCACGACCCATCAACATCAATGACCACATGCAGGTACTCGACATCGCCACTCTCCGGTGTTTCAACAGCAAGAGTAGAAATTTTGGTAGAGATACCGGAAATTGTCCGCAAAGCCTCGATTGATTCTATAAACGGTACCACGGTGCCATCACTGACAAAGTATGTCTCGATTTTCTCCCGTTCGATTTCTGTCGCTTCAAATGTCCGCTTAAGCAAAGCGTAATAACTCACCTCATCATTATTTTTTCCAAGCAATTCCTCTGTGATATGAATGGCCGCGCGATTTTGCAAAGTGGCGCGATACAGTACATACCAACCCGCGAAACTGGCCACGAAAAGTATGAGGAGAGATAAAAGAGTTAGCGATGTGCGGCGATTTATTTTCATATTATTTTATAAGAAAAAGTGATGGTGAAGCTAAGATCACTTTCTTCAGCAAATACGCCTATTGGTAGCAAAACAGATTCAAACTGATCACTTCCTTTCAGATTATTTTCGAACTTAACAAGCGCATCACGCGTCGAAGCGATTCCAGAAATCACGGTGGGCACGCGGCCCCCATCCTCTTTGTTGAAGACGAATGAAACAATTCGGACGCCGGCTGGCGAAAGCTTGGATATCGTATTCACAAGATCCGTGTGAGATACAGCGGCCTTCTCCGCAAGAATCAGCCGAGCCTGTTTTTCAGCGCGCGCAAGTTCAGTCCCAATATCTCCACCTTCAAGCTCGGATTCTTTTTTCGCCTCCGTTTGCTCGGTAGCCAAAAATTTATCGCGAATGGAACTATAAAAAAAAGCGGGCAGTAGAAAAACTATTGCAATAAAAAATACAAAGAAAGCCAGCCCCTCGCAAACCGCGACCTTTCGCAAGAACGCTTCCCTTTTTACGACTTGTCTTTCGTTATGTGGAAGAAGATTATGCATTTTAATAAATTCCTTCAAGTGCAAGTCCGGCCGCGGCGGCATAATCAAGCGAATCATCGTGTGCTAATGAAGGAAGATACTTTTCGAGGGAAAATGCGTTCGTCCAGATATCAGCAAGATCAACAGGAACGCCAAGTGACAGCGAGAGATACTCGTCAAGCCCACGGATCCGAGAGTCGCCGCCGCAAAGTATCACACGGTCGATCTTTGCCCGATCCTCCTCCGCTCTATCTTCGTGAGTATTCCAGTATAAATAAAGCCGATTGATCTCATCCCTTAAAGCCGATATTGGATTCATGAGGGAAAAAAACAAAGTCATCGTCTCCTTGTCGGCAAGCAACGAGGCATCCCTCTTTATCTCGACGGCTTTTGCTCGATCCACGCCGAAATGTTTTTGAATGCCGAGCGTCATCGCCTCTCCGCCAAAATTGAGCGTCGAGCCAAAAAGTACAACTTCGCGGGAGACAACAAATATACCGGTCTTTTTCTCGCCAAAATTGACGATTAAATAAGTTCCTGCGTCGCCGCGTCGCACGAGTGCGCGAGCCACTGCTTCAGCGGCGATATGAAATGACCGCGGCATTAACCCCGCCATCGCAAAAAGCCGCGCATGACTTTCTGCAACCTGCTTGGGAAACACGGAAACAGCGGCCTCAAGCGCACTTTCTGATTTTGGATCCCTTATTGCGCTAATAATCGAATAATCAAACAGGACTTCCGACGTGGCGAGTGGGACATTCTCTTCAAGCTTGAGTTCAATGTGATCACGCATTTCCTTTTCAGACAGTTGTGGAACAGAAATCTTAAAAAGATACGCTTTTTCATCCGGCAAAGACGCGCAGACAAAATGAAAACCATACCGCTCTCGGATATCAGTCAAAATCTTCACAAGCCGATCATTTTCATGAATTTCTTCAGAATTATAAGCGCCCTCGGGAATTTTCTCCTCGCCAACAATCTTTATTTTGGCGCCACCATGGGAACGCTCAAACTGCAAAAAACGAACCGACTGGCTGGAGATATCAATCCCAACTGCGGGCATTCTCATATATACGGGTGGCGGAAATAATCGAAGAAATACATTGTGTCCAATTTCAGGGAACGTTTGCATAGAAAATTTTTACATTCATATTATACCGAAAAAAACCTCTTTGGGAGGCGAAAAATGGGGACAGCAGAAATTAGTTAAAAAGTTATTTAGTTTATTAGTCTAACATCCCTCGAGGCGGCTAGCTTAGCCGAGTATATCTCCTGACTTAGCTTCAGGATTTACTGGCGCAACGAGAGAAAGCCCGGCTTCATTTTTTGAAGCGAGAATCATAGCTTGGCTTTCAAGGCCCATGATGGAACGCGGTTCGAGATTGGTCACGAAAATAAATTTTTTTCCGACAAGCACTGAACGGTCAGGATACGCGGCCGCAATACCCGAGATGACCTGACGATTCGCGACTTCGCCAAAGTTCACAGATAGTTTCAGAAGTTTTTCTGATTTTTCAACTTTTTCGGCGGAAATTATTTCACCCACCTTCATTTCCACTTTTTTAAAATCATCGTAGGTCATAGGTAGAATGAGTATATAGTATAAGTATTAGTATAAAGAAATCTTTAATCCGAAATCCTTAATCACGAACCTGATTGAATTTGGTTACGGATTAAAGATCAAGGATTTTGGATTTCTCCTGCTTCTGGCTTCCGGATTCTATCCAAGAAACTTTGTAAAATTATAGCAGCAGCCACCGCATCGTCATTCTTTTCCTTGGGCTTTCCCAACTGCCTTTCTGATGTAGCTCGCGCCTTTTTTGCGCCCTGAAGGCCTTGAAGGCTTCGCGCGGCGGCGCTTGTCAGGTATTCTGCCTCCCAATGCACTTTATAGCCTTCTTTAATAAGCCACGCCGAGAAATCTTTAATTTCACCCATGACCGTATTTTCATTCCCTTTGAAATCGCGAGATTCTCCGAGCACCACATCAGTAACCTTGTTTCCACTAAAAAAATTGAGGAGTTTTGACTCCTTTGAAGCATTGTTTTCGAGGACGGAATGTGCGAACGCCAGCGAACTGTTTTCACTCGCAAGCGCAATGCCTATTCTTTTTTTGCCGTAGTCTATTCCTGCGTATCGCATGCGGAGGGAGCGAGATTCGAACTCGCGACGCCTTGCGGCGTATTCGTTTTCAAGACGAACGCACTAGACCAACTATGCGATCCCTCCTTGTTATCCACGAGTGTAGCCGTTATTCATAAAAGTTTCAATAATTGAATTAGATAAGTAAAAAATTCCCCTTTTTGGGTTTTCTGCTACAATGAATTTCTTAAATTAAAAATATATGAATAATCAATTAAAAACGCAAAGAGGCAGTACGACAACCTGGACCATTGGAGTCATCGTTGTCCTTATTATTGGCCTTATTGTCCTTGGCAAATATACAGGAAAGCCCGCGGGTCCCGTTTCCGGCACGACTGACATATTGAGTTCTGTCACCAGCGCTGATTGGACAAGGGACAATCCAAATGCCGCCCTCACCCTCACCGAATACAGCGATCTTGAATGTCCCGCTTGCCGCGCCTATTACTACGCCCTTAAAGAAATTCACGCCCAATACGGAACAAGCATAAAATTTGTATATCGCCATTTCCCTCTCGCACAGCACCGAAATGCTCGTTTTGCATCGCGCGCTGCGGAAGCTGCAGGAAAACAAGGAAAATTCTGGGAGATGCATGACGCTCTTTTTGAAACACAAGAAGAATGGACGGGGCGGACGGACGCACAGCAGACATTCGAAACTTATGCAGAGGCGCTTGGGCTCAATGTGGAACAATTCAAGACTGATTACGCATCGGACGAAATAATCGAAAAGGTAAGCGACCACTATGCGAGCGGTATAAAATACGGAGTCGCATCGACGCCAACGTTCTTTATCAATAACGAACGACAAAGTTTCTCAAACGTAAACGATCTTGTAGCCGCTCTTGAATCAGCACTTTCAACCACTACGACAAATGGAACAGCAACCACAACCTCTACCACCACTCCTTAAGCGCCTAGCTCAAATATTTATTCTGGTCGCAATCGTAGGATTGATAGACGCGACTTACCTATCTGTCCAAAAGTTTTCAGGCGCAACCATACCCTGTTTCGTTGGAGGAAGTTGCGATATTGTAACATCAAGCAGATTCTCCGAGTTTTTCGGTATTCCTATTTCACTTTTTGGAGCGCTATATTATCTTACCGTGGTAATTTTTGTTTCTAGATTTCTTGATAAAAGGCTAAAAAAATTGATGATTGCGGCCATTGTCCTCGCATCAGTCGGATTCCTGGTCTCGCTTCTCCTCCTTTACGTTCAAGCATTTGTACTTCACGCATACTGTCTTTACTGTCTTCTCTCTGCTGGAACCAGCACGCTCCTCTTTATTCTCGGAATGGCAATTCTGCGCCAAATAAAAAAATACTAATCCACCGCTCACTACTCTTTTTTTTCTTGCATTCGCTATACTACATACATGCAAGAAAATGAAATGATTCGCTGGGAAGCGCCCGAAGCGCACCACGCGCCGCATACATCGGATTGGTATATAGCGCTTTGGATTATTGCCATATCTGCGTCAGCCGCCGCTATTCTCTTTGCAAATGTTCTCCTCGCGCTTATTATTCTTCTCGCCTCATTTGTCGCAACCATGCATGCGCGGAAGGGCCCGAAGATGACGCATTATGAAATAACGAGAAGCGGCGTGCGAATGGATAATATACTTTACCCCTACCGAACGCTGGATGCCTTTTCTATAGACCACCCCTTCGGCGACCATCCTCATTTTCCGAGACTCATATTGAAATCGAAAAAAACATTCATGCCCCTTATTTCGGCAACGCTGTCCGGCGTGTCGGAACACGACGTCCGGGAAAGCCTGCTCGACCACCTGCCGGAAGAAGAACTCCGCGAATCCATTCTCCATCACTTTCTCGAATATCTAGGATTGTGAAAATAGTTACTAGTTGCTAGTTTTTAGAAAAATCTAAAGCAGTTGACTATTTTATGGTCACGGATAATTTCCTCGTCGACACTCGAAAATTTCCTTGTAGCCTCTCGGCACGATTTACTAATCGCACGACTCGCCTGTTTTTCCTTCTAGAAAAACATGGCTCCGTCCAGCATATGTATCGAAAAATCTAAAGCAGTTTAGATTTTTCTCTCATGTGCTCTCGGCCAGAATCGAACTGGCAACTATTCCTTCGGAGGGAACAATTATATCCATTTAACTACGAGAGCAACTTCAAAAGCATGTCTCCATTTCATTCGCATGCTCTCGAGAGGAATCGAAACTTACAGTTTCACTACCCATGTTTGGATATTTTTTTCGTCACAGACTCAAAAATATCTCAAACAGGCTTCGATTCCTCACGAAAGCTCTCCCAGAGCTTTCTTCGAGAGCACTACGCTTCGCTTGTGCTCTCGAGAGGAATCGAACCTCTATTACAAGCTCCGCAAGCTTGCGTCCTATCCGTTGAACGACGAGAGCGTATGAAAAAAGTAACAGTTGCAAAGAGTAAAGTCAAAAAAATTATTGTCCTAAGCAGAGAAACAAAAAAACCGGCTTAAGCCGGTTTTTTATCCCTTATTTATGAGCGCCGCAATTCTTGATTTTTTTCTCGACCCGGTATTTTTTTTAAAAAAATGAGTTTTTGTCGCCTTGTCTATCGCGGTGTAAGCTTTTGGAAGTAGGGTCTTAGCTTCATCAAGTTTCTTTTCACTGACAAGCCGACGGATCTGCTTAGTTATTGAAGCCACCGCGTTTTTTCGCGCAAGGTTAAATACGCGCTTTTTCTTAGATGCGCGGAGTGCCTTTTTTGCTGAAGATGTTATTGCCATATGTAGGCAATAGGCTACTAGGCTTTAGGTTTTAGGTCAAGCAGAAAAACAAATTGACGCATTCGCACCTATCCCATACTACATGCCAAATACCAAACCCGTCCGAATGGAGTCACCCGAGCGGATACTATATACTAACCCTCATGATTTCCTATATAGCAGGCAAAATACTCGCCAAAGGAGCGCGCCACACGGTTATTCTCTCTTCCGGCATTGGATACCGAGTTTTTGTCACAAATGAAACCCTCGAGAAGTTAGGCAAGATCGGTGAGGAAGCGCGCCTTTGGACCCATCACGCCGTACGCGAAGATTCGGAGGAGTTGTATGGATTTCCCACAGAAAAGGGAGTGGATTTTTTCGAACTACTCCTCTCGATCTCCGGAATCGGCCCGAAATCTGCACTTTCAATTCTCGGCGTCGCTACGATCGAGATGCTTCAAAACGCTATATCATCCGGCGATATTTCGTACCTCACCAAAGTCTCGGGAATTGGCACAAAGACGGCAAATAAAATCGTGCTCGAGCTTAAGGAAAAAGTGGGCGTCCTTGGGGAAGGGTTTACGATGAAACAAGATGTTGATGCAATGGAAGCTTTGAAGGCACTCGGTTACGGACAGACGGAAATTCGAGAAGCTCTAAAACAATTGGCGCCCAATGTCGAAAAAACGGGAGACAAAGTAAAAGCCGCACTCAAAATTTTGGCTAAATCCTAGACCTGTGGCAGGTCAGGATCGCCCGAACATTCTGTGCCACAGAATGTTTTAGGGGAAAATAGATTATTCAAGCGTTTTTAGTATGATAAGGCCATGGACCTCCTAACACATATCGGAAAAAAAATAATTCCCCGCAGAGTTTTTTCTTTTTTCCAACCGCTCTATCATTGGAAACTTGCGCTCTTGGGCGCCCTTTTTTACCGCTTCCCTTCTCGCCGCATTCGCGTCATTGCTATTACTGGCACAAAAGGAAAAAGTTCGACGGCAGAATTCGTGAATGCAATTTTTGAAGCGGCGGGACACAAAACTGCGCTTGCTTCGACCATTCGCTTTAAAATCGGTGACAAAAGCGAACGCAATCTCTTCAAGATGACAATGCCTGGACGATTTTTTATTCAGAAATTTTTGCGAAACGCAGTAAACGCAGGCTGTGACACAGCGGTTGTCGAAATGACAAGCGAAGGAGCAAGACAATCTAGACATAAGTTTATTGATCTTGATGCACTCATATTTCTCAACCTCGCACCCGAACATATTGAATCCCACGGATCTTATAAAAAATATGTCGCTGCAAAGCTAAAACTCGCCGAGGCGCTTCAAAATTCACCGAAAGAAAAGCGCGTGCTTATTGTAAATGCCGACGACAAAGAGGCTTCTAGATTTCTCACGTATCAAATTCCCGAAAAAATTTCTTTCGGACTGAAAAATGCCGAACCGTATGAAGCGCGCTCTGAAGGATCTGCGTTTTCATTCCAGAGAGCGCAAATTTCCCTCCAATTACCGGGCGCGTTCTCAATTTACAACGCCTACGCCGCGGCAGCATGCGCGCATGCTTTTGGAATAAGTGCAGAAATAATAAAAAAAGGGCTGGAAAGTGTAAAAATTATTCGGGGACGCGCGGAAGCCATATCTTCAAATAAAGGATTTGATGTCATTGTGGACTACGCCCACACACCAGATTCCCTCCGCGCGTTATACGAAGCATATCCGAATAAAAGAAAAATCTGCGTTTTGGGCAATACAGGGGGCGGCAGAGACACGTGGAAGCGACCAGAGATGGGTGGAATCGCTGAAAAGTACTGCGACGAAATAATTCTCACAAATGAGGATCCTTATGATGAAGATCCGCAAAAAATTATTGACGACATGGCCGCGGGAATGAGTATCAAAAAACCAAAAATAGTTTTGGACAGAAGAGAAGCGATTCGTGAGGCGATAAAACTTGCAAGCACCCTAAATCCATCCGCTGAGACGGATGGATCGGGTACCGCTAATAACAACAATCGGATTGTTGTTATTAGCGGTAAAGGCACTGATCCCTATGTCATGGGACCAAACGGATCTAAAATTCCATGGGATGATGCTTCTATAGTTCGGGAGGAATTGGAATAATTATTTTTTTTGTTAGCGCATTAACCGCGCGAAAGAAAATTTCGTCACCCGTGGTTTCATTTATAAAATGTTCGGGATGAAACTGAAGTCCTACTATCGGACGGGTCGTATGTTCAAGCATCTCGACAGCGTGTTCTGACAGTGCAATTGCTCGCAATGGATCCTTGACATGACGGACAGCCCAGCGATGCGACTCATATACTTCAAATGTTTCATCATGCCTCATCAATACACTTTCGCCCGTGCCCTTGATCGTAATGACTTGCCTATGCCGTTCACCAAGAAATTCAAGCGTTGCGGAAAATGTCGTGGCAATGATTTCGCACCCCAAACAAATTCCGAGAATCGGTATTTTCGATTGGCGAATAAAATCAATCTCCTTTTGCAAACGACCTTGATTCCCCACCACAGAAAACAAACTACCGCCAGAAAGTACAGCAAGATCGTATCCATCGTAAAGATTTTGACCGAGCTCTATGTAAGATATTTCTTCCACTTCATTGCCGCGCAAAAGATTTTTTAATTTATCAAGTGGCGTTGCGGCATTATTTACGAGAAGAATTTTCATTTTTTTATTGTATCACGACCAAAAAGTCCAAACGATGTCTTTTTTTCAATCATACGATATATCGTATGATATTGCGGAAAGAAAAAAAATTTGTAGGAGTGAACTGCGACATGATTCGTTTTTCATACGATATATCGCATGAAAATAAATACAATCATCGTGGTTAAAACGTTGTTGAAAATGTGGTTGCCAATCATGACGACGAGGTCAATTTGCACAAAACCGATTGTCCTTTCATACGATATATCGTATTATTTTACTCGATGCCCCATGTTTCAAAAAGACTTCTCCAGAAAAATATTTATACGTCAATAATCGAGGATGTATCGTTTTTTCTTTCGCGAACCAAAGAAAAGGCGTCGGTTCGGCGATTTCTTAAGGAGATTCTCACCTCTACCGAAGAACTCATGATAGCAAAGCGATTGGCGGTCATTTATATGCTTTCCGAAGGATATTCTCCGTATCGTATTTATCAAGATCTCAAAATCAGCCCATCAACCGTTGAGCGCTATGAAAATTATCTTCAGAAAGGGAGATACAAAACCCTTGTACAATTCATTACTCGTGAAAAAAACTCTAAAAAACTTCCGGAATGGATACTTTTATTGATCGATCTCTATCGGGACCGTCCGCGAAAAATCGGCAAAAGATATGAATGGCTCAAACACTTTTAAACGTAATAATGTTTGACAGCTCCATTTCATACGATATATCGTATGAAATATATACGCGGTAATAAGATGTGAGACAATTTCCTCAAGAAATCAAATTATTACTTCATACGATATATCGTATGAAATTCGCTTTAGATAATAAAACAAAGAAAAGATGCCCGAATTACCGGAAGTACATACGACGGCCACGATGCTTGACCGCCTTGCGAGAGGTTGCGTTATTCACGGCGTGTGGACTGATTATGATTCAGCCTTCAATCGCGGGAAAAGTAATATTAAAGATCGAAAATATTTTAAACTCTTAAAAAAGACGATTACAGGAAAAAAGATCATAGGCGTCCGACGGAGAGCCAAAAATGTCCTCATCGATCTCTCGAGCAATGTCACGATCCTTATTCACATGAAAATGACCGGGCATATCCTGTATGGGAAATACGAAAAAGCAAGTGTGGTGAAAAAGGAAATATGGAAAACGCTCGAAAAAGGGCCGCTCGAAGATCCATTCAATCAATTCATTCATTTCGTCCTTACGCTCGACAACGGCAAACACGTCGCGCTCTCGGATGTGCGCAAATTCGCTAAAGTGCTTTTTTTTGAAACCAACGCGCCTCCTGAAAATCTGTTGGAACTAGGCCCTGAACCGCTAGAAAGAGAGTTCTCGCTCAAAAAATTCATCGAGCGGCTTTCTTTAAGGCAGAAAGGAAAAATCAAACAAGTGCTTCTCGACCAAACGGTTATTGCGGGAATTGGAAATATTTACTCCGACGAGTCGCTCTGGTATTCAAAAATTCATCCTGAATCGAGAGTAGAGAGAATCCCACACGATATACTTTCGAATCTTTTTACTTCTGTGAAACATGTACTGCGGGACGCAATAAATTCGGGAGGAGACTCGCTGTCTGATTACCGAAATCCTCGCGGCGAAAAAGGCGGTTACCAAAATTTTCACAAAGCATACCAACAGACTGGTAAAAAATGCCGCCGAGCCCGGTGTGGAGGAACGATCAGACGCATTATTATCGGCGGCAGAAGCGGGCATTTCTGCGATACGCATCAAAAAAAATATTAAAAAAACACTTTGCCTAAATAGGTACAAAGTGCGTAATGGTCGAAACCGGTCGATATCCTCGGCGGGATAATTCACGAATAATAAATTTCTTTCTCTCATCTAGCGACATCCACTTTTTTGGATTGTCCTGAATTCTCGACAAGAGAATTTCAAACGCCTTTCGGTTTTGGACTTTATACAGTCCTACATTTATCTCTTTTGCTGGATCGCCATAATTAGCCCTGGCACAGGTTGTCACAAGAACATACATACGGTACCGAGTATATTCAAAATATGGATTTAGGCAATTATCGCGAAACAAGCTCGTA
>MHRX01000057.1:0-15441 GCA_001822655.1 Candidatus Taylorbacteria bacterium RIFCSPLOWO2_01_FULL_45_15b
GAAACGGAAGCGAAGAAGGAGTTGGCATGTGCGGGAGGAGTGTGTGAGATCGATGATGTGCCGGTAAAGGCGAAGGCGGTAGCGTGAGAGGGTATGTAGTATTTGGTATATAGTATTTAGTATAAATAAAGAAGAAGCACAAAACGCCCGAAGGGCGTTTTTGTATCACGTGAGTTCCAGAATTAATTGCAACACTTGATTTCGCCATTAAGCTAATCAAGTATGCACAAAAAGAAAAACCACAAGGGCGGTGCTTTTTTCTAGCGACACATGGTGTCGCTAGATTATGATTGTAGCAAAAGATTAATATGATGTTTTCCTTCTTTTTCGGAAGCGCAAATCGCAAAAATTTCTTCGTTGTTTATATCTCTTAGCGTTTTGTTTTTTTCATCAATTAGCTTAATAGTATAGCCATATTCCCGCAAAGTTCGCAGAAGCTCCTTTGGATCAGTGCCCATATTGCGAAGCCCATAAGGCCAAAATTCTGTAAAAATAATCAGGTTTTTATTCTTTAGCAAAGATTGGGCGCCAGCCATTATTAATCCTTCAGCTCCTTGTGTATCTATTTTTATAAGTCGTATTTTTGAATCAACAAAACATTTATCCAGCGAGGTAGTTAAAACTTCGGTAAAGTTATTGCTTTTGATAGCCAGATTTTCTTTCGCAAAAGTAGCGCCGGAAAAATTTCTTTCATCACAATAAACTTTTATAGAGCCATCTTTATCAGAGAGCGCTTTCTGAACCGGGATTATATTAGAATAGTTATTCGCCTTTATATTTTTCGTAAGCAATCCGTAGTTATTCGGTTCTGGCTCAAAAGCATAGACACAACCCTCGCTACCTACGGTTTCCGCCATAAGCAATGTGTAATATCCTATGTTTGCTCCAATATCAATAACTGTGTCTCCCTTTTTTAGCATTGACCGAATAAGTTGAGTTTCGAAGGGCTCATATACGCCATCTTTTAATAGATAAGAAAATATATTTTTGTCTTTAGAATTGACATAAAGTTTATGTCCGAAAATTGATAGTTTAACAACTCCTCTGGGCTTGAGCAATTTATAAATTTGAGTATGTATTGTTAACAGACCCGGAATTCTTCCCAATCCTTTTCCAAAGAAAATAGTAGATATATTTATGAAGAATTTGTGAAGATGTAATTTTAATTTCATAATTATTCGCTGATAATTATTATCTCATTGCAGAAGAGTGTTTGATTGGCATTTCAAAATATTACACGCTTCTTGGAGTGTGAGAAGGCCGGACATTTTTTTGTTTTTTTCTTGGTTCGTTTCGGCATTTATTTTTTATCTTACGCTGTTTAAGATAGAGCATAATTCAGATAAGAGTTGTCTGCAATACCAAAATTACGATTACCAAAACATTACGATATTCTGGCGACACCAGGTGTCGCCAGAATACAGAGGTCGAACCTTTGTGCAAAAAATGCCTAAATTACATGACGAAGCGAGAGGAGGTGTGCATTCAATGCATATAATTACCGCGCTTTCGGATTGAATTTTACCGGGTTCGTTATCGGAAAGGCGCTAAATAACTTGACCATACGTTTTCAGTGATGACATAATCTGGTCAGACATGGAGGATACTTCTCCATAGACAGTCCAAAACAAAAAATAAAAGCGGAGACATATGAAGAATCTGATCACTGTTGTTTTTCTGATTGCACCATGGATGGTGTACGGAGCGGAAGTGGAGGCGGTTGTTGGTGAAGACACCATCACTTACCGCGTTAAGGAAGCTGGCGGAAATGCTGTGGATTATACAGCGAACAATGAACTTGTATTGACCAGGGTACAGGTGTGGAAAGGTGATTCACTTGTGTATGAAATCGAGCCTGACAATATTCCCCGAAAAGCTGGGAACACCCTCGAAAATATCGCACCTGATTGGGCGTCTCGCGCGAGGACTTTTTCAGCGCTGACAAACAAGTTCAAGGTGAACGTAACGCGCCGCATCAGAGCGTTTCCTAAAGAGGGGGAGGCATACCAACTCGTCGGAGAGAATTATTCTGGCGGGAAACTTGAGTCTTACATACTCAAAGTGGAGTCAGGGAAAGTGAAAGTGGTGGATGCAAAAAATATGAGAGTTCGACCTCCACGAGCAAGGGAGTTTGTCCTTGCCAGTGATCACGGGAAGCTTGTCCCCATCATGGTTGGAACAAATGGCCAACGATTCATCCCTTTGCGAGGATTTTGATCTAGTGGTATTTTCAAATACCCAACATGGTATGTTGGGTATTTTTTAATCGTGGCAAAGATTTGACATTAATAACAAAGTCAGTCCTTCCTCCAAGTATTTGTGAAGAATTATATAAATACAAAGGTCGAACCTTTGCATGCGATTAAACTTGTCTCTGAATTACTAAAAGCTGTGTGGATGTAAAAGCATTATAATCGTAAAGTCGCAAAGGTTCGACCTTTGCGACTATGTAGTGCACGGAAGTCAGAATTAAACAGAAGGAAGTCAGACTTCCTTCCAAATAATGGCTAAGAATAAAGAGAAAATCCCTCCCCGATTTGGGGAAGGATTTTCATCGAGGATCCTCGCCGGTAAGCCGAGTTCTGTGCCAATTTTGCTCACCGAAGGTGGTGCAAAATTGATCACTCCGACCGAAGCGTCGGAGTTTGTCCGACTTTCGGAGAGTTGTCCCGACGCTCGCAAGGCGAGATCGGAACGCTCAATTTTGTACTGCCTGCGGCAAACAAAATTGGCGATCATTATTTATCTGGGCCTGTGATTGCTCATAGGCTCGAGCGGCACTTCCCTCCCTAGTTTTGATAAATCGAAATTTCAATTATTCAAAACTAGGGAGGGACACGGCCTTGCACTCGGGTAAGGGTTTAGCCGTTGCACTAAAACATTCGCGAAGCGAATGTTCGTGCGAACAAAATGCAGAGCATTTTGTTTTAGCACCCGCATTACTGCGGCATTATTCCACTTTTACGGAACTCGCTCCCTTTCGGGTTTGACGTCACTGTTCGCACCTCTGTCGCTACCTCTTGCGACCGACGGGGGTTACCCGCTACCTGGCCTCGTGCAGGGCACGAGAACGCGGAACTATGCGGATCGAACGCAGACCTATGCGGAAATTATTTTTCTGCATCTGTCAGCGTAGTGTCCGTATTTGTCCGCATCCTTGCGCCTTGCACAAGTAAGTGTTCGGACTTTCCTCCCTCGCGCGAAGCGCGCGAACGCGGACCTATGCAGACCGAACGCGGAAACTTTGTGGAAAAAATTACATCCTCCGCATCTGTCCGCGTAATGTCCGCGATTGTCCGCATATGTGCGCTTCGCACAAGAGCAATGATCTGGCGAGGTCAAGAAAATAATATCATGGATACTGATTTTCGTAAATGCGACAAAATTGCAGTTTTTCCCATTGCGCCGTTCTAAATCTGTTATTATACTATTCACACTATTCGCCAACTTTTTAAACGCTATAGTCTTATGGAAAATACAACTGAACAGAAACGTTCGATCCTCGATACACTGCCTTACATTCTTATACTGTTGATAACATTTCTTGTTCCCCTGTTTGTCATACCCGCATTGACTGTCCCATTTGCCAAGGTTTTTGTTGCGAGCATGGGAACACTCGTCGCGCTTCTTTTGTGGAGTGTGGGGAGGCTTCGTGAGGGAATGGTGGCACTCCCGCGATCCATAGCTGTATTGGGCTTGCTTCTGCTTCCACTCCCGTTTTTTTTAAGTGCGATTTTCACCGCATCTCCCTATCAGTCGTTCTTTGGCGCCGGTTTTGAAATGGGAACAGTCGTCAATATTACAATTCTTACTGTGCTCGCACTTCTAATAACCGCAGTAGTACATACGAAGTCCCGAATGTTTAATTTCTACGTGATTTTTATCGGGTCATTTTTCTTGGTGTCGCTTTTACAACTTATTCGACTTTTTTCGGGCGGCGACACGCTTTCATTTGGTGTATTTACGAACGCCGCTATGAATTTCGTGGGCAAGTGGAATGACCTCGGAATCTTCTTTGGCATCGGGGCAATCCTCGCCATGGCGGCTATTGATTTTAAGATAGACGGAAAGGCAATCAGAGTCTTGTCGTGGGCCGCACTCGTAATTTCTCTCTTCTTTCTTGCGGTTGTTCATTTTCTCGCTCTCTGGATTGTTCTCGCATTGGTTGCAATTGTGATTGCGGTCTACACGATGTCTATAGCCAGAAGCCAAAAAGAAGGAGAGGCGGCTCAACCCTTTTTTAAGACACCACCCGTGGCGGCCGTCGCCGTCGTCGTCGTATCGATTCTTTTTTTGATCGCGGGCAATTCAATCAATGATTCTTTGGCGAGGCGGTTTAACATCGTCCAAATCGAAGTCCGTCCAAATTGGCAAAGCACAATTGCGGTAATGAAACATTCGTTAAACAAAAATTTACTTTTGGGATCGGGTCCCAATACATTCCAAAAGCAGTGGGTTGAGGCGAAACCGGCGGATGTAAATACAAGTTTGTTTTGGAATACTGATTTTGATTCTGGGGTCGGTTTGATCCCTACGCTGTTTGTTACTACCGGTCTTCTCGGCGCTTTGTTCTGGCTCTTCTTCTTTGGGAGCTTTATTTACGCAGGCGCGCGCGCGATCATTGCTCCTATCAAGGATCAGTGGATGAGGTTTTTCACGGTGTCTTCTTTTTTGATCGCGCTCTATCTCTGGACAGTATCCATCATCTACGTTCCCGGTTCGGCCATCTTTACTCTCGCATTCATCTTTACTGGAATTTTCATTGGGGCGGTCATGAAGGAAAAGCTCATCACAACGCTCGCTATTTTGTATTCTAAAGAGCCGAGGAGAAATTTTGCAGCTGTCCTTGTGCTTATGTTTTTCATCATCATCTCCGCCTCATCAGGCTACCTTCTTTCTGAAAAGACGGTTAGTCTTTTGAATGTAAGTCGCGGGCTTGCCCACCTGAATGGTGATGGCGATCTTGTAAAGGCAGAGTCAAGCCTTATAAAGGCAGTCTCTACAAATTCGCACTCGGACGACTCCATGAGACTCCTTGCGGAATTTTACATCGTTAAGATGAATAATATCGCGAATAACCCCGGCTCCAACCAGGAAACATCTCGTCAGGAATTTCAGCAAGCATTGTCTGACGCGCTGAATTGGTCTCAACAGGCGGTGAAGATCGATCCGACGGATTATCAGAATTATATTTCTCTTGGGCGAGTATACGAGTCTGTTACCGTGCTTTCTGTCGAAGGTGCTTATGAGAATGCAAAGAAGAATTATGAGATTGCGCGACAATTAAACCCTCGTAGTCCTGCCGTTGTGCTAGTCCTTGCCCGCCTGGAGGCGGCGAGGGGAAATTATGATGGGGCGAATGCCCTCATTGCGGACGCCCTTGTCTTAAAGCCGAACTATACCGATGCCGTATTTTTGGAATCTCAAATTTCCGTGACGCGCGGCGACGTACCTGCGGCTATAGCTTCAGCTGAAAAAGCGGGGATACTTGCTCCAAATGACGCTGTAGTCTTTTTCCAGATCGGCTTCCTAAAATACACGAACAAGGATTACAGGGGAGCAATTGAAGCTTTAGAGCGTTCGGTTACACTTCGCAATCAATATTCAAATGCCCGTTATTTTCTCGGTCTTAGCTATTCAAAGCTCGGAAGGGTAGAAGAAGCAATCGCTCAATTTGAGGAGATAGAGAAATATAATCCGGACAACGCTGAAGTAAAGCTCATTCTCTCGAACCTGCGTCAAGGCAAACCTCCGCTTACTGGTGCGGTAGAACCTGCGACTCGAGATGAGTTGCCTGTGTCCGAAGAGTAAAAGAGAATGGTGAAGCGCTTTATAGACGTGCTTCATAAAGAGATAAGCGGGCTTCACAGAGCGGCTTATCTTTTGGCTTTTTTCTCCTTTCTTTCGCAGATACTTGCGCTGGTGCGCGATAGGTTGCTTGCTCATTATTTTGGGGCTGGAACAGTGCTCGACCTCTATTATGCCGCGTTTCGCATACCCGATTTTTTATTTGTCTCGCTTGGGTCAATGGTATCAATCTCCGTACTTGTGCCTTTTTTTATTGATCGCATGGCCAAAAGCGACAATGATGGTCGCAGGGTGATTGATGAAGTATTTACCTTTTTTTCGGTGCTCATGGTCGGGGCGGCTGTGTGTACTTATTTTCTTGCTCCGTACATAATTCCGAGGATTTTCTCGGGTCTTCAGGGGACAGCCGATATGGCTGAACTCATTTCCTACACCCGTCTTCTTCTATGGTCGCCGATACTTCTTGGCGTTTCGAATTTTTTTGCAAGTATTACGCAAGCCAGCCGCCGTTTCACTGCATACGCCTTAAGTCCTGTCCTATATAACGCAGGGATTATTTTCGGCATTATAGTTTTATTGCCATATTTTGGATTGAGGGGAGTCTTATATGGAGTTATCTTTGGAGCGGTGCTTCATATCGGCTGTCAGATTCCCGTTCTTGCTCGCGACAAATTCATTCCGCGTATTACGCGGATAGCAAATTATTCAGCTGTTCGATCCATTTTCATCCTGTCAATTCCGAGAACTTTGGCGCTGGCGGCAAGCAATCTAACCGCCCTTGTTCTGATTGCCATGGCATCGCACATGGAACAGGGTTCTATCGCCATCTTTAATCTTTCACTCAATCTTCAATCGGTGCCGCTGACTCTTGTTGGCGTCAGTTATTCTATCGCCGCATTTCCAGCGCTCGCATCTCTCTTTAGCAGTGGAAAGAAGAGTCTTTTTTTAGAAGATATTATTAGCGCATCGAGACACATAATCTTTTGGGCTTTGCCCATCAGTGTTTTGTTTATCGTGCTTCGCGCTCAAATTGTAAGAACGATTCTAGGATCGGGCGCTTTCAGTTGGGAAGATACCCGATTGACCGCGGCCGCCCTTGCGCTCTTTGCCATTTCAGCCGTCGCCCAAAGCCTCATACTTCTTTTTGTGCGCGGTTTTTATGCCGCAGGTAAGACGAAGATGCCACTTCTTATCAATACATTTTCCTCACTTCTAATTGTCGTTTTGGCGTATCTATTTCTTTTCATTTCGAAATCGTACGCCCCAATCACTGACGCTCTCGAATGGCTACTCCGGGTCAGCGGAATAGATGGGACCGCTGTTCTTGCACTACCACTTGCATTCACGATCGGGTCGATTGTGAATGCAATCTTACTGTGGGTATCGTTTGAGCGTGCTTTTGGAAGCATCTTTGGGCGCATCCATCGTATGATTTTTGAGATTTCTCTCGCTTCGATTGTTGTCGGCGCGGTTTCTTACGTCTCGCTCGATATCTTTGACGACATTTTCAACATTGATACGGCACTCGGAATTTTTTCTCAAGGTCTGTTTTCGGGAATTTTTGGAATTTTGTTTGGCGTAGTTATTTTACTGTCTCTTCGCAACCGTGAATTAAGTGATATTTTTACCACTCTTTCAGAGCGGTATAAAAAGATTCCGCCAGCTCTTTGATTATTTTGACAAAATTAGGTTTTGTGAAGTTTTTTTCGAGATTTTCCTTTTTGTGATATAGTGCGCTAGCTTCTTTTTTGGGTGAGAAAATAATTCGCCAGCTGTAATTTTTCAGATATCGCGCATACTTGTCCCACCAGAAGTTTGTACAAAACTTCTGGTAAGGGGATTGACCACCCTAAAGCAAAATCTCGAAGATTCGATTTGCTCGGGCGTGAAGTGCCTATTTCAAATCTTTCTGAATAACTATGAATATTCGTAACTTTTCCATTATCGCCCACATAGATCACGGTAAATCGACTCTGGCTGACAGAATGCTCGAGATTACAAAGACCGTGCCCGAAAGAAAAATGAAAGAACAAGTTCTCGACAGCATGGAGCTCGAACGTGAGCGCGGAATTACAATAAAGATGCAACCGGTTAGGATGAATTATTCATACAAAGGAAGTCAGTATGTATTGAATCTCATTGACACGCCCGGACATATTGATTTTTATTATGAAGTTTCGCGGTCCTTGAAGGCAGTCGAGGGCGCGATCTTACTTGTTGATGCCACGCAGGGTGTGCAGGCGCAGACACTAACCACGCTTGCTATGGCTCGAGAAGCGGGGCTCATCATTATCCCCGCTGTTTCAAAGATTGATTCGCCAAATGCCAGAACTGCCGAAATAAAAGCCGAAGTCGCAAAATTACTCGAGTGTCCTATTGAGAGCGTTCTCGAATGTTCCGGTAAAACAGGCGAAGGCGTGACGGGTCTTCTTGCTGAAGTAATTGAAAAAATCCCGGCGCCCCGCTCCGAGCAGGACGGCGCGCAGGCGCTTATTTTTGATTTCCAATATGACAGCCATCGAGGAGTTATTGTATACGTGCGCATGTTTGGGGGCACGATCGCACGCAATCACAGCCTTGTCTTCAAACAAGCCCATCGGAAATTTATCGCGCTTGAAGTCGGTATATTTGCTCCCGATGAGAAGGAATCAGAGAATCTGTCTTCTGGGGAGATTGGCTATATTGTGACAGGGATCAAGGAGCCGGGTATTGCATCTGTCGGAGATACGATAGCGCTCGAAAAAGACCGCATTCCGGCACTGCCCGGGTATATGACGCCGAAGCCTGTGGTATGGGCCTCGATCTATCCCGAAAGCCAGGATGAGTTCGATCTTTTGCGCCAGGCACTCGGCCGACTTCGCTTGTCTGATTCATCGCTCGGCTTTGAGGAAGAGGCCTCGGGGATTTTAGGTCGCGGTTTTCGGTGTGGTTTTTTAGGCATGCTCCACCTTGAAATTATTACCGAGCGTTTGAAGAGAGAATTTCAGCTTGATTTGATTGTAACATTGCCGAGTATAAACTATGAAGTTACTACCAAGCGCGGTGAGGTGAAAATGATCTTCACACCTTCACAGTTTCCCGAATTCGGCGAGATAATAAAAATTCGCGAACCGTGGGTCAACATAAAATTGATTGCACCCGCTGAATACCTTGGACCCGTCATGCAACTATTATACGATCATGAGGCCGAAGTGGGGGATTCGGACGTTTTTACGGGAGAGCGTTATCGCGTGGCCGCAAAAATGCCTCTTCGGGAGCTTATGCGCAATTTTTTCGACCGGCTAAAGAGCATATCTTCGGGGTACGGTTCTCTTTCCTATGTTATTGAAGGTATGCGGGACGCGGACGTCGTCAGACTCGATATTATTGTGGCGGATGAATTGGTTCCCGCTTTCTCAAGAGTGGTATCGCGCAAAAAAGTCGAAATAGAAGCGGAGAAAGCCGTAGAAAGACTCTACAATGTCTTGCCAAGACAGCTCTTTGTCACCAAGATTCAAGGACAGGCGCTTGGACGCATAATTTCTTCTCGTACCTTATCGGCGTTACGAAAAGATGTGACTGGATATTTATATGGCGGAGATATAACAAGAAAGATGAAACTCTTGGAAAAACAGAAAAGAGGAAAAAAGAAAATGAAAGCCCGTGGCAAAGTTGAAATTGATCACGAGGTTTTTCTCAAAATGATGAGGAACGAAGACTAGCGGTCTTCTTAAAGGAGGACGGCGAAATTTAATATGATCATGCTCAATATTACGAGCACCGATATAATTACTGTAAATATCTTCAATATTTTCTTTCCACGTTGGGAGAAAAGCATAGGCGGTTTATTAAATGTTACAATCAGTATACGCGGTTTTAGTTAATTGTCTAAGAGCCTATCTCCAATCTAACCGCAGTTTAAGAAGCAAATCCCTGGCTTGCCTGCTCGAACATCCAAAATTCTGCTGAAAATTGCATATTTTTCGTCAGCGTATCTCGATATGCTTCCTCAAAATCTGCAATTTTTGCACCGTCTACAGGTGTCGACAATATCCCTGTCGACCGAATTTTGGACGTTCGAGCTAGGCATTAGATTGGAGATAGACTCTAAGTCTAGAATGCATGCATGAATTTCAATCGAAAAAAATAAGGCGACCCTTTTTTTACTCAAATGTATTTTTCGCAATCGTTGTAATTTTGGGTGCTGTGTTGATTCGGGGGTTGTGGGGCGTTTATCATAAATATACGATAGCCAATTCTCGTTTCGAAGAGGCCTTTCAGCATCAACAGGCATTGGTTGAGAGCTATGATAAATTAGAAAGGGAAGTGGCGCGTCTTGAAACCCCTGAAGGTGTCGAAGCTGAGATCCGCACGAATTTCAGAATGGCAAAGGAAAACGAAAAACTAATAGTAGTCGTGGAAGACGGAATTTCGAAAGAGGAAGCTGACAAACCCGCTCCGTCAATTTGGCAAAAAATAAGAGGATGGATCGGGTTGGATTGATGGAGGGGTCTTTCCTGTATACAATTTCAAATGTTTTGCGGGTATGGTCTAGTGGCAGAATGTGAATTCTTCCAAAAATTAACGAGATTTAGAGTATAATTTTTGAGAATCCTAAAAGATTTTGCGGAATTAGTTTAGTGGCAAAACGTGTGCTTCCCAAGCATAAAATACGAGTTCGATTCTCGTATTCCGCACCGAGGAACGAGGGAGGAATAAGAAAGCCGACTGCTCGGCTTTCGTCGAGAATCGAACAGCGGAGTCATGTTTTTTCAGAAGAAAAAACAGACGAGCTGGTGCCCAGACCAAAACTAGTGTCGACGAGTTTTGAGTCGCGGGCGATTCTCGTATTCCGCATAAATAAAGCAAAATCTGTAGGGCCAAAGTTGAGACGCGAGTTCGATTCTCGCTACCCGCATAAAAAAGAGCGAAGCGATTGTTTTTATGCGGGTAGAGTACGCAAACTGCTTTGCGTGTGTCGAGAATCGAACGGCGGAGCTATGTTTTTTCAGTAAAAAAACGAGTGAGCCGGTGCCCAGCCAGCGGAGCTCGACGGAGCGACGAGAGGCGCGGGCGATTCTCGCTACCCGCATAAAAAAAGCAGGGCAGGTATTTCATGGAGAACAAAATTGACTTATCTCGTGCATCCTTGTATATTTTCTTTGGCATTGATGCAGATCTTCACAATCATCAGCGATGGGAGAAACAATGAAAAGTTACGTACTCAACACTGGCGGCACGTTGGGAATGGTGGGAAAGCCTCTTCGACCAGCAAAATCAGCAGCGGAACTCCTGGAAGGAATAAATGTCCCAACGGGCATTGAACTTACCTTGGAAGATTTTCCTTTGCGGGAAGACTCGACAAATATCATGCATGGCGACCGTTTGAAAATGGGAGAGTTGATGGCGGGTGTTTACGAAGACCACGACAGCTTCATTTTTCTTCATGGCACTGACTCGCTTGCTGAAACGTGCGCGTTTATTTCCATGTTATTCAAGCTTTCCTTGCAGAAACCCTTGTTTGTTATTGGGGCGCAAATGAGCAAGGACGAAAGTGGAACAGACGTTCCCATGCAAATTGCAAATACTCTTCGTGTCGCCGGTTCTTTTGTTCGTAACGACATTGTGGGAGTTTTTAACGTCTGCTTGGGCGATGTCTTGGATGGTGCGCGAGTTCGCAAACGCCGGGATTCCGATTTTTCCGCATTCTATACACCAGGGATTCATCCGGTAGCTCAATCGTGGCCTCATGTGTTTATCCAGCAAGGTGCGCGACGAAAGGACGGTGTCTTAGCAGTGCAGGGATTGCACCTCGATTCTCGATTCGAACAACAAGTCGCGACCCTGTCGGTTTCCGCAGATAATCCTCCGTACATACTATTGGATATGGTGAAAGCAGGAAGAATCCGCGGTGTAATTCTCGAGGGTAAGGGAGCGGGGAATATCCCCGACCGTCTTTGGGAATTTGGCGAAGACGGCTCCTATTCTTGGATTGATGCTGTCCAGCGAGCGACGGAGAAGGGAATCCATGTCGGAATTCTTTCGCCGTTTGAAGATGGTCGAGTAAATCTCGAGCGATATGAACTCGGTCAAAAAGTAAAAAAAGCCGGAGCAATCAGCCTCGAAAGCTTGACCCCAGCAATGGCCGACGTAAAATTCCGCCAAGCAATCGCGATGCATCCCCGACATCCGGCGCGCATTCAGCAGTTTGTCTCGACAAATATTTTGGGTGAGCTGTTGCCTGGATTCGAAGATGAACGCTAATCACTACGAATAAGGTCTGGCCAGAGAAGTCTGAGCCAGTTTTTTTAATTTACCAGTATCCGTTTACTTAAAATTTGCTTTCAAAGTATTTCTGCTATAATAATAGTCCCTTAAAATTTATATATGAAAACAGTTACAATATTTACGACCCCCACATGCACGTATTGCCATCAGGCAAAGGAGTTTTTTAAGGCAAATGGCGTACAATATATCGAGCATAATGTTGCATCCGACCTCAACGCTCGAAAAGAGATGGTGGAAAAGAGCGGACAGCTAGGAGTGCCGGTAATTTTTGTTGACGATCAAGTCATAATTGGCTATGACAAGGCAACCTTGTCATCACTTCTTCTCAAGAAATAATCAAAAAACCCTGCCGAAAGGCGGTTTTTTGCTACGCGGATAAAATAATTCTCTCGCTTGAATATGGTATAGTTTTCTACGTTTCTTGCCGCCGTAGTTCAATGGATAGAACTGGACACTCCTAACGTCCCGATACAGGTTCGATTCCTGTCGGTGGCAAACGAAGTTTGACTCCGAAGAAAGCTCTGGGAGAGCTTTTGTCAGGAATCGAAGCCCGATTGAGATATTTTGTGAGTTTACAAAACAAAATATCCAATTGGGGTACTGAACTTGTAAAGTTCGATTCCTGTCGGTGGCAAAATCGAATGAAATGAGAATTTGCCACCGAGCAAGCAAAAGGTTTTGCTTGCGTACAGGAATCGAAAAGTTTGAGCATATCGCACGCGATTGAGCACAATCGGGGCTTGGCCCATTCCACGAGCACGATGCGAAAACTATACTGTTCATGTGATTTAGTACAATCACCTACTGGGTAATGAAAGATTCCTGTCGGTGGCAAACGAAGTTTGACTTCAAATGCGATACTTACCTAACTATTATTTACGATCGTAAATAATAGTTAGGTAATCGGCAAGCTATAAATTTTGATTGCAGTAGAAACAAAATCGCGTTATATTTTCTGAACTATCGTTATGGTAGTTAATGCCGAGATAGCTCAGTTGGTAGAGCGTCCGCCTGAAGAGCGGTAGGTCCCCAGTTCAAATCTGGGTCTCGGCACAAGGAAGAAACGGCTTACGCCGTTTTTTTCGTGCCGAGACAAATTTCTGAAAGAAATTTAAGATTTGAATAGCGGCCTAACCCATCTGACGCAGTCGGCCAAGGGAGCGATGCCGAGTGAGTACGCGAGGGAACGAGCTGGTGCTCGACATACTTTATTTTATGAAAATTTTTTAGAACTGTACGATATATCGAACAGTTGTACATTATGGCGGTGGCGGTGGAGGATTATTTTTTGCCGATTTTTGATATGATTAAAAAATGGAGAAAGAGCTACTTGAGGAGATTAGGGCCGAAATAAAAATAGTTCGCAAAATAGAAGAGGAAAATGGAAAGACGTTGCGAGCGCTTAAAAGAAGTCTGTTGTATGGCAGGGTATATCGCGTTATTTACTGGATAGTGTTAATCGGACTCGGAGTTTTTGGGTATTATTCAATACAGCCATATATAGACAATGTGCTTGATTTGTATCAGAAAGCTTCACTATTTTAATAAAAAAACAGTAAAAATGTCCACCATAGATGGTGGACATTCTGGCTGACTGGGAGCGATTCTTATCTCTCTCCCGCGAGCAGAGAGGCAATCCTCTCTGCTCCGAATCGGTTTGTGCCGTCCGTGTCGAGCGCAGCCAAGTCTTGTGAGGCCTTTTCCGCTTCGATCACCCAGAGCCCTCTTTGTTCACGTCTCTCGCGCTGTGCGTGAGACCATGACTCGAGATACGCGTCTGGGTCTTGCTTGATAAGACCAATCCTCTGATCCATCTCCTCTTTACTGACATGGGCGGAGGGGTGGGAACCGCCTATCGTGCCGATCACGAGAGAGGAGTGCTCCTCCCTGATTTTTAAGAGGCTGTTTCGCTTCTGGAGGTACACTTGCTCTTCCGCGGAGACCAAGTCCGCCGATTCTTCCACAATAGGAGCGTGGGGAACAGGTGCCCGCGCACTTGTTGCGGCTGTCGATCTTTCTTTCGCTACTGCTTCTTTGGCGTTCTGTACAGCACCACCGGGCGTAGGTAGCCGCAGGTTAGCGACCACTACGACGAGTCCGAGTAACACACCGAGCGCCACTAAGCCAATCTTTTTCATATTCATAATTTTGCTCCTTGATTTATTAGATCGGCGGAACGCGAACATCGTTCCCCGTGTAAAACATGAGGTAGATGTTTCGCTTTGTTTTTTCACTCGCCGCTTTGAGCGACGGCGTAAAGACGGCGGTCTCGTCAGGTCCGAGAGAGACTTTAAACGACGCCCCGTATGCACTGTTAGGATACTTTTTATCGTACCCTTCGAAGTGTAGATATACATCTCTGCTCGCCCATGTGTTCAGGTTTGTAACCCGAAATGACATGTGAGACGAAGTAGTTTCCCGAAACCCGTCTTCCTCCCATGCATACGCCCCATAGAGTGGATACATAACAATGGCCATACCAACAGATGGGTTGGTCTGTGCTATCATCCCCCCTCCCCTTGAGAAGTGGTAAACGAAGATTTCCTCGGCTTCCACTATCCGCCAACTTGAGTTTGTTCCCCCAATCCGGACGGGAACCGAGACCTGCCTCTCAATGATAGCCTTTACGGTCCCCGTGTTGAGGTTTATCCGACGGGTAGTTTCGACCGTTCCATCGGACCGGATCGTCGCTCTTTCTGTGGTTAATTCTGCCCATTTTGAGATCAGAATCCCCACATCTTCATAGGTTATCTGCTCGTACTCGAGTGTGTCGTATTCGACTCTCGCTTGCGCGAATGCGCTTGGTGGAGTCAGTTCCAGTAACCCGAACAATGCATACAACAAGGCAATTATTCTTGTTTTCATTTTTTCAAGGAACGGTGTCGCCTTCCAACAATAGGGGGCGTTCCATTCGAATCCCTTCTACAAATAGGATAATGGCTATAAATAGTTTGTCAAGTGCTGGTGTGTATAAAAATAAAAAACCACCCAAAAATAACTTCGGGTGGTATATCAGTGTCTAGTAACTATCCCATATGACCTGGTCGACGAATTCCTCACGACACCCGACGACTCGGATATACCGCGCGACCGGATTTGGGGTTGCGCCGTCATCTAGGACTGAAGCGTATTGAAGGCCTTCTTCAAACGAGTTGATGGCGAGCCCTGAAAGAAAATCTTTTTTCAGGATTCGTGAAAAAAAACGCCGAAGGTACGTAGTGTAGTTTTCCGAGACTGCGTGATCGTTCCTCACCGCATCCCAATCGAGTCCTCGAAAAAAGACTCCGAATGTGGGATACCGTCCTGCCGTCTTCATCTCATCGAGGCTGTGCTCTTTGAGATCAACAAGCGTGTGGACGATACTCA
>MHRX01000057.1:15503-38809 GCA_001822655.1 Candidatus Taylorbacteria bacterium RIFCSPLOWO2_01_FULL_45_15b
GTGGTGAAACCCGGGGAATTTTCTCCGTTGTTTCCAATTCCTCCACGAAACCCGTCGCTAAACATGTATATGTGGCTAGGACCGCGAATATATTCTTCGCGCAGATATTGGGCGATGATTTGCCACTCGTTTGTATTTATCCTCTGTGGTTCTGGCAAGCCCCTGACTAGATTAGACACAAACCAACTGTCGCCGTATTGGCTGAAACCGAACGCCATCTCATCCAGTGCGAAGAAATAGTCGCTGATTTCATTTGTGATGATACCCCGCTGATATCCGATGAAACTTTCAGGATACGGAAACCTTCGCGTTTCCACAGGCACTCTTTTGACTCGGACAACACCTCCCGATTCGATGCGAATGTCGAACCACCGATTTGTGTAGCCTTCGTACGGCGCGCTCGCGTCCTCGATGCTCACACTCTGATTGGCGCCGGATACTCCAGACCACGCATGTGCGAGAACGCCGGCGGAGTTTGTTGCATGTACCCGCCACGCACCGCCGCTACGTGAGGAAAATGAAAATGCAATTTTCCATCCGATTGGCCGGTCGAGTCCGGTGACGACAAGTGCATTGTTCGGCATGATTATTAATTCATCCGAATATCCTTCTCGCGCACCAGTTCGCGTCACGCTGTTGCCGAACTCATCCTCCATGTGGAGAACGAGCGTAGTGGGGACATTCTGCAGTCTTGTCGTATCGAGCACAAAACGACCAGTCGAAGGCTCATCGCTTGTGGCAACGACATTTGTCGTCGTTGGCGTAATTGCTTCAAGCCACGCATACGACACGGTCGATCCTTGAGAGATTGTCTCAAATAACACAATGATATCGTTTGAGACCACGGCGCCACTTTTGGGAGACGTTATGGCTCCGTCAATTCCAAGTATTCTCGCCACGCGATAAAATTTCTGCGCAGATAAAATCGGAACTGAAACTGTCGCTGTGCCTCGCGCCGTTGCGAGAATTTGAGTTTGGGTGATCCACACACCATCCGGAGAGGGTGCCATCTCCAACCGGTACAATCCTCCCGAACGAACTTGAAACGCGAGATTTAGCCCGACTTCTCCTGTCCGCACTGCGGTTACATCAAAAGGCAGAGCGCTCATACTCATGATTACTGCCAGAACGGCAACGGTCCATGTTTTCATAACTATCCCTTTCTTTTTTGGAGAACTCTCGGCACATGACACCATGAAGGACGCCATATCGCCGGAAGAACCAATACAACTACTGCTTTACTGCTCTCGCTACTATATTAAACATATATTTAATATTGTCAATACAGTTAATTGACATCGCTATATACTTATGATAATGTCGAATCGGGTGCGGAATGGAGGCTGATTGATGACAAAATATGTAAAGGTAACAGTACAGCATGGGACGCCGATCGCTATGGATACTTATTATGGTCCCTTGTTTACCGATGAAGATGTTAGTGAGTTCTTCGGACGTGTGCAAAAAGCGAAAAACGAGTCTCAATTTGGCTCAACGATTTCGCTAGAAATTACCGAGTATCCTCCTGGAAAGTGGAGCTGTGTGTCCCCGCAACTTTTTCGAGGATTCGGAGCATGTAATGGAGCAAGTAATAAGGATTGATTTAATTCTGCGACAAACCGCGTCGCAGATTTTTTATTTGGGTCATGCTGCTCTTACCGACCTTCACCGATTTCCCTAGCGCAAAAACCGCCCGCTTCGCCCCCGCTTTGCACATTTCTGATGCCTGTGCTACACTGTCCTTAGTGTTTTTTGGCAAGCGGCTGGGCGTACACACGGGGGTTCCTCCAGCCCCCAACTCCTTGGCGTCCGCCGCTTGCCATCCTTTACCCACAGCGTGCGTTGTGGGTTTTCTATTTCTATATTCCCGACTTTACTCTAAGTTTAGTTTGCTTCTCTTTGTCAATTTTTGGCAGACGGATCGTTAGCAGGCCGTATTTCTCCTGCGCATCCGCTTCCTCCACTTCTATTTCCTGCGGGAGAAGAATACTTCTTGAAAATGCCCCCCAATAGAGCTCGCGGTAAAAGAAATTATCTTCAGTAGCCTCTTTTGATTCCTCGCGCTTGCCCTTAATAGTTACCATGTCGCGCGTTATTGAAATATCAAGATCCTCGGGTTTTACTCCGGCGACCATCGCTTTTATGATAATGTCGTCGGTAGTTTGAAACACGTCGACAGTAAGCTGGCCTTCCGTCGGGGTTTCTTCAGCCCAAGCTTCGTCTTTTTTTGTCTGGGCCGCGCTTCTCATCTCGTCCTCATCGAGTTCAAGATCATCATCCACTCTAACTGCGCCTGTAAGTCTCTCAAAAAAAGATCGTTTGTGCTTAGCCATTTATTTGATTCTAATTTAATTAACCTTCCTAAATACTACATACCAAATACTATATACTAAATTACTATATACTAAATACTACCCTTCAATTTTTTTCAATTTCTCAAAAAAAAGTAAAAGTGCCAATATCACGACCCAAACTCCGTAAAATACCGAAAATGCAGTTGTGCCGTCGCTATGTAGTATAAGTAAATTAAACAAAGAGTGCAAAACGACGGCGACCAGAAAGCCTGTGAATCCAAAGAGAATTTTCATACGCCTGCTCTTATAAAAAGCGAAACCGAGCGCAATACCTATGGCGGCGGACGAGACGATGTGGAGAAGGCTTGAGCCCATGAAGCGCAGGTTCCCGACAGCAAGACCCCCCAGGAAATTGTCTGCCGACAGCGGTGTGAAGAGGTAGAGGGCGTTTTCTGCGGCCGCAAAGCCGATTGCGGCGGTAATCATGTAAACGATTGGGTCTATCGGTTCGTCGTCGTCACGAAGTCTGATGCCAAAAGTATATGCGGCCAGAAACTTAAAAAATTCCTCAACTATAACCCAGAGCACAAACATTACCGACAAACTTCCGCTTCCAAAATAAGTTTGAAGAAGAGATTGAAAGGGGATGACGAGCGGGACTGCAATCATGCCGCCAATAAATGTTGCGATGATCACTTTTCGCGGCTCGGGATGAAGTTTATCCTCCCCAAGCCAAAACCACAGCCATACGAGGGCGGGGAGTATGCCGCCGGCGAGAGCGTAGAGAATTGTTTGTGAACTAATCATTCTTGTTTTATCGGCCAATCTGCAATAATGAGCATATCTCCGCGACCTTCCTTCCACATATTTGGCAGAAGCGACCAGATAGCCTCTGTTACAAATGGCATAAAAGGATGCAGTGTCGCG
The DNA here is from genome assembly GCA_001822655.1 of Candidatus Taylorbacteria bacterium RIFCSPLOWO2_01_FULL_45_15b. Classification (GTDB taxonomy): domain Bacteria; phylum Patescibacteriota; class Minisyncoccia; order Phycocordibacterales; family 01-FULL-45-15b; genus 01-FULL-45-15b. Next base: position 18,725 of record MHRX01000057.1, read on the forward strand.
AGCGATTCCATGAGAATTATTTTTAACTCTTCTTTTCTATCTGCGGAGAGCCTTGTGTCGCTTTCAGAAAAAATCTTCTTGCTCTCTTCAAGTATCTCGTCTGCGAATCGGCGCCACAGGTAATGATAAAGCTTTTCCGCGGCAAGATAAAATCGGAAATTCTCGATATCTTTTGTAATATCTGCCGCGATTTGGCGCCATTCTTTGACGAGCGGAAGTGGTTCTTCAGTCGTCGGTTGTGCATGCGGTGAGGCATCGTCCGTATATTGGATAATGAAACGCGCGATATTCCAAAGCTTGTTTCCAAAATGTTTGTAGCCTTTTATTTTGTCTTCCGAAAGAGAGAGATCGGTTCCCGGTGTATTGCCGACGACAAGTCCCATACGAAGAGCGTCTGTTCCAAATTTGTCCGTCAGATCTTTTGGATTGATGACGTTTCCTTTGCTCTTCGACATTTTCTTGCCTTTGGCGTCATTTACAAGGCCGTGCAGGTACACCGTCTTAAATGGCACCTCTCCCGCAAGATAAAGTCCAAATATGACCATGCGGGGAATCCACTTGAAAATAAGATCCGAGCCGGTTTCCATGATATCGGTCGGGTAAAATGTTTTGAAGTCGCCTCCCTCTTGGAAATCAAGGACGAGAAGTGGCCACTGGCCGGATGAAAACCAGGTGTCAAAGGTGTCGGTATCGGCTCGAAGCCCCGAATTGCATTTTGCACACTTTGAAAGTGAGTCATCAAGATCGGGTGTCCCAAAGCCACAGCTATCACAAATTTTAGCGGGAATGGGTATTCCCCATACGATTTGTCGAGAAATATTCCAGTCATGAGTATGCTTCATCCAGTACAGAAATATTTTTTTGTATTGTTCCGGATGAAAAGTGATCTTTCCCGACTCAACGGCTTCAATCGCTTTCTCTGCGAGGGGCTGCATTTTTACAAACCATTGCGGCAGTATTTGCGGCTCGATCGGCGTTTCGCATTTGTAGCACACGGGGACGTTGTGGAGATAGTTTTCGTCAATTTTTTCTACAAGCCCCTTTGATTTCAATTTCTCAACAATTTTTTCTCTCGCTTCAGCAATTTTCATGCCTTTAAATTCTCCAGCGATGCCGAGCAATTTTCCTCGCATATCGATGATCTGCTCTTTTTCGAGCTTGTGTCGCTCGGCAATAGCAAAGTCTACTGCGTCATGCCATGGGGTGATCGTCATCACGCCTGTTCCAAATTCCATATCGACGGAGTCGTCTTTTATAACCGTTGCAGTAATAGGCCCGTTGATCCACTCGAGGTCTATTTTTTGGCCGTGCGTGTACGCGCTGTAGCGCGTATCGTCGGGGTGCATGACTACATATTTGTCTCCAAATTTTGTCTCTGGCCGCGCCGTCGCAATCGTAAAAGGCCCGTACTTTAGATAGTAGAAATTATCCTTTCTTTCTTTCGTTTCTGTTTCAACATCGGAAAGAGAAGTGGCATGCTTTGAACACCAGTTTACAATCCGCGGACCGCGGTACACGAGACCGTCATCGTGCATTTTTTTGAACGTCTGTTGAACTTTTTTTACTATTTCCGGATCAAGGGTAAATTTCTCACGCGACCAATCACACGACGCGCCCATTGCCCTCACCTCATCCTCCATATTTTTCTTATTCTCGAGAGTAAAGGCCATTATTTCCTTGTACAGATCTTTCGGATCCATCTTGAAGCGAGAACGGCCTTCTTTTTCGAGTTGTTTTTCGTACACGATCTGCGTTTCAAAACCGGCATGATCCGCGCCGGGTATCCAGAGCGCCTTAAATCCGCGCATTCGTCTGTAGCGCGTCATAATATCTTCGAGCGTAATGAAAAGCGCATGGCCCGCGTGGAGGTGGCCGTTGGCGTTTGGCGGAGGCATCACGATTGAAAAGGGTTTGTTGTGCGTGGGGGGTAAATTGTCGGGATTAAAAAAACCGCTTTCCTCCCATTTTTTATATAAAGCTTTCTCCCATTCCTCCGGCTTGAAAGGGGACAAAAGTTCTTTTGGTATATCGGCCATTCGCATCATATTAGCAAAAAACCGGCAAAGGTTCGACCTTAAATCGGGAAAAAGGTCGAATCTTGAGCCCGTAATAGCAGACTCTTTTCAACTTCTTGACCAAATTCAAAGCGTCAGCTTTTATCTGCGAGCATCTGATTCTCACAGACTGTGAGAATCAGATGCTCGCAAATGTGTTTTCCATCATAATCTCCGAAACAAAATTGCCGAATCTCATAAACTATTTTTTTAGAAAAATTAAAAAATTAAAGGACATCAAAAAAACCCCCAAAAAGCGATTTGAAATAAGGACTTTCCAACGGACACTTTTTTTCTGTTGACAATGATCGAAAATCAACCTGTCGAGCTGAAAAAATGATTGACACCACCTAGCTTCGGCGTTTAGGTTGTATTACTAGGTGGTGGAAGGTGTGTCTCTAGAATTTAATCCGTGCGGCATTCGTGCCGCAGTGTTTTAAGTTTTACTTTGACCAACTTCTCCAAAAAAGGCGCGGGTCGAGAGCCGAGAAGTTCAAAAATTATTCAAAATAATCAGTTTAAATTTAATTATGAAAAAAATATTACTAAGCGTTGCGGTTATCGCGTTTGTCGCGGCAATCGTAGCTGGCGCAACCGGCGCATTCTTCTCCGATACGGAGACTTCAACAGGAAACACATTCACAGCAGGAGCCATCGATCTTACGATTGACAACGAAAGCTATGTAACAAGCACGACCACAGGTCAGCTTATTGCAAGCCCAGAGACTTCTTGGGAGCTTTCAAATCTTACCAACCAGCTTTTCTTTGACTTCGAAGACCTAAAACCGGGAGATGTTGGAGAAGATACGATTTCACTTCACGTGAACTCGAACGATGCATGGGCATGTATGGCGATCAATCTTACGGCAACACCGGAAAATGGACAGACTGAACCGGAACTCGCTGTGCCTGACACAACCGTCGGAACAAACGATGGAGAGCTTCAGAATGAGCTTAAGTTTGTCTTCTGGAATGACGACGGAGATAATGTTTACGAAGATGGCGAATCCGCTTTTTGGCAGAACCAGACAATTGCCCAGATTTCAACTGCTGGAACTGTCGCTCTCGCTGACTCATCCGGAACTGGTGTTCTTGGAACCGGTCCTATCGTAGGAAATACTGAACGATACATTGGAAAGGCATGGTGCTTTGGTGATATGACTTTGACTCCAGTCGCGCAAGACGGAGATGGAAAGACAGGAACAAACGGCCCTCTTGTTCGCGGTACAGGAATTTCCTGTAGCGGAGTATCAGCAACTAACATTACGCAGACAGACGGAATCCGAGCTGACGTATCTTTCACAGCTGAACAGTCAAGAAACAATGGATCATTTCTTTGCAATCCTCCAGTTCAGCCAGTACCGACCACTATGACTCTCTTGGGTAGTGATTTTAGCGGCACCTATGCGAGTTATTTCGATTTGCCTTGGCAGAGAAGCTATCCGGAAACGCCCGATACTGCGAATTTGAGCGACGACGTTCAATTAACTTCATTATTCGCGACTTCAACCGGAGATGTCCACGTCAGACTTGATGATGATGCGGCAATAACGGCTACCATTGACACAACAGGTAAAACTAACATCACTCTTCGGTATGACAGAAGAACTGAATCTGTCGCCGCCGGAGATTTTCTTCGCGTAGAGTACAGTACAGACGGAGGAACTACATGGACGAATCTTGAGAATGTGAACTCAAGCACATGGACAACTCAAACATGGACACTTGCATCCGCAGCAGAAAATATTCCAAACCTCATGGTCCGTTTCTTCATGGATAATGGCGGAGGCGATAATGCACACATTGACAACATCGTAGTAACCGGATTTGGAATCTAAATTTCTTTATTGCCTAATCCCGCGAAACGCGGGGTTGCGGTGATATGAAACTATTCACTAAAAAAATACAGATATGAAAAAAATATTATTAAGTCTTGGAACAATTGCGATCGTTGGGGCATTGGTTGCCGGAGCCACAGGTGCGTTCTTTAACGACACCGAAGTCTCTGCAAACAACGTCTTTACAGCAGGCGCGATTGATCTCAAGGTTGACCAGCGACTCGCTTCATATAATGGTGAAGAGTGTCCGACATGTAATCTTAAAGTAGTTAGCGATGAGACAAATCTACTTACAACCGGAGGAAATGCAGTCGTTCTCTCATTCGTTCATCCATCATGGACGGCTGATCTTGATGGAGGCCACGTTGCCGGAGTAAACGACGGATCAAATGATGGATCAAAATGGATTTGGGCGTCACAAGGACCTACGACTCCATCAATTGATCAGTCAATTACGTTTGAGAAAACATTTTCCTGGAGTGGAATCGTTTCAACGGCAAATCTCTACATTGCTACAGACAACAATTATGTAACCGTAGTGTTAAATGGAAACACTGTCGCGTCGACATTGGACGATAACAATTTCACTACAAGTACGGAGGATACCTACGCCGTCCCAGCAGGATACTTTGTGAATGGCACAAATATTCTCTCGATAACGGTTAGAAACGCAGGCGGATCTAGTAATCCGCAAACAAATCCGGCAGGACTTCTCTACAAACTTCTTGTTACCGGACAGTGTTCGCAAGGACAATATGGAACACCGGGAGGATTTTGCGAAATCTGGTCTGAAAAAGATCTAGATGACGAAAAATTCTTTAACTTCGGCGATGTCAAACCTGGCGACTATGGGAGAAATTTAATCAGCTTCCATGTTGACAACAATGACTCATGGCTATGTTTGCTAGCGGATAACGTAGACAACGATGAGAATGTTATCGTTGATCCAGAAGCAACTGCTGGAGACGTAACTGATCCACCAGGTGAACTCGGATCAAATATTGATCTCTATTCTTGGAATGACACCAACAATAACGGTGTCTACGATTCCACAGAGACGCTGATTCGTCACAGTTTCTTCGATGTATTTTTTGATCTTCCGATCAATGATTCTTCGACTGGAAACGGGTCTTTCCCTGGCGGTCAGACAGAATACTTTGGGCTCGCATGGTGCGCAGGTACATGGAATGGTGTCAATCCAACTGCAGCTACAAGCAACCCTGTTTGCGACGGCACAACTATGGGTAACACAGTTCAGACAGACAAACTCACAGCAGACTTGGTGGCTTACACCGAACAGTGGAGAAACAATCCAAATTTCCTCTGCTCAAGCGTAGTGCTTCCATAATCAGTCAGAAACCCCCTCATTTGAGGTCTTCTACTCCTCCGCCCCGATCTCTTCTCGGCGGGGGAGCATGAAGGCCTCAAATAACTCAAACTAAAAATGAATCCTGTGACTGTCAGACAGTCACAGAAGCACATAAAGTGCCTAATTATAAGGTGTTGTGTCTGTCAGACAGCCGTCAAAATGCTCACCTTAGCTTCCAAAAAATTTACAAAGGTTCTTACAAAGGTTCGACCTTTGTAAATTGGCGGGTGCCGCTCTAAAAAATGGCTATTTATAGCCGCATATCTTTACAAAGGTCGAACCTTTGTAAATCTCATGTAGGTTTAAACTCATTCGTAACTTGAAACTTGCTTACAAAATCGGATATGGAATATTCACTACCGCGGTAGTAATCATCGCAGGGCTTTTGGCACTTACTATCTTTCCGATACAAAATAATTTTCAAGTAAAAATCGTGCAGTCGGGCTCAATGGAACCGGCGATAAAGACGGGAAGCATCGTGGTTGTAAAACCGCAAAAGACCTACGCCGCAGGAAATATTATAACCTTCGGCAAAGATACCGTTGATGAAGTGCCGATTACTCACAGGATACTGGAGTCGCGCGCGATTAATGGAAAAATATTCTACACAGTAAAGGGAGACGCGAATAACGCGCCTGATCCTCGAGAAGTTTCTCATGAAGAAGTTATCGGTAAAGTAATTTTCGATGTGCCGTATTTAGGCTTTGTCATTGATTTCGCCCGAACGCCGATAGGATTTGTGCTTATCATCGGAGTGCCCGCGGCAGTTGTTGTTTTTGATGAATTAGCGACGATTTATAAAGAGTCCAAAACATTGATTCATCGCAGAAGGGAGCGAGTAGAAAAAAAAGATGAACCCTCGTCCAAAAAATAATAAGAAAAAATCTTCTCCAAAAGGTCTCGCAGGCGGGGATATTGTGGAGAGTGTTTTTGTCGTAAGCAGTAAAGATAAAGAATACTGGAAAAAAATAATCGCCGGAGCGCTTGTCTTCTCGTTCGCCTTTTTCAACGTCCGGGGCGCGGAAATCGTCTCCGCTTTTTACAACGATGTCGAGAACTCTTCGCAAAATATTTTTACTGCGGGCGCCATTGATTTTATACTTGAGGATTTTGGTTTCGCGCCCTTGATGAGCGAGATGAATTTTGAGCCTGGCGCCACAACAACAAAGCGAATCGCGGTCATTATGGAGCCATATTCGAACCCGATGAATTATTTCGCCTCGACGACGAATTTGATGACAAATTCACTCTGCACCGACCTTGATCTCGTTGCGACTCTCGCCAGTACGACAATGTATTCCGGTAAACTCTCGAATTTTATTTCAAGCGCAACCACGACGATAGGGGAATGGACTTTTGAGCTTACGATGCCGATTGATTCGACTGCGATGAATGACCAGTGCATGTTTGATTTTTCATTTTTTGGATGGCAGACGAGGCACAATTATCCGACGTACGAAAATGGTGGATATTCCGATGTAGAGACGTCATCAAACAAGGTCAAGTCAGCCGGACTCAAAATTCACAAAGTCTATTACGATGTCGAGCCGGAACGCGGAATCGAGGGCGATAACGAATGGGTGGAAATTTATAATCCGACAAATCAGGCTATTGATATTTCGGGATGGGAAATCTGCGACGATGCTTCATGCGACACGATTCCTGCAACAGTGCCAGTGCCGATGATGGGGTATGCCGTCATTTCTGCCACGACGACGACATGGACGTATTGGAATGTGCCGTCTGACGTTATAAAAATCACACTTGATTCAAACATAGGAGATGGGCTTGGAAATTCTGAAGACATGCTTCAGTTGAGAACCCCGGACGATGCCATTGTGGATCAGATGAACTGGGGAATACCTGACGCTGGCTGGAATAATTACAATGACGCACTTTGGAATCCGGGTATTGCCGATGTTCAAGAGGGACACGCGCTTTCGAGAAATAATCCAAAGCCGCCTCCGCCGCTTTTGACGCTCCCAACCCCATTTCATTGGTGGAAATTTGATGACGGTTCCACGTCAACAGCGATAGATTCTGCCGGAAGCGCGAACGGGACGCTTGTTGGAAATCCAACTTGGGTTGCGGGATACGTTGGAACAAATGCGCTTAGGTTTTCTGGATCGGGTCAGTACGTTTCTGCGGGCGGCTTAACCATGCCTTCGGGATCCTATACCAAATCCGCGTGGGTCAATCGTGGCGCAGGAAACGGCAACAACAATATCCTGTCGGGCGCTTCAGGTCATGCTTTTTGGGCGCCAGCGTTCAAAAATTATCATCTTGCATCGGGCCATAGCGGACTATTTGACGCAGTCGAGGATGTAACCGGCCTTTCTCCAAATACGTGGTATCACGTGGCGGTAAGCTACGACCCAATGGTCGCCGGCGGCACGATGAAGCTTTATAAAAATGGAGCGCTTGTAGATTCGGCGATAAATGTTCCCCCGATTTCGACAGATTTTGCGGCGCAAATTGGCGCTTACCAAGGAGCGAATGTTTGGGCCGGCACGATAGACGAAGTGCAAATTTATGACTCGGCGCTCGGTGAAAGCGAGCTTGATAGTCTGTATCGTTCATACGCCACATCAACGCCAATGTCGATGGCGTATGATACGAATTTGCCCGCCGACTGGTTTGATTTCGGACCCCCGGAAATTGTTCTTCATACTCCGAGTCAAGGACAAAATCCAAATTGGAGCTGGGGTTTTACTTATGATATTGAATGGACGGCCACGAATCCAATGGGCCCAGACAGCGACCTTCTTATTGATATCTACGAAATTCTCGACACGGAGCAAAACTTAATGATAAGCCCAGGTGACGAAATTCAAACGATTGCAATCGGTACGGAGAATGACGGCGTTTACGCGTGGACGGTACCACTTCAGTTCTACGGAAATATTTGGATAAAAGTGGTTGCTCGATCGAAGAAGAATTTCATGATGCAGGACACGATGACATCCAACATTCTTTTTGATCCGCCTCCGCTTGAAGAGATTGAGATAAATTTCGACGACATATTCGATAAGCTCGGCGATGAGGATGTCTTGCTTGATGAGGCGCTCGACGCTCTCGCTGGCTCGGAGGAAGAGACCGGAAGTGAAGAGCAATCAGAAAATATCTCCGAAACGTCAGTTCCTGAAGCGGTTTTTGATGAGACGACGCTTGCGGAGGATGATGTTGTTTCTGTTACAGAGTCGGCGCAAGCAGAAACGATAGATTCGGAGGCTTCTCGTTTTTCCGAGGGAGGAGTGGCTGGAGGCGGTCCGGCGGGTGAGGTGGTGGAAGCGGGTGGAGAGAGCGTTGGAGTGGATGATGGAAAATCGGAAGCGGCGAGCGAAGAAGTTACTTCAGACTTACAGGCTGAAAATGTAGCTGATGTTCCGGCCGATGATGGCGAGGCGGCGGTTTTTGAGGAAAATTCAGACAAAGCAAAAGCGGGTGCGTTAGCAGATGAAGTGGAGACCGAGGAGGAAGAGTCAGCGGATCCGACAGAAATTATTTCCGATGAATCGGTTTCTGAAAGTGGTTCGGAAGATGCGGAAGACACGATTACCGAAAGTTCTATAGCTGACGAGAGTGTGGCCACGGAATCTGCAGAAGCGGGAGAGGAGACTAGTGAGCTGGAAGAATCCGGAACATCGTCATTGGTGATTGAAACAATTGTGGAAAATGAAGAAATAAAAGTAGAGGATTCAGTCGTCGTCTCCCAAATTGTTGAAGCAAAAGAAGAGCCATTGCCAGAAAATGTACCTGTCCAGGAATCTTCTGAATAATATGAAAAAAATAATTTTTACAATTTTTTCATTCGTTGTGTTGACGGCTTTTTCCGCTAGTGCATCTGCTGTGCGTGCCGAAGGCGAGCCACCGATTGTCGTAACATTTCAGTCGACACCTCTTTTTAGTGAGGCGAATTTTCTCCCCGGGAACACTGTCACGCGAACGATTACTGTTAAAAATAACACTGGGGGCGCGTGGCCTGTTTATGTAGAGTCGATCAATGAGAGCGATGAGGCCGGTTTTGCCTCTAACATTCATTTCGAGATAAGAAAAGGAGCCAATATTTTTTTCGATGACACACTGCGCGATTTCTTCGATAGCGGTCTGGTTCTCCTCTCAACATTGGCGGGCGGGGAAAGTGTGACGTATTCATTAGGCGCCACGTTTGTCGAGGAAGCTGGAAATGAATTGCAGGAGAAGCAATTGGGGTTTGATCTCCGCATAGGTTTTTTTAATGGTCAAGGTGAGACTCCTCCCGAAGTTCCTGAAAATCCTTATGATCCCGCTCCAGAAGATGATCCCGAAGCCGAGACTAATTCTGAAAATGATAGCGGTCAGTCAGGTCCGCCCTTGAATCCTCCAGCTGGGCAGTTTATCTCGGTTTCTTCCGGTGGTGGGAGTGGAGAAGGTGGGAGAGGAGAAGGCGGTGGGAGTGCGGCGGGCAATATCAGAGCGACAACACTAATTATCACAAATGAGACGGCAAGCGGGATTGATTATGAGAGGGGAATCGCAAGTATTACATGGGACACGAATTTGAGGTCGACGACGGCGGTGGTTTATGGACCTGCGAGCACAACGTATGCGCTCGATCTTGATGCTCCTAACTTTGGTTATCCGAGCGGTACCGTCGAAGATGCGACACTCGTTCTAAATCATGGGCTAACATTAACGGGGCTTGTGTCCGGAACGTATAAAGTGAGAGTGGTTTCGAGGACTACGCCGGGAGGGTCTCCCACGATAAGTCGTGAGTGGACATTTGCGCTCGGCGAGTTTGCGGCGGGTACACAAACAGCAATTGAAGACAGCCCTGCGTTTGGTGATGCGCAGATTAGTTATCAAAACCAATCACAAACGGCAGATACGCCAAATGATGATGTCGTTGAAGAGGCCTTTCCAAATTCAAACCTTGCCGCAGTTACGCTCGGTCTGCCTTCGGGACTATTTACAGAACGCAAGTGCATTCTCTACGCTCTCTTCTTGTGGGTGCTCTCACTTCTTGTTTTGGCGGGACATAAAAAACTTATATTGAGAATTGAGAAAGTTTACACGAAAAAAAGGCGGATTTTGTTTCTCTCCGGAGTCGTAGTTGCCGTAATTGCCGTGCATATCCTATTTTCAGAATTTTGCGCTCTTTGGCCCTATATCGTCTTGGCGGTTCTCACACTTCTCTATTTCTGGGTTCGTCCTCAAAATCCAAAAAACTAAATTGAATCTATGCGCCAGTTTCCCAGGGCAGTAATAGTTTTGCGTGTCCTCGTCCCGCCTTCTGTCCGGTAGCGAAATGCGCCCGCGACCGCAATCATAAGCGCATTGTCTGTCGCAACTTCCTCCGGGGCGATCATGAGTGTCAAAGAATCAAGACTCTTTTCAAACTCGCCCAAGCGCCGACGAAGTTCTTTGTTTGCTATGACCCCACCTCCCACAAGGAGCGTCTTTGCGCCTGTCAGCTCGACGGCCTTTTTGGTTTTTTCCATGATGACGTCTAGTGCCGCATCCTCAAATTCTCGGGCAAGCGTCTTTTTGTCGTCGCCACTCATAGCACCGTGTTTTTTTACTGCGTAGAGCACGGCGGTCTTCAGCCCCGAATATGACATGTTGAGCGACGGGTCTTTGATCATTGGGCGCGGGAATTTCCAATGTCCCGCAAGTTTTTCCCGCCGCGCGGCGCTGGCAAGTCTTGATATCTCCAGTCCGCCCGGATAGGGGAGATTGAGTATTCGCGCAACTTTATCAAATGCTTCTCCAATGGCGTCGTCCAGAGTGTGTCCGATGATTTCGTATTGAAAGCCATTTTTTAGTAGAACGATTTCTGTGTGTCCGCCGGAAACCAGAAGAGCGAGAGAGGGGTATATAGTATTTAGTATGTGGTATTTGGTATTTAGTATTTTTTCGAATTTAGAATTTTCTTCTCGGTGTAACAGCGCCGAGAAGATATGTCCTTCCATATGGTTTACAGGGACAAGGGGAATGTCCCACACATGCGAAAGCGCCTTTGCAAAGTTTATTCCTACCCAGAGCGCCGGTTCAAGTCCGGGGCCTGCTGTAACGGCAATTGCGTCGATAGGGGGTTTTTCAATATGAGGGATAAATTCCAAAAACTGTCGTAAAAGCTCCGGCTCCCGCTCCAGTATTTTTTTACTTTCCTCTAAAGTGTACGATATATCGTACACTTTTTTGTCTGAAGTATGTGTGGTGGAGTGAGAGATGTTGGCGGTTTCGAGGATTTTCTTAAAAATAGGAATAAGATTTTTTGCGTGTTCTCTTTTAGCGAGTGCGGGAAAAACACCTCCGTATTGTGCATGCACCTCAATCTGCGAATGGGTCATGTGGGCAAGGACTGTTATCTCCGTGATGTTTTCTCGATGTACGCCAACTTCTATGAGCGCGATCGAAGTTTCGTCGCAAGATGTTTCAATGCCAAGAATAATCATGATCAGTGAATATTAGCAGATGTAAAAGACATTGACAATTTACATATTGTATGAGAGATTCTAGCCTAGAAAAACACCCTATGAAAGCGAAGCATCCAAAAACGAAGTTGGTAAAACTGATTATCGTGAGGCATGGTGAATACGGATCTGACGGTCGTTTGACTGAATTTGGCCGCGAACAGATCAATCGTCTCGCAAAGCTTATCGCAAAGCGCATAAAGCGGCATACTAAAAAAATAATGGTTGCTTCGCCAGCAAAGCGTACATTGGAAACTGCCGATATTTTAAAAGAGCACCTTAACATCGCTTTTACTGCGGAGGAATTTCTGCAAACTGATAGTGGCGTTCTCTCCGAGCATAAAGGATTGCTTGCTATCGAATTTCTAAGCAAATCTGTCGCGCAACTTGTAATATTTGTGACACACTACGAATATGGGATATATTTTCCGTCCGTCCTCGCATCGCGCTATCTCGGAACGTGTATCGCGACAAGGGAATTATCTCGTGGTGCGGCGCGGATTATTTGTTGTAAAAGTGGTTCTATGGAGGATATTGGCGGTCGTTAATTTTTTGGAAATCGCATCGAAAGATGCGTTTTTTTATAGAATAATCAAGGCGGGATCCTACATTCAATTTCTAAGTGCAACGTTGTGAGCTAATAATACCTCGTAAGGAGTGGAGAAGTTGAGAGCTTGCGAGCATCTGATTCTCACAACTTCTGCTGATTTTATTCTATTTGGTATACTGTCTTTATGGAGAAAATCAAAAAAACCAACGAAGAATGGAAACAAATCTTGCCGAAAGACGTATATCACGTAACTCGCGAAAAAGGCACGGAACCCGCCTTTAGCGGTGAATTTTGGGATAATCACGAGAAAGGCCAGTATCGCTGTTCAAATTGCGGGCTCCAGCTTTTTTCGTCAGAAACTAAATACGATTCGGGAACAGGCTGGCCGTCTTTCTATAAGCCGGTCGATGATGCGCACCTTGAATCTCGTCCGGATAACGGCCTCTTGATGAAACGAACGGAAACGATTTGTGCTCGATGCGGCGCGCATCTCGGCCATGTATTTGCGGACGGTCCCGAACCAACCGGTCGGCGGTTTTGTATGAATTCCTGCGCACTTACTTTTGAAGCGGATAATTCTGATGGCAAGTAAGATTTTGCTCGTCACTTCTCATTATGAAAGCTGTAATTTTAGCGGCAGGAAAAGGGACTCGACTTCGACCTCTCACCGACGAGAGACCGAAACCGCTTGTTGAAGTAGATGGCAGGACTCTTTTGGAGCACGTTTTTTTATTTTTACCTGATGCCATCACGGAGCTTATTGTCGTTATTGGATACAAGGGCGCGATGATTCGCGAGAAGTTTGGAAGTCGGTGGAACGGCAGAAATATTACGTACGTTTCTCAAGAAGAGCAGAAGGGCACCGGACACGCTCTTTTTATGTGCCGCGATCATTTGAAAGGCGCGGGGCGTTTTTTGGTGTGTTATGCGGACGATCTCCACCACAAAGAAAGTGTCGAGAAATGCCTTAATCATGATAATGCAATACTTGCTTTTCATTCGCCAGACCCAAAAAAATTTGGTGTCATCGAGCATAGTGACATGAGGGTTCGTTCAATCGTAGAAAAACCTGAAGTGCCCACTTCAAATTTCGTGGCGATCGGCGTCTATGTGCTCGCTGAAACAATTCTTGATTATTATGCGAAGGTTGTTTTTGCCGAGGGTCGCGAACACTATCTTACTGACATGCTAAATGAATTTGTCAAAGATAACTTTGTCGTCGCGGTTCCAACTGAATTTTGGCATCCGATAGCCACAGTATCCGATGTTGATGCTTTTGAAGCGCAGAAATGTTTTGAATCGGAGCGGAATCTCGCATGAAAAAATATTTTGTTATCGCGGCGGGTGGACTTGTCATTATAGCCACCATTGTCATATTTGCGGGGAATGAATTCCTGAAGGAAAATCGCGCCAGATTTACGAGCGATGACGATGACAAATTTATTGATGAAGGTTCCGGGGCGTCTCTGGCGACACCATCTACCACTCCTCTCGAAACACCAAAAGGGTCGCGATTCAAAATAGGCGATAGTTTTCTTCGTCTAATTATTGCGGATTCGGAGGTCGAGCGGCAGATCGGTCTCGGTAATCGGCCTGCAATAGCGGCCGATGCCGGAATGCTTTTTGTCTTTGACGACGATGGTAAATATGGTTTTTGGATGAAAGATACGCGGTTTGCCATTGATATTATTTGGCTTGATCGAGATTTCCGTATCGTCGATATCCGTGCTTCTGTAGAGCCCGAGTCATATCCGGAAGTATTTTTTCCACAGGAGTTAGCGCGTTATGTCTTAGAAACGCGCGCGGGGTATGCCCTCGAAAACGGTCTTGTTGTCGGTCAATCATTAGAGTATATCGAATAGTCGCACCAATCGCGGATAATCGTCGGGAAGACGCTTTTTTTGGAAACCTGCTACTATGTCGCCATGCAGGCCAAACCGTGGAAGTTTTTTTTATACGCGCCGGAAGCGTGGAATGCTCTACTTGAATCCGTGCGGGGGGCAAAAAATAGTATTGATTTTGAGCAATTCATATTTGCCGACACGCCGATTGGGCGAGAATTTGCGGAGGTTTTTAAGAAAAAATCGTCCGAAGGTGTCGCCGTTCGACTGCTTTGCGATACCGCCGGCAGTTATGGATTTTTTAATTCACAACTTCATCGCGAGCTTGTCGGTGCCGGAGTGAATGTGGTTTTTTTTAACCACATCAGTCCGTGGCGCGTTCATCACATGTCACTTTGGATTCACCGCGATCATCGGAAACTCGCAATAATAGATGGAAAAGAAGTATTTCTCGGGGGAGTGGGTATTAATGATAACCAACGATTGTGGAGGGACACGCATCTTTCTGTTACCGAAATTTCCTTTATTGAGCAGGCCGTTGCACTTTTTGAAGCGATGTGGAGAACCGCGCGTGATAGTAGATTCGCTCCCTTTAGGGGTGGTCTTGAGACTCGGGATGGCTTTAATCTCGTTGCGAATGCGCCGAAACACGGATATCGGCATATTTATTACCGATACGTAAATGCCCTAAGAAAAGCGCGGGGCTATGCATATATGACAACACCGTATTTTGTCCCGCCGAGAAAATTTGTACGAGCGGCGTGTCGAGCGGCTCGCCGCGGTGTTGACGTGCGGATTTTGCTTCCGGAAAGATCAGACAATTTTTATGTTGATAAGGCAGGCGAGCATCTCTTTCATATTCTTTTTCGATCAGGCGTGAGGGTGTTTCGGTATCGCTCGTCTATGCTTCACGCGAAAACATTCGTGATTGACGGGGCTTGGGCTTCTGTTGGAAGCGCAAATCTGGATAATATATGTCTTCGTTATAATTATGAGATAACCGCACTTTCCTCGAATAGAGAATTTGCCGAAGCAGTTAAAGGCCATTTTCTCGACGACTTGACGCGTTCGAGAGAAGTGGATCCACACGAATGGGCGCGCCGACCATGGATCGTGAAAGTCATTGAATTTGGCGCGTCACTTTTTTCGGAGGTTTTTTGATTTGAGCGCGAAGAGATTTTTTGTTGTCAGAGACTTTCTTTGTATGGTAGATTGTCTCACATTGGCTATTAATTATTTTGAAATGCATACAATTCTAAGTATCAAAGGCAGGGAAATATTAGACTCGCGCGGAAATCCGACTGTCGAAGTTGATGTGAGGCTAAAGGGCGGCGCAATGGGGCGTGCCGCAGTGCCGTCCGGCGCTTCCACGGGTACGCACGAAGCGGTAGAGCTTCGGGACGGCGAAAAGCGGTACGGCGGCAAAGGAGTAAAAAAAGCGGTCGCGAATGTAAACGGAATGATTTTGAAAAAAATAAAGGGCAAAAGCTTTGACCAGCGAACGCTCGACAGCGCGATGATTGCCCTCGACGGCACCAAAAATAAAAGCGCGCTTGGAGCGAACGCGATTCTCGGTGTCTCGATGGCGTTTTCCCACGCCGCCTCGAAAGCCGAAAAAATTCCGCTGTACAAATATTTTAAAAATATTTCAAAGACGAAGGCGCCGTTCTCTCTTCCGGTTCCCATGATGAATATTTTGAATGGCGGAAAGCATGCCGAGAATTCCACTGATCTTCAGGAATTTATGATTATGCCTCTCGGAGCGCCTTCTTTTTCCGAAGCGCTTCGCTACGGCGCGGAAGTTTTTCATGCATTGAAAAAAATATTTCACGCGCGAGGACTCAATACGTCTGTTGGAGACGAGGGGGGCTACGCGCCTTCATTACCGTCAAATACTGCGGCGATAGAAATAATCCTTGAGGCGATAGCAAAGGCAGGATATAAGGGAGGCAAGGATATATTTATCGCGATTGATGGCGCGGCGAGCGAGCTTTATAAAGACGGCAAGTATTATCTAGCGAGCGAAAAACGATCCTTAACAAGCGAGCAAATGGTGAAATTTTATTCCGATTGGGCCAAAAAATTTCCGATCGTTTCTATTGAAGATGGTTTGGCCGAGGATGACTGGGATGGCTACAAACTTTTAACAAAGACGATAGGGAAAAAGGTTCAGATTGTCGGGGACGACCTTTTTGTCACGAATATTGAGAGACTTGAAAGGGGGATACAAGAGAAGGCGGGCAATTCGATTCTCATCAAATTAAACCAAATCGGCACTGTGTCCGAGACGATAGATGCGGTAAAGATGGCGCACGACGCTGGAATGACTGCGGTGATTTCCCACCGCTCCGGCGAAACAGAAGATGCGACGATCTCGCATTTTGTCGTGGGGCTCGCTACCGGACAAATCAAGACCGGATCTCTTTGTCGTGGGGAACGGACTGCCAAATACAATGAGCTTCTCCGCATCGAAGAAGAGCTTGGAAAGAAAGCACTCTTTGCCGGTAAAGCCGCATTAAAATAAAGAAAGAGCGAACTCGCTAACTAATATGGATTGAGCATGGTTTTTACTGCCTAACTATTTTCTACGATCGTAAAAGATAGTTAGGTGAAGAAATATTTGTTGATGTAATTCTTGATTGGAACCACAGTGGCAGAAGAAAAGACGTCTATTGCGTAGAATTTTTTTCCAAGTAGTTTATACTTCAGAGAATGACCCAGCATAACGGACTTCGAACATGGATCGAGATAAGCATTGAATCTCTGCGGCACAACTATTCGCTTTTCCGCGGTATCATTTCTCCCTCGACGAAGCTGATGGCGGTCGTGAAATCAAACGCCTATGGCCACTCTATTCTTGATTACGCGAAAAACCTCGATGCGTTTGGCGTGGATTTTTTCGGCGTTGATTCTGTCGTCGAGGCTGAAGCGCTTCGCAAAGACGGAATTCAAAAACCCCTCTTAGTGCTCGGGTACACGCTTCCCGAACGATTTTCAGAAGCTCATTCAAAGGACATATCATTTACCATCTCATCCCATGATCATATTCGGATGATGGGTGTTTCAGAAAATAAGGTGCCGCTCAAAGTCCATCTGAAGCTCGATACGGGGATGCATCGCCAGGGCTTCATGGTGCATGAAATGGAATCGTTGATTTCCGTCCTCCGTGAAGCGGAAAAATCCGGACGCTTAAAAGTGGAAGGCGTATACACTCATTTTTCTTCGGCAAAAAATCCAGCTGCGCCTCAGTCGACGTTCGGCCAGATTGATCTTTTTAAGGAGATGGCGAAAAAGATCGAAGAGGGGATCGGTCACGCTGTCACGAAGCATGCCGCCGCGACCGGAGGAGCATTGCTTTTCCCTGAAGCGCATTTTGATATGGTCCGCATCGGAATAGGCTTTACCGGCCTGTGGCCGTCGCTTGAGACCCGGCACTCCCTGCATGAGAAATATTCTTTGAAACCCATTCTTTCTTGGAAGACGATCATTTCGGAAGTAAAAAAAATACCCGCGGGAAGCACGGTCGGGTATGACCAAACGGAGGCCGTGAAGCGCGACACCATGCTTGCAATTTGCCCCGTAGGGTATTGGCATGGGTTCCGTCGCTCACTCTCGAGCGTTGGGTCGGTATTTATCGGCGGCCAGTCCTGCCGTGTGTTGGGCCGGGTTTCGATGGATATGATCATTATTGATTGCACCGATCTTCGCAATGTCGCTGTTCTTGATGAGGTTGTGCTTATTGATGCGGTTCTTGGCAATATCTACGAAATGGCGGAAGCGAGCGCGACATCCCACTACGAAATCGTCACCCAGCTTAACCCGCTTATGCGGAGAATCTACCTCTAAAGAGCGAAAAGGTTGCATTTTTCATGAGATTCCCTTATAGTTTCGTTCTGTAACTAAACCCATATGTCGCAAGATAAACTTATAAAACTCGCCTGCAAAACCTGTAAGCGCATTAACTATTGGTCTCGAAAGAACAAGAAAACCGTGGAGCGTAAAATCGAACTCCAAAAATTTTGCAAATGGTGCCGAAAAAAGACGGTGCATAAGGAGGTGAAGAAATAATCAAAACTGCTCGCTTAGCGGGCAGTTTTGATTATATGGCGGGCACGGTCTCTGCAATTTTGAACATAGGAAGTGGCTCAAATTCGAAGATATTGATAAAAGTATACAGGAATTAAGGGCTATCTTCAAAGTTCATCCTGAATGGTTTGAGGTACCAAAGCTGAAGCCAGACAAAGGGCAAAACGAAGTTGATTATCCTAAAGCTTTTCTTTTGTAAGTTCTGGCCACAACACTTTGATTGTCTCCTTGGCTGCGTCTTTCAGCACCCCTACTTTATCCTTCAATTTTCTTAAATCATCTTTAACCTTATCCCATGCCTCCGTTTCAATTTCCTCTTTCGCATGGTATCGATGCCATAAAACAATTGTTACTAGATCGTAATGACTACTAGTCACAATATCTATAAGCATCAGGGCTTTCTCCGGCTGAAATTTCGGTCCGTAATTTAGGTGATACTGTCCGTCTTTATCACCTCTGGAACCATATAGCTGTGAACCGAATGCACTCGCGTGAGATGCTTTGCTCAATGTTTTAAATGCTGACCCAAACGGCGTCGCGCCCCTGCTCACCAAATCGATCTCAACTGCACCTTCACTAAAAGCTTTCGTGAATTTTTTATTCGTTTGGTAATCTTCTTGTTTCTCGTTTAGAAACAGATCAAGTAATTCTGGATGAAAGTGCAAATATTGCATCATCGATAAATCACTCATGAGACTTCTCATAATTACAAAACTATCTCCATAGAGTCCTCGTTCCGTCAACAAACGAATGCTTTCTATGTGTTGCACAGAACGATTGATTAGTATTAAATATGCCATGCTAAATTTTTTTCTGCTGTCGTCCGGACAGTTGGTTGCATCATCAATCAGAAGATTTATGACATCTTTAACCAAATTCAAGCCTTCCCAATAGATTGGGTACGCAATTTGCACAGAGTTTTTAGTCAACTCGACTATTTTCTCTTCTTTTTCCTCAAAATTTCTAGAGCCGCAGTGGTCATTTTCTTTTTTGTTGCCCATGTGGATAAGTAAGCTTCTGTTTATATGAGTATCATACTATGATATAAGCATGGCAAGCAACCAAATCTTTAAAGCAGTCTATTTTTCTGACTACAAAGAGGCAGACTCAAAAGCGAAGGGCGTTGTTTTGGCTTTTGGCGAGAGAAATATAGATTTGTATAAAAGCATAGCTGATCTTGGAAGCAATGAGTTACGCAACTTACTCGGAACCGACTCTTACCTTGAGCTAGAACAACGCGCGCAACAGGAAGGGTTGCCAGTAAACACTTATTGCCTTTGGTATTTACGAAAAAATCTAGGCACAGAAGAAATAAAACCGAAAACGGTAAAAATTAGCGAAATGGCAATCTCCAACTTTGCAAATCAAGTTATCAAGGGGGATTGTTTGGAAGTGATGAAAAAAATCCCAGCAAGATCAATAGATATGATTTTGTGTGATCTACCATACGGAACTACGCAAAATCATTGGGATAGTGTCATTCCCATTGATCAACTTTGGATTCACTACGAACGTATTATAAAAGATAAGGGCGTTATAGCCCTCACAGGGCAAGGGCTCTTTACAGCGAACCTTATGCTTTCTAATCCAAGACTATTTAAATACAAAATCACCTGGGTTAAATCAAAACCGACTAATTTTTTGAACGCGAAGAAGCAACCACTTCGCAAGCACGAAGACATTTGTATTTTTTATAAAAGCCAGCCCGCTTATAATCCACAGATGACCTACGGCGAACCTTATAATAAAGGTTTTAGGAAAGATCAATTTACCGGAAGTTACGGTGATTTCAAAACTGTTGAGGTAAAAAGCAATGGCGAGAGGTATCCTACTGACGTTGTCTATTTCAAAACTGCCGAGAGTGAAGGTGAAGTTTATCATCCTACACAAAA
>MHRX01000057.1:38815-39637 GCA_001822655.1 Candidatus Taylorbacteria bacterium RIFCSPLOWO2_01_FULL_45_15b
GGAACTCGGCCGCTATCTCATTCGTACCTTCACGAAAGAAGGAGAAGTTGTTTTAGATAATACTTGCGGTAGCGGTAGCTTTCTTGTTTCTGCAGTTTTAGAAGGGAGAAAATTTATTGGAATTGAGAAAAATGAAGATGTTTATTTGTTCAAAAAGCATAAGGTGGACTATATTGAGGTTTCAAAAAACCGAATCAAAGAGGCGGAGGCACAATACAAGGCTACCAGTAATAAACTGTTTTAGCCGTCTGCTATCAAAAACCTTCAAACTCCGTCTCGGGTATTTTTTGCCCCATTTCACTATATTCTTGAGGAGTGATGATCTTCTTCTCAAGGAGCCACTTAAGAACATGAATTGACTGGTTGGAATGTAAAAATGGGCTTACCTCTCCATCTAAATGCATTTTATTCTTAATATAATCGAGGTGTTTTTGTTGTAAAACACCGCGTCCGACGAGATCATAGCCGATGCGTAAAGTATCGACTCGGGTGAGATTTAAATCTCCTTTTTTCTCTGCATCTAACTCAATATCCGCAGATTCTATTTTTAGCAAATCTGCTATTGAGTCGAGTCCGTTTAAATTCCTATTGTAAAATTCTATTTCGTGCGCACGATAAGCAAACCATTCTCTACCACGTTCTGATATTGCACCAGGTGGAAGATACACACCTTCGCGCAACACTCTCTTTTTCGAAACCCAACCACATACATAAAGTATCCACTTACGCTGCCTTTTTGTGCCTGGTAAAACAGGAGATCCTGCTGGAGTCTTCGGACGCATTAAATGCGTCATAACATAAGCATCAGCATCTAAATTGTCG